>DATJOE010000107.1:0-7625 GCA_035507305.1 Solirubrobacteraceae bacterium | reverse complement strand
AGGGGCGATTGTCTTGGCCCGTGCCGACTACGCTCGGCTGTGGCGGTCGAGCACGCCGAGCGCGCTTGGCGTGCAGTTGGCTCCTGGCGCCGACCCCGAGCACGTCAAGACGGCGATTGCGCGCTCGCTTGGACGGGCGAGTGGCCTGGAAGTGCTCACGGCCCGCGAGCGCGCCGCCGAGATCAACGATTCTGCAAGCGAAGGCCTCGGCCAGCTCGGCGACATAGCGACGCTGCTGTTGATTGCCGCGATCCTCGCGATGCTCGCAGCGCTCGCGTCGAGCATCTGGCAGCGCCGCACGCTGCTGGCGGCGCTGCGTCTCGAAGGCACGAGGCCCGCGCGCTTGCGGCGCCTCTTGCTGCTGGAGGTGACGCTGATGCTCGGCTCAGGGTGCCTGACGGGTGCTCTCGCTGGCGTCTACGGCGAGTTCGTGATCGACGGCTACCTGCGCCATGTGACGGGGTTCCCGGTCGCGGGGGGCGTCGTCGGTCGCCGCCCACTTGAAATCTTCCTGCTCGTCGTCCTCTCGGTGCTGTTGATCTCGATCCTCCCAGGCTGGGCCGCTTCGCGCGTGCCGCCGGGCCTGGCACTCGAGGAGTAGGGGCAGAGGACTTGGAGGCCAGCCAGATACCCGCGCCGGACGCAGCGCGAACCGCTCGCCTGTCGATCGCCACCGTGCACGCGAAGCCCGTCCCCTCACGGGCACCGGTGCTCGGTTCGATGATCGCGCTTGGGCTCGCGAACACCCGCTACTGGCTGCAGATTGCTCCGCTCGTTCGACGAGAGTTGCGCCGCTGGGCCGCGCGCGCCGCGGCGATCGGAGACCCCTCGCTACGGGATCTGGCCCGTGGCAAGCTGCGGGTAGAGCACTTCAACGCCGAGGTCGCCGCCACGCTTGCGACGCTCGTCCCCGAGGCTCATCGTCGGCAGACGGTCGAAGCGATCGTCGCGTTCGAGGTGCTCTACGACTACCTGGACGGCCTGACCGAGCGACTCGGCGAGCGGATCGACGGGCAGCCGCGCGGCGTGCACAGCGGGCAGATCGAGCTTGGTGAGTGGCTCTACGGGCCGTTCACGACGGTATTCGAGCCGGTCCCGAGCGCTAACCCGGTCCGCCCCGGCATCGGCCCTAACGCCCGTGGATTCGATGATGGAGGCTACGCGGAGGAGCTGGCTGCGACGGCGCGAGAGGCCATCGCTGGGCTTCCCTCACGCGCCGCGATTGCCGCCGCTGCGCAGCGCGCGGCCCGCCGCTGCGCGGCCGCCCAGGTGCGCGTCCACGTCACCCCGCAAATCGGGGTGGGAGAGCTAGAGCACTGGGCGCGCGAGCGCTCGTCTCTGGAGGGGGGCCTCGACTGGCGGGGCTACGTCGCGGGCTCGGTCGCCTCGGTCCTCTCGATCCACGCGCTAATCGCCGCAGGAGCAAAAGAGTCACTTGGTGAGCGCGAGGCAGAGGCGATCGACCGTGCGTATCTCTCGATCAGCGCGCTGAGCACGATGCTCGACAGCTTGGTCGATTACAGGCGCGATGTCCGCTCGGGCGAGCCTTGGCTCGCGGAGCTATACGGCGGTCCCGTGCCGCTCGGCGAACGTCTCAGTGCGGTCGCCCGGCGTGCCGTAGCTGAGACGCAGCGCATACCTCATCGCGCCCACCACACGATGACGCTGCTCGGTGTCGTGGCCTACTACACCTCAGTGCCCGAGGCCGATAGCGAGCTGGCCAGGTCGCCCTTTGCGAGGCTGCATCGCGAACTCCGTCCGGTGATCCTGCCGACGCTGGGAGTGATGCACGCGTGGCGTCTGGCTAAGCGGCTGCGCGCTCGCTGGGTTTATGTCCGGCGCGCGTGGCGCGAGGAGCTCGACCGATGATGAGTGCCGACACGCTTGCACTCGGTCGCGAGACTTCGCCGCCAGCGGAGGAGCAGGTGCAGCTCTCAACGCCGCGCTACGTCGCGATAATCGCCGACGGGAACCGTCGCTGGGCACGAGCCCGCGATCTCCCGCCCCACGAGGGGCACGACGCAGGGGCAGACACCCTACGCGAACGCGTGATCGACGCAGCGAGGCTGGGTGTGCGTGAGCTGACGGTCTACTCGTTCTCCACGGAGAACTGGTCGCGCCCGCGACCCGAGGTCGCGGGCCTGATCGAGATGCTGACCCGGCGCATTGCGGACGAGACCCCGGGGTTGGACCATCAGGGCGTACGGATGCGCTTCATCGGCCGGCGCGAGCAAGCGCCGGTGCCACTGCGTGGGCAGATGGATTGGGCGGAAGCGCTCACGCGGGACAACCGCGGCCTCACGCTCTATGTGGCGTTCAACTATGGCGGGCGCGCGGAGATCCTCGACGCAGCAGCGCGCTTCACCGGCGGTACGGAGGAGGATTTCCGCGCATGTCTCTACGCACCCGAGATGCACGACCCCGATCTGGTGATCCGCACTGGCGACGAGTGCCGCCTGTCGAACTACTTGCTGTGGCAAGCGGCCTATTCGGAGCTGGTCTTTCGCGACGAGCTGTGGCCCGACTTCTCGCGTGCGGCATTCATCTCCTGCATCGAGATTTTTCAGCAGCGCAGGCGGCGGTTCGGTGGGCGTTGACCCGGCGCGGCAAGGGGGATTCGGCGGGTATGGTTCGCCCGACTCGTTTGGCTGCTCAGATGCGACGACTCCGACTTTGCCTATGCGGCAAGGGCGCCTGGACGCGGGCCGTCTTGCTGCCTCCGCTTGCAGGCTTGCTCGCGGCGGCCCCGAGCCAAGCGGCGACGCAGAGCCAGCCGGCGGCCCGGAGTCACGCAGCGGCCCCGAGCGAGGCGCCAGAGGTGCGGGGGGCCGAGTCGCGGCTTCTGAACGTCACCGACACGGGACGCCTGCGCTACAACGCGGCGGGGAGCGAAGGGTCGATGCTGCTGGAGGAAGGTTCGGCCTCGGGCGCGCTGCCCGGGAGGATGCGCGCACACGTGAACGTGGGCGCGACGTTCAGTGGCAGCTTCGTGCTGTTCGTGAACGGTGGCTCGATCAAGGGCCACGGCTCGGCGAAACCGAGCGGCAGCGGTCGCTACGAAAGCTTCCGCGGGTCGCTCACCCTCACGGGCGGGACCGGCCATTACGTGCACGCGCATGGGCAGGCCGGCCTTTACGGCGTGTTCGACCGAAAGACGTACAACCTCACAGTGCAGACCACCGGGCGGCTCTCCTACTAGCCTCCGCCGCCGACGGCCGTCTGATCCCGGACCGTCGCGTCCCGGCAGGGCTCGCGTCACGCAGCCTGTTGTGCTGGGTATGCATCGCGTGCGTGGCCTGGCTGGTGCTCGCTTTGCCCTCTCCTTCGGCGGGCGCGAGCCAATCGGTGCAGCTATCGGCGACGCTAACGCCCGAGCACCTCGGCTACGGCACGAACGTGGGCTTCGAATTCACGGTCTCGGCTCCCGACGGACACGTTCCTGCACCGCTGACCGGAGTCGAACTCGGCTATCCCGAGAACCTCGGGATCGCGCTCAGTGGGCTGGGGCTCGAAACGTGCGATCACAAGACGCTCGAAGCGGTCGGCCTCTCTGGCTGCCCGCCGAACTCGCGCATGGGCGTCGGCGCCGCACTCGCCGAGATTCCCGTCGGCCCGACGGTCGTGCGCGAGCCCGCGGACGTGGCGATCGTGCGGGCCGCCACGACAGACGGCCACGTGGCGATGCTGTTCTACGTGAACGGCGAAGCGCCAGTGATCGCTCATCTCGTGCTCGCGGGGCTGCTGCTGCCCGCGGTCCCACCGTTTGGAGGCTCGATCGGGATCGACGTCCCGCTCGTGCCGGGCCTGCCGGAAGGCCCGAACGTCAGCGTTGTGCACCTGCGCGTGACAATCGGGCCGGAACACCTGACCTACTACGAACGCGTGGGGGGCAAGATGGTGAGCTACACGCCGAAGGGGATCTTGCTGCCCAAGGTGTGCCCCAGCGGGGGCTTTCGTTTCTCTGGGGTGTTCCGCTTCGCGGACGGCTCACAGGCCGGGGCTGAGACGACGGTGCCGTGCCCGCTTGAGAGCTCGGCCGCGCGCCGCGCGCGGCGTTGCCACCGCCCGAGAGGCGCGAAGGGCTCGCGGCATGGCCGCGCGTGTGAGGCGGGGCGGCCGCGGGGTCGGAACGACTCGCGCTAGCCGAGTGCCGGGGCCGGACGGCGCGCGGTCTCAGCCGCCCGCTCGGGCCCGATGAAGGGATTGAGCGTGAGGTAGACGAGCTGGGAGGAAGCGTCGCAAAGTTCGTGCAGGCGCTTGTGCTCGATGTAGTGGTGCAGCACCTGCCATATGCCGCCGGCGACGGCCTCCGCCGTGACGGGGGGCACTTCGCAGCCGCTCGCCGCGTGGTCGAAGCCGGGACGCAGGTACTCAGTGAAGGACGACAGTGCGTTCTCGCGGATTTCGATCGCGCCCGGGCTCGCGCCGAAGGTATCGACGAGCGTCAGGTGTGCGTGGGAGGGCTCTGAGCAGACAAAGTCCATAAGCGCGTTTAGACCCGCCGCGACGGCCTGGGGCCAGTCTGAGCTGGCAGATTGGTAGGCCTCGGCGGTCGTACGCAGCGCCTGGTGAAGACCGACCTTCTGCGCGCCCAGAAAAGCGTCGTGCTTAGTGGGATACATCTCATAAAAGGTCTCGTGCGAGACGTTCGCGCGCGAGGCGATCTCGGGGATCGTCAGACCCGCAAAGCCCTTCTCGGCGACGATCTCGGCGGTTGCGTCGACGATCCGTTCGCGCTGGCTTTTGACGACCTCCTCGCGCGCGAGGTCGTGACGGCCGCTGGGCAGACGACGCTCGGCGAGCGAGCGCTCGTGACGCAGCACCGCTGACGTCGGCTCGGCGGACTCGCGCTTGCGCACGCGGCGCGGTCCCTCCAGGCCGGGCGGAAGCGCCTGAGGATAGGAGAGCGCCCAGGCACCGAGTTCGCGCGCGAGCTCCGGCAGCTCCTCGGCGCTCCCAGCGCGCAGACGGGTCGCGGCGACCTCGCGGACGCCGCCGATCAGGAACTTCGCGGTGAGATCCCGCGGCTGCTCACTCCAGGAGTGCGCGCGGCCCGCGCTGACCGTCTTCTCAAGCGCAGTGGTTGTGCGGTTGCGCCGTTCCAGCGCTCGCGGCCCCGCGCCGAAGGTGCCAAGCAGCGCAAGCGTCATCGCCTCGGGCTCGACGGCTGCCATCGCGGCGAATGCCTGCAATGCGAGCTGCAGGCTCTGCTGGGGTGAGTCGCCTTCGGCAAATGCCTCGGCGATGCGCAGGGTGGTGCGCCCAGCGATGTCCTCGTAGGCGCTGAGCAGCAGCTCTTCCTTGTCGGCGTAGAGGTTGTAGAAGGTGGGGCGCGAGACGTGCGCGAGCTGGGTCAGGTCGAGGATCCGTACGGCTGGGTAGCCGCGTTCGGCGATCAGCTCGATCATCGCGGAGCGCAGGCGCTCGCGCTGGTCCTGCTCGACCTCCTCACGCGTCAGTCCGTGAGCGCCGGTCGGCAGCCTGCGGTACCGAGCACCACCACTGCTCGAGCCGCCGCGGCCCTTCCCGCCCTTAGCGTCAGGCAAATCTTTCGGCTTGCCGGATTTGGCGTCTCGGGGCTTGGCGTTCGTCCTACGTGCCGTCATATCGCATCCCCACAGGCTGAAAACCCCTCCTTGACGCCAAACGAGCCAAGCCTACCAGCCCAGCCTCGTGGTCACGGTGAGCCTGTCCGGCCGTTCGCTCAACCGCGGATCGTGCGCGAGGTCGCAAGCACCGCGCCCGAGGCATCGAGCGCCTGGACAGCGACGTAGGGAGCGGGCGCGGGCGTCTTGATCGCTGTCTCAAAGCCACTGTGTGGCGTGCTCGCCACGGGGGTCAGCGTGGTTGCGGAGCTGCCCGCCAACAAGCGCCAAGCGGCGGTGCGCGTGTCGCCGTTCCAGCTCACGTACACGGTTGCGCGACCACCCGAGACGGGGCTCGCGACGATCGTGGGAGTGTCGAGCGGGGCGCCGGTCCAAGCGAAGCGGTAAGCGCGGTAGGACTGGTATGAGCCATGTAGGTGAGCGTCGAAAAGCAGTTGGCCGCTCGCGCTGTACTCAGAGAAGTATGGCTCCGATCCCCATCCCACGAACATGTCCTGGTTGGCCAGCTGCTGAATGTTCCCCTGGCTGTCGGACGTCAGTGAGGGACTGTGCTCGTACTGCGCGACGACGGTCGCGGCGTCGGTCTTTGGGTTCAGCGCGAGCACGAGGCCACGCGATTGCGGGTGCACCTTGGGCACCGAGCCGTTGTCGAACACGCTGATCGTGCCGTTGGAGAGGGTGCTCGCGTCGTGCTGGTAGGCGGTGTGCGTGCCGCTCCCGAGCTTCACGCTCGAACGGTGACCGCCGATCGTGCTCTGCACGCGCCCGCTGCTCGTGCTCAGCTGATACAGCGACCACGTGTTGCGCGCGGAGATCAGTGTTGTGCCGTCGGCACGCTGGTCGATCGAGTTGATGTGGAAGTAGTCGAAGGGCCACTTCGCGCTCGCGTGGGTCGCCAGGCTGTAGGAGTCGGCCATCGGCACGTGGTCAAGGCTGTGCCACTCGCGTCGCACTAGGCCCGTGCGCATGTCGAGTTCCTGGAAGACGCTGTCTGTGACCGCTCCGCCGCTAGGGCCTCCGACGACTGAGAGGTTGCAGTCGATCGGGTTGAACACCGTTAGCAGCGCCGTACCTTGGGGCGTGATTTTGAAGTCGTGCAGGTCGGCGGAGTAGCCGTTGCCGGCGCGCACGTGCTCGATCTCCTGGTAATTGGCGTTGACGATGATCTCTTCGCCTTGGCCGAATCCCTGCGGTGGGATGTAGCCCTGCCACCAGGTCAATACCGGCTGGCCACCGAGTTGCTGCACCTGCAGGTTCGTCGCGGCGGAGGCGGTCTTCGGAAGCAGGTGGAACCAGATGAGGTTGCCGGCATTGTCGAAGATCATTGGCCCGGGCGGACCGGGACCGGAGTAGGGAGCGATGAAGATGTCGCCTCCTTCGCTCTGCGGCGAGTGGGCATCGATTACGAGGCTCGGCGGTTCGAGTTCGGGGCGTGAGTGGAAGTGCTGCTTCTCGTTGTAGTCCTTGCCCGACGGTTTGGATGGTTTGGAGTAGGGGAGCGTGTCCTGGCTTGCGACTGTGAAGTGCCAGGAGAAGCGCTGTGTATGCGAGCCGTTGCGTAGCTTGCCCCGCACGGTCGCGGTCTCGCCCTGGGAGAGCGGCTTCGCGAGCACGAAGCTTGCCCCGTCGCCCTGGGAGTAAGCGCGCAGGCGGCCGCTGTGGCGGCCGCTGTCTGACCCCGTCACGGTGACGCTGGAGAGAGCTGCGGCGGGCACGCCAAGTAGGCTGATCTGGGTACGGTAGGAGGCGTCGTAGGAGTCGGGTAGAGGCGAGACGCTAAGCGAGGTGCCCGGTAGCACGGCCGAGGTATTGAAGGTGCGTGGTTGGCAGCGCGCGGCGGCGGGTGCTCGGAACGCGGCTTGCTCAGCTTTGATGCGGTGCGCAGCGAGCGCGAGGGTTGCCACGCAGCCGAGGACGACGACGATGCCGCCGATCACGAGCCCCTTGCGCAGGCGTCCACTGCCTCTCACGAAGCTACGAACACGCTCAGAAGACGGGCGTCTCGGTGTAGTCGCCGAA
>DATJOE010000106.1:0-2630 GCA_035507305.1 Solirubrobacteraceae bacterium | reverse complement strand
GACCACGGTCGCGAACAGCGAGGGCGGGATCTCCAGGTAGAAGACGGGGTTCTGCTTTTCGCCCAGGGCGGCGGCAACGCGCTTGTATGTCTCCTGGTCGGCGAAGTCGCCGCTCACGTACGAGAGCCGGTTTGACAGTCGCGAGAACACCCGTTCGTCGAGCTTCTCGCCGCTCTGCCGGATCGACTCCAGCGCCCGCTCGCGCAACTGCGCGACGTCCCAGTCGTCGACCGCGACACCGATCACAGGACAGTCGAGCAGCTTTCGCTTCTCCAGCCGGTAGAGCGCCCGGAACGTCATCTTGCGCGCCAGATCGCCGGTGATCCCGAACACGACCAGCGCGTCGCCGCTGCGCTCGCTCATCTGGGAAGTGAAGCTAGCGGTTGGCGGCGGACTTGGAGCCGCGCGGCTTGGAGGCGGACTTGGAGCGCTTGCGCGACGCCAGGCCGCGCTTGTGCAGCTTGACCGCGAGCGCGACGTCGTCGGCGCCGGGCGCGCCGTTGTCGGAACCAGTTTCGAGCACGGACGGCAGCCTCTGGAACCGGGTCTCGGACAGGAACGTCGCACAGCCCTTCTCGCCGAACTCGCCCTGGCCGAGCAGCGCATGGCGGTCGCGGTTGGAGCCCAGCGGGGTCATCGAGTCGTTGACGTGCAGCGAGCTCAGGCGCTTGCGCCCGACGATCGAGTCGAACTCCTTCAGCGTGTCGCGTAGGCCTTCAACGGTGCGAACCTCATAGCCCGACGCCAGCATGTGGCACGAATCCAGGCAGATCCCGAGGCGATCGCCGCCGCCGGAGGCATCGATCAGAGCGGCGAGTTCCTCGAATGACCGTCCAAGCGTGCCACCGGCCCCTGCGGTGTCCTCGAGATGCAGGTGGCAGCGCTCGGTCTCGTCGAGCGCCTCCTTGATGACCTTGCCCGCTCGCTTGATCGCCTCGCCGACGTCGCCCTGCTTGGCCGAGCCCGGATGCAGCACCACTCCGACCGCTCTAATCCCGGCGCCGACCCGCAGCGACTGGATCAGCGAGGTACGCGACTTGTCGCGCATCTCGCGATCCTCGGTGGCGCAGTTGAGCAGGTACACCGCGTGGATCAACACCGCCTTGATCTTGGTCGGCTTGATCGCCTCGCGGAACTCGGCGAAGTCGTCGTCGGTGTACGCGGTGGGACGCCACATGCGCGGCGACTGGTTGAAGATCTGGATCGCCTCGCAGCCGCGCTCGACGCCCCGTTCCACTGCTTTTGGGAGCCCACCTGCGTTAGATACGTGAGCGCCGATTAGCATGATGCGTACGTCTCCATGCGCGTTCGATTTGCTCCTTCCCCAACCGGGGCACTACACATCGGCGGTGCCCGCACCGCCCTATACAACTGGCTGCTGGCGCGGGGCCAGGACGGCACCCTCGTGCTGCGCATCGAAGATACCGATCGCGAGCGATCGACCCCCGAGAACGTGGAGCAGATCCTAGACGCGCTGCGCTGGTTGAACCTCGACTACGACGAGGGGCCGATCTTCCAGTCAGAGCGCGCGAACCGGCATCGCGACGCGCTCGCCCAGTTGCTCGCCGACGGCCACGCGTATCACTCCACGGCGACTGCCGACGACGTCAAGGTCTACAAGGAGCGCCACGGCTTCGATCGCGGCTTCCGCGGCGAGCCCGAGGGATCAGGCGCGGTACGGCTGCGCTACCCCAACGAGGGCGACACGTTCTTCGACGACATCATCCGCGGGGAGATCCGGTTTGCGAACGTCAGCCGCGACGACCCGGTAATTGCTCGCGCCGACGGCTCCGTGCTGTACAACTTCGCAGTCGCCGTCGACGACCTCGACGCAGGCGTGACTCACGTAGTTCGTGGGGAGGACCACATCTCCAACACACCGACGCAGCTGCTCGTGTTCCGGGCGCTGGGCGCTGAACCTCCGCGCTATGCGCACCTGCCGTTGCTGCACGGCCCTGACGGCCGCAAGCTGTCAAAGCGACACGGCGCCGCATCGGTCCAGGAGCTGCGCGCCGCCGGCTACCTGCCCGAGGCGGTGGACAACTACATCGCATTGCTGGGAGCGGGCTTTGCGGCGGACGAGGAGTTCTTCACGATGGACGAGCTCGCGGAGCGCTTCCGCCTCGAGCGGGTGTCGAAGAACTCCGCGGTGTTCGACGAGCGCAAGCTCCGGCACCTGAACGGCCGCCACCTGCGCGAGCTTTCCGTCGACGAGCTGACGAGCCGGCTCGAGGAGTACACCGGTCGCACCGGGCTGCGCGGGGCGGTCGAGATCTCGCGCGAGAAGATCCAGACGCTGGCGGACTTCTGGCCGTTGGCCGGATTCTTCTTCGATGGCCCCGTCGACGACCCCAAGGCATTCGAGAAGGTCATCGGCCGCGACGGGGGCGTGCAGACGTTGGAGGCGGCACGCCAAGCGCTGGCGACCGCGGACCCGTTCACGTTCGACAACGTGGAAGCTTCGCTACGCGAACTCGTCGAGGCGCACGGCGGCAAGGCAGGCCGTGTTTTCCAGCCGATACGCGTGGCGATTGCGGGCACGACCGTGTCCCCAGGTATCTTCGAAAGCGTGACGCTGCTGGGGCGTGAGGAGACGCTTGCACGGATCGACAAGGCGCTTGATCGGGCCC
>DATJOE010000105.1:0-47112 GCA_035507305.1 Solirubrobacteraceae bacterium | reverse complement strand
CGTCGCGCGCACCGCCCAAGCTCGTGTCACACCGCCCCCCACCCCCGCGCAACCGAACATCCTCGTGATCTTGGTCGACCAGTTGCGCTACCCCGCCTGGTTCTCGCCGATGGCCGATGGCATTGCCCTGACGCCAAACCTGCGCCGCCTGCGCGAAGGAGCCGTCTCCTTCGCCGGCCACTACACCGCCGCGAACGACTGCACGCCCTCGCGCTCCACCCTGCTCACCGGGCTCTACACCCATCAGACCGGCTGCATGATCACCGGCGGCAGCACGCTCGACCCCGATTTTCCCACGTGGGGGACGATGCTGCGCGAACACGGCTACCACACGAGCTGGTACGGCAAGTGGCACCTCACCCACCACGACGGCCAGTGGCGCCCGCGCGGAGGCGCCCGCGCGCTCGCGCGCTACGGCTTCGGTGGCGGCACCTTTCCTTCGCCCAACGGCGCCCCCGGACAAGGCTGGCGCCTGGACGGCTATATCGCCCACCAGTTCGACCGCTGGTTTAAGCATGAGCGCACCGCCGAGCCCTGGTGCACCACGGTTTCGTTCGTTAATCCCCACGACATCGCCTGGTGGTACGTGTGGAGCGATCGCGTCGCACCCGAGGCGAGCGCATCGAGCGTCACCGAGACCTTGCCCGCGAACTTCGAGACGCCCGAGCTCTTGATCGAGCGCGACAAGCCCCAGCTGCAGCGCTCGCTGCAGGAAACCGCCGCAGCCTCCTTCGGCCCCGTGCCCTTCGAAGGACCTGAAGTTGCCGCGCTGTGGAGCGACTTTCTCAACCTCTACGCCAAGCTCCAGCGCGAGGTCGACCGGCGCATTGGGCACGTGCTCGACACGCTCGAGCGCCACCCCCAAGTCGCGGCGAACACCGTCGTCGTGTTCACCTCAGACCACGGCGAGTACGGCGGCTCCCATGGGCTGCGCGGCAAGGGCGCTGGCGCCTACGAGGAGGCGATCCACGTGCCGTTGATCGTCAAGGACTACCGCGGCCAGCTGACCCAGGCGAGCGAAACGCTGCGCACCCAGCTCACCTCCAGCGTCGACATCGCGCCGCTGCTGCTCACGATCGCCACCGGCTCAAACGACTGGCGGGGAGAAGCGCGCTACGACCACCTCGCCGAACGCGCTGACCTCGCCGCGATCCTCGCCGACCCCAACGCCCCGGGACGGCCCTTCATCCTGCACGCCACCGACGAGACCGTTACCGAGTTCGCCGTCGAGCCCTATGCCGCCGGCGCACCGCTGCATGTAATCGCCGTGCGCACCCCCGACGCGAAGTACGCCACCTACTCCGACTGGCAGCCAGGCGGGGTCGAAATCGCCGCCGACGGTCAGGAAGACGAGCTGTACGACTACTCGAGCGACAGCGGGCGCCTGGAGCTGCACAACAGCGCACGCGAGGGCGGCGCCCTCGCCTCGCAAATGCGACAGACCCACGCGCAGGCGCTTGAAAGAGAGCTGCGTCGTCCGCTGCCCGGGCGTCTCACCGGCGCCCAAGCGCGCGGCTACACCGACTACTTCACCACCGCGAAGGCCGCCGCCGACAACGCGGCCGCCGTGCGCGAACGGCGCAGCGAAAAAGTCTTTGAAGGCTTAACGGAACCCGGCGCCGCGACCGGCGAAACCCGCTTTCACCGACTGCATCGCGAGCGGCTTAGGCACGATCTGCGCGCGAGGCGCCAATGACCGCCCCACTCGCGTCGAGCGCCTGCACCTGGACGTAGGCGCCCGCCGCCAGTGACGGAATCGCGATCGCCGTCTCAAACCCCGCCCGCGCCGCGCTCGCCACGGGGCTCAGGGACGACGGCGCGCTGCCCGCAAGCAGCCGCCAAGAGGCGACCCGCGTAGCACCGTTCCAGCTCGCGTACACCGTCGCCCCGCGACCCGACTTTGCGCGCACCACGGCCGCGCTCGGCGAATCGCTCGGCTGCCCGCTCCAGGGCAAGCGATAAGCGCGATAGGACTCGTATGTCGTCGGCAGATGCGCATCGAACAGCGGCTGGCCCTGAGGGCCGAATTCGCTGAGGTAGGGAACCTCACCCCAACCCACCATCCAGCCGCCGTTTGCGAGCGCCTGTGTGTTGCCTTGGCTGCCCGCCACCAGCGGCTTGCCCGGGTGCACCACTTCGCGCAGCAGCGTCGCCGTTTTTGCCGCTTCATTCAAACGCAGCTGGATCGCACGCGACTGCGGGTGGACCGCCGGCGTTGCGCCGTTGTCGAAGAACGTGATCGTCCCGTCGCTCTGGCGGCGGGCGTCGTGCTGATAAGCCGTGCGTGTCCCGGGTCCCAGCGCGAAGCTCGATCGCTTGCCGCCCAGCCGCCAGCGCACCTGCCCCGTGCGTGCATCCAGGTCGTATGCCGCCCACGTATTGCGTGCGTCTACGAGCAGATCGCCGTTGGGCTGTACGTCGATCGCATTAATGTGGAAGTAGTCAAGCGGCGTCGTGCGGCTCGAGTGCGCCGCCGAGACATAGGAGTCGCTCAGCGGCACGTGATCGAGGCTGTGCCACTCGTAGCGCACGAGCCCCGTCTTCAGGTCGAGTTCCTGCATAAGCGTGTCGGCCACCGCCGCGTCGCGCGCCCCGCCCACCGCCGAGAGGTCGCAGTCGATCCCGTCGTAGACCGTGATCAACCCCGTGCCCTTCGGCGTGATCTGAAATTCGTGCAGGTCCGGCTGAAAGCCATTGCCCGCCCGGATCACCGCGATCCGCCGATAGGAGCTGTCCATGATCACCTCGCCCGCCTTGCTCGATCCATTCGCGATCAGCGGGTCCTGCCACCACGTCAGCACCGGCTCGCCTTCGTACTGCTGCACGCGGAAGTCCGCCGCCCGCGTGCCGCTCGGCGAGAGGGGTTCGAACCACACGAGTGAGCCGTCTTCGCCCAGGATCATCGGCCCGTACTGGCCCGGACCCGAGTAGGGAGCCAAGAAGATGTCACCTGGGCTCGTCCCCGGTGCGTGCGTAGTGACCGTGACCGTCGGCGGTTGCAACTCCGGGCGTGAGCGGAAGCGCTGGTAGGCCGCCTGCTGCGGCGCCGGGCGCGGACTGCCCCCCGCATGCCCGCCGTGATCCTGGATCGCCGCCGTGAAGCTCCACGCGAAGGGAACTGTGCGCGTGCCGACGCGCAGCTGCGCGTGCACGCTCACCCGCTCGCCCTGCGTGAACGGCTTGCTCGCCACGAAGCTCGCCCCATCGCCCTGCGAGTAGGCCCGCAGGCTGCCGGAGTGCGAGCCGCTCTTCGCGCCCATGACGCGCACGTCCGAAAGCGCAGTCGCCGGTGGGCCCAGCATGCTGATCTCGCTCGACACCGACGCGTCTCGCGATTCGGGCGCAGGCGAGACCGTCACACGGCCGCCCGCCAGCGCCGCCGAGACGTTCAAGCGCGGTGGCACGCAGCTCGGCGAGATCGCCGGTTCGTGGAACTTGCTCGCCCGCGCGCTTGGGTCCGCGCCCGCGCGCCCTGAGCGGGCCACCACGAGCGCGATCGCCCCGCCGAGCGCGAGCAGCAGCACGAGGCCGCCCACCGCGGCCCGTGACGAGACCTGCCTTCGGCTCACCCTTTGACCGTTGCCGACGTGCCGAGCACGTTGCCCGACGCGTCGAGTGCCTGCACCGCGAAGTACGGTCCGCCGCTTGCCTTGATCGTTGTCTCAAAGCCCGACTTCGCCGCCGTCGCACCCGGGGTCAGCGCGCTCGCCGAGGCACCCGCGAGCAAGCGCCAAGTGCCGATCTCCGTCGCACCGTTCCAGCTCGCGTACGCGTTCCCGCCGCTCACCGCTAGCGAAGGCTTGCCCGGCGCAGTAGCGCTCCATGGCGCGAGGTAAGTGCGGAAGTCCTGCACGTTCTTACCGAGCGTGCCGTCAAGCACCACGTGGCCCGAGGAGTCGTACTCCGTGAAGTTCGGCAGCCCGCCGTAACCCATCAGCCAGTCCCCGCCCGGCAGACTCAGCGTATTGCCCTGACTCGAGGCCAGCAGTGTTTTTGAGGGGTTCGTGAACGCCTTTGCCAGCGTGACCGAGTGGCCGGCTTCGTCGACCTTCAGCAGCAGACCGCGCGACTGCTTCTCCTTCGGAGGCGTCGAGCCGTTGTCGAACACCGAGATCAGCCCGCTGGGCTGCCACTCCGCGTCGTGCTGCCAGTACTCGCGCGTGCCTGACCCGAGTTTCAGCGTGCTGTGCTTGCCGCCCAGCCGCCAGCGGATCTGCCCGCCCGCGAGGTCCACGTCATACAGCGCCCACGTGTTGCGCGAGGAGAGCAGCACAGCGCCTTTTGTGCCGGGCGAGATCGAGTTGATGTGCACGTAGTCCCACGGGTAGCTGTATTTCGGCGCTGGGTTGTTCGATTCAGAGAGCGGGATGTGCCCCAGCGCGTGCCACTCCCACATCACCAGGCCCGTCTTTACGTCGATCTCCTGGATGATCGAATCGCTCAGCACGCCGCTCGATTTGCCTCCCGCGCTCGACAGATTCATCTCGATCGGATCGAACGAGTCGCTCCACATCGTTCCTTCGGGCGTCAGGCGGATCTCGTGCAGATCCGCGTGGTAGCCGTTACCAGCCCGGACCGTCGCCACGTGGCGGTAGGACGTGTCGTAAAGCTCGATAACCCCCTGACCGAAGCCAAGCTCGAGCACCCGCCCTTGCCACCAGGTCAACACCGGCTTGCCCAGGTACTGCTGAACCTGCATGTTCGTCGCCGTCTCGCCCGCCGGCAGCGGTTTGAACCACACCAGGGAGCCGTCCTGTTCGGCGATCATCGGTCCCGGCGTGCCCTTCCCTTGATACGGAGCCAGGAACAAGTCGCCCGTCGCCGCGCCCGGCTTTGCCTTCGTCGTGATCCGCACCGTCGAGGGCGTCAGCGAGGGTGCCGACTTGTAGTGCTGGACCGCGTTCGCGTCGCCTGGATTCAGCGGGAACTGCTTCTGGCTGACCGGCGCCTGATGGGCGATCGTGAAGCTTGTGCTCACCGCCTGACCGCCCGCCTGGGCGTGAACCGTCACCTTCTCGCCCGCGCGAAACGGCTTGCTCGGGATGAAGCTTTCGCCCGTACCCGTCGAGTAGGCGCGCAGCGTGCCCGAGTGCGTGCCGCTCTGCGAGCCCTTAACCTGCACGCCCGAGACTTTCGTGCCCGGAGCGCCGAGGAAGCTGATCTGGGTCGTGGCCGACGCGTCGGGCGTGCCCGGCTGAGGCGAGACCGCCACCGATCCCGCGCCCGCTGCCTTGACCGATGCGCTCAACGTCACCGAGCTCGCCGGAGCGGCGCTGCCACACGCGCTCAGCGCGGCCGTGATCGACAAGATGCCGAGCACCAACCCGGCGGGTCCCAGCTTCCGCATGCCGCCGCATGCTAGCCGGCCGCGCAGCGCCCACGAGCTAGTTAGGTGTGACAGAGAGTTTCAGGCCGTCTCGAATTGCCCAGCCTTCACGTCCCTGTCCGTAGGCGAGTAGGCTCGAAGGCGTGAGAGGGTTCGTCGCGACATTGATCGCGCTGTGCGCACTCGCCTGGATGCCAGGGGCCGCCGCGGCGGCCTCCGACGCGAGCACGACCGAAGCCTACGTGCGCGCGAACTACGCCCTCGTCAGCACCGGGCACCGGCTGACGCCCGTCGCCAGAGCGAGGATCAGAATGTTGCGCGAGCGTCTGCGCAGCGAATGCCCAGGTGTGGTCAAGGGCTCACCGCAGAACGAAGAATCCGAAAAGCTCACGTGGGAGGTGATCGGCGCGATGACGATCGCTGGTTATTCACCAGGAGCCTCTGCCGCCGCGAAGTTCTCCCGCTCGGTCGCGAACCTGAACTGGAGCAACGGCTCGCTGACCCGCGCGGTGCGCAAGTACGCGCGTCAGGGGCTCGCCGAGGTCCGTACTCCCACGCCCAACGTGTGCGGCGACCTCCGCGCCTGGAAGGCCAGCGGCTACACCAAGCTCCCCGAAACCACCGTCCACTTCCGCAAGACCTTCTATGAAAACTACGTCGGTGTGGGCTTCATGCCGCGGGCGATGCTCGCCCTCGTGCCCGCCTCGCAGCGCGGCCTCGTGCAGCGCGCGCGCCGCTGGGAAGAAGCAATCGCCGAAGTCGAAGCCTTCGAAGTGGAAACGTTCGGCGAAATTATCGATCTGCTCGGGCTGAACCAGTAGCGCCGGCGCGCGGGGAGAGCGCGCCCGTCGCGGCCCCGCTCCCGGCCTCACCCACACGGGCGTCGCGTGCCCGCGCGATCACGAGCGTGAGCAGCTGTACCACCAACGCACCGCATAGGGCGATCAGGAACGCGCCCGCCGGGCCCAACGGGATCACCAGCACCGCGACCAGGAAGCAGAACGCCGCGAAGCCGTAAGCGCCGCGCAGGAAGCCCCGAAAGAACTCATCGAGCGCAACCGGTCCCTCGAGCACGAGCACGAATACCGCGAGCACCGTGTTCGACACCGGGAACGGCGTCAGCACGCCCGTCAGCCGCGGCCCGAGCCCCGCCGCAGCGCCGGTCAGCCCCAGCACGAGCAGCGCCGTCGCCAGCGCTCGGGCCGGCAGATCCCAGGCCGGCAACGCCACGAGCGGGTCCTCGCGCTCGGGCGGGTCTTCCGGCAACAGGTGCGGCGCGAGCGCGAAAGCGCCGAGCGCAAACACGAGCCCGACGCCCGCGGGCAGCGTCACCTGCCCGAACGCGAGCGCGACCGCCAAAAACCCAGCCCAGCCAGCGAGCACCGCCAGCGGCCAGCGCCCGCGTCGCGCGACCTGTGCGAAGACCACGACGAACGTGCACAGCGCGACCAGGCCCAGCAGCGCCGCGGCCGCGGTTTTCGAAGCGAAGTGCCGGCCGTGCTCCAGCTCGACGATCAGCAGGATCGGGCCCGCGACCAGCGGCAACGCCACCAGCAGCCCTGAGACCTGGTGACCCCAGCGGCGGCCCGCCAGCGAAGAGCCAACCACGAGCGCGGGCGCCAGCGCGAGCTTGACCAACAGCAGCACGCGCTCAATACCGTTCCCAGCGGTACTCGGGCTCCGTTCGTGAGGAACGTAGCGCGCTGCGCAGCGCCACGTTCACCAGCCAGACGATCGCCGCGCCACCCACCGTCGACCAGAAGCCACCGATCGTGAAGCCGTCCACGATCCGACTCGTCAGCCACAGCATCAGCGCATTGATCACGAGCAACACAAGCCCTAGCGAGAGGATCACCGCCGGCAGCGTCAGCAGCACGATCCAGGGCCGTACCGCGAAGTTCACAAAACCCAGGATCAGACCCGCGAGCAGTAGCGTGCCCGCGTCGTGGTCGTAGCCGATCGCCGGGATGATCGCCGCCGCGACCAGCAGCGCGATGCTGTTGAACACCCACGTGATCAGGATCCGCAGCGCGAGGCGTCTTGCCATGCAGGCATCCTCGCACGCCCGGACCGGGCCGCGCCAGGGCTAGGCCCCTGCCAAGGCTAGGCCGCGACCCGGGGCGCCGCGGCCTCGGCGACGAACTCGCGAATCGCCCGCGCGAACGCTTGCGGTTGATCGCGCATGATCAGCGTGTAGCTGTCCGCGATCTCGACCAGGCGCGCGTCTGGGATTAGCTCCGCGAAGCGGCGCCCGTGCTCGGGCCGCTGCACTTTGTCCTCCGGCGTCCACACCACGAGGGTCGGGCGCGCAAACGAACGCAGCCGTTCGCACGCCTCGATCATCTGCTTGCGTCGCCCACTGATCATGTACTTGCGCACGTCACGACGCACGGCGCGCTGCTCCTGCAGGGGCAAGAACCAACCGTCGATCAGCGCTTCCGGCAGCGGGTGCTTTGCCATCCAGCCAAAGCCGATCGGCGAGCGGCGCAGGACGCGCATGCGCATCGACTGTGCTGCCGCGTACACGCCGCCCGGCAACCACGCCAGCGCGCGAACGTTTTTCCCCGGCAACCCCGGTGGGTAGTTCTCGAAGGACTCGCACGAGGAGATCACCAGACGCGCGACGCGCGCGAGCGCCGGCGAATCGCCGCCTGCGAACACAAGCGCCGCGGCGTGATCGTTCGTCACGAGCGTAACCTCGCGCAGATCCAGGCGCTCCAGCAACTCGGCGATCATTCCCGCGAAGCCCTGAAGCGAGAGATCCGCGTCCGGACGCATCGGTTTGCGGTGCGCCCCCAGCGGCAACGTCGGTGCCACGCAGCGGTGGCCTTCGCCCAGCTCGGCCACCAGCGGGTCCCATACCGAGCCGTCCATGATCAGCCCTCCCAGCAGCAACAACACCGGACCCTCGCCCCCGGTGTCCTCGTACTCGATCGTCCCCGCCGTCAGCTCGATCTCGGGCATCTCGGCATCTCCTTTCGATCTCTATTAATTAAATAGATAGATCGCTCTAGTGAGCAGGTACCGTACCATTGCCCCGCATGCCAGGGGCCACGAGGGAGCGGATCGTCGAGCGCAGCGCCGAGCTGTTCCGGCGACAGGGCTTCGCGGGCACAGGCGTCAAGCAGATCGTCGCTGAGGCCAGCGCTCCGTTCGGCTCGCTCTACCACTTCTTCCCCGGCGGCAAGGAGCAGCTCGGCGAGGAGGTCATCCGCTGGTCCGGCGCGATCTATGGGCAGCTAATCGACGCCTTCTTCCAGCCTGGAGGCGATCCCGTCGCCGCGACGCGCAACTTCTTCGCCGCCGCCGCGCAGACCTTGCGCGAAACCGACTACGCAGACGCCTGCCCGATCGCGACCGTAGCGCTGGAGGTCTCCAGCACGAACGAGCCAATGCGCCAGGCGTGCGCTGAGGTGTTCGACAGCTGGATCGACGCCGCCGCGGCTCGCCTCGTCGAATGTGGCCTGCCGCGCAAACGCGCGCGCGCACTCGCCTTCGAGCTGCTCGCCGCCCTGGAGGGCGCCTTCGTCCTCTCCCGCGCGCTGCGCAGCACCGAGCCACTGGAAGCCGCGGGTGCCGGAGTAACCGCCTCCGTGCGAGCCGCGCTCGCCGAGCAACGCCAGCGCGCCAAACGATGAGCGAGACGATCGAGCAGTGGTGGTCGGGTGGCGAGCGCGTACCGCTCGCGCTCGGCGGCGTCGAGCGCCAGGTCTTCGTACGGCGCTTCGACGGACCCGATCGAGCGTCCACGATCACGCTGCTGCACGGCTTTCCCAGCTCCTCGCACGACTGGGCCAAGGTCGCCCCCGCGCTCGCCGAGCGTCACCCGCTCTTGACCTGCGACTTCCTTGGCTTCGGTGCCTCAGAGAAGCCGCGCGAGCACGACTACTCGTTGCACGAGCAGGCCGACCTCGTGCAGGCGCTCTGGGAGCGCGAGGGGATCACCCAGACGATCCTCGTCGTCCACGACTACGCCGTCTCCGTAGCGCAGGAGCTGCTCGCCCGGCGCGCCGAGGGGACGCTCGGCGTCGAGCTGCTCGCGGTCCACTTGCTCAACGGCGGCATCTTCCCCGACCTGCACCGCCCCCAGCCCACGCAGCAGGCGCTGCTCGACCCTGAGCACGGTCCGCGCATCGGCGAGCTCATGAACCAGGAGCTGTTCGTTGCCGGCGTCAAGCCCACGTTCGCCGAGGGCTTCGACGCCGCCGACGACAGTGCCGAGATGTGGCGCGGGATGGAGCGTGAGGACGGACAGCTGATCGGCCACCTGCTGATCCGCTACATCCGCGACCGCGAACGTCACGGAGCCCGCTGGGTCGCGGCGCTTGAACAGACCCACATGCCCTTGTCATTCGTCTGGGGCATGCTCGACCCCGTCTCCGGCGCTCACATGGCCGAGCGGATCGCCGAGCGCCTGCCGGACGCGCCCCTGCTCTCGCTCGCCGACGTCGCCCACTGGCCCCAGCTCGAAGCCCCCGAGCGCGTGACCGCCGCGCTGCTCGGCTAGCGCCGGCCCGAAGCCGCGTCCACGATCGACGCGAGCCGCGACGACCGCCCGCTGCGATGCTCCCGCGCGTCCGCCGCACGGTAAAGCGCGTAGACGCCGCGGATCGCGCACCAGCGAAGCGGCTCGGGCTCCCAGCGTCGCGGTTCGCGCCCCACCCAAGCCAACCGCTTCAGCTCGCCCGGCTCGCCGAGCAGCTGCTCGCACAGAGCACGCGCCGCGAGGTTCGATGCCGCCACGCCCTCGCCTACGTAGCCGCCCGCGCGCGCGAGGCCCGTGTCGGGGTCGGCGTCCACCGACACGCACCAGTCGCGCGCCACCCCCAGCACGCCCGACCACGCGTGATCGATCGCGACCCCCTCCGTCGCCGGGAACATGCTCACGAGCTTCGCGCGCAGCTGCTCGATCGTCGCCCGCGCCGTCTGTCCTTCGCCGTCGGTGCGCGAGCCGAAGCGGTAAGGCACGCCGCGCCCGCCGATCGCGATCCGGCCGTCCGCCGTGCGCTGCAAGTAGACGAACACGTGCGCGCAGTCGCCCAGCACCTCGCCCCCGCGCCAGCCGATCTCCTCCCACGCCTCCTGCGAGAGCGGCTCCGTCACGATCATCGAGCTGTTCATCGGCACCAGCGCGCGGCGCAGACCGCGCAGCGAGGCCGTGTAGCCCTCCGTCGCGCGGACCACCCAGCGCGCCCGCACCAGCCCCATCGGCGTGCGAGCCTCGTGCGCAGCGAGCTGCGAGACGGGCGTGCCCTCGTAGATCGGCACGCCCAACCGCTCGACCGCCTCCGCCAAGCCGACCAGCAGCTTCGCCGGGTGCACCCGCGCCGCGTGCGGCGTGAAACTCGCCAGCTCAGCACCATCGATGCGCACGCGTGTCGTGAGCTCCCGCGCATCGAGCAGGCGCGTGCCGCCCTCGTCCGTGGCCTGCTCGGAGCCGGATATGAGCTGGTCACGCAGCCGCGCCGCCTGCGCCGAGTCGAGCGCCACCGACAGCTGCCCGCCGCGCATCAGCTCCGCGTCGATCCGCTCGTGCTCCAACACGCCCGCGACCTCATCGATCGTCGCGCGCATCGCGCGCTGGAGCTCGCGAAAGGAGCCAGCCGCTCGCCCGCGCTCGTACGCCCGCGGCGGTCCAGAGAAATCCGCAGTCAACCAGCCACCGTTGCGAGCCGAAGCGCCGAAGCCCGCATGCTCGGCCTCGAGCACCACGACCTCCAGCGACGGCCGTGCGCGCTTGAGGTAGTACGCGGTCCACAGGCCCGTATAGCCCGCGCCCACGATCGCCACGTCCGCCTCGCGCGGTTCCGGTAGCGGCGCGCGGCGCGGTGGCAGCCCGCTGAGCGAGCGCCACCAGAAGCCGAGCTCGCCCGTGCGCATCCGCCGAGACTAGTCGGGGCGGACGGGGTCCGGCGAGCGGGGCGGATTCGCCCCGTCCAACTCGCCGAGCTCCGTGAGCTTGCGCTCCAACAGCTCGCGCTCCGCGTCAGCGTGCACCAGCTCAAGCGCTCGCCTGCACGCCTCGCGTGCCTCGTCCACGCGATCGAGACGCAGCAGCAGCTCCGCGCGCGTGGCGTGCAGGTAGTGGTAGCCGTCGAGCGGCAGCGAGTCCACCAGCTCAAGCGCCGCGTGCGGATCGCCCGCCTGCGCCAACGCGACCGCGTGGTTCAGCTCCACGACCGGGGACCCCGTCAGCGCCGCGAGATCTCCGTACAGCGCCGCGATCCGCGTCCAGTCGCGTGGCTCGCGCACGTGCAGCGCCGCGACCTGAGCCTGCAACGCATACGGCCCCGAATGCTCGCCGCCGAGCGCCTGCGCTCGCTCCAGCGAGCGCAGTCCCGCTTCGATCTGCTGCTCGTCCCACAGCGAGCGGTCCTGGTCTGAGAGCAACACGATCGCGCCGTCCGCAAAGCGCGCCTCGCGGCGCGCGTCGTGCAGCAGCATCAGCGCCAGCAGCGCGTGCGCCTCGGCCTCATCAGGCATCAGCTCTACGAGCGCGCGCCCCAGCCGGATCGCCTCGCCCGCAAGCTCGCCGCGCCCGCCGTAGCCCTCGTTGAAGATCAAATAGATCACCGCGAGCACCGCCACGAGGCGCTCGGGCAGCAGGTGGTCAGGCGGCACGCGGAACGGGATTCCCGCCGCGCGGATCTTGTGCTTCGCGCGCACAAGCCGCTTTGCGAGCGTCGGCTCCGGCACGAGAAACGCGCGCGCGATCTCCTCCGTGCTCAGACCGCCCAGCGTGCGCAGCGTCAGCGCTACCTGCGCCTCGGTCGCGAGTGCCGGGTGACAGCACGTGAACAGCAGCTCGAGTCGTTCGTCGGGGAACACGCTCTCCTCGCTTTCCTGCGGAACCTGCGCCTGCGCGGTGACCTGCACCTGCAGCTCGCGCGTCTTCGCCTGGAGCGTGCGGTCACGGCGGATGCGGTCGATCGCACGGTTGCGCGCCGTCGTCGTCAACCACGCGCCCGGGTTCGCCGGCGCGCCTTCGCGCGACCAGCGCTCCGCCGCGACCGCGAACGCCTCCTGCGCGGCTTCCTCGGCGAGGTCGAAGTCGCCGAGGAAACCGATCAGGGTCGCAAGCACACGGCCCCACTCCTCGCGGAACACGCGCTCGAAGCTGGGCTCCGGATGGGTGGACGGATCGGCGATCGTCAGCGCTCCACGATCGGACGCACCTCGACCGAGCCGCCCATCCGCGCGGCCGGGATCCGCGCCGCCAGCTCGATCGCCGCGTCGAGGTCGTCGGCTTCGTAGAGGAAGTAGCCACCCAGGAACTCCTTCGTCTCCGCGAAAGGGCCGTCGGTCGTCAGCGTCTCGCCGTCGCGCACGCGTACCGTCGTCGCGGTCTCGAGCGGCTGCAGCTGGTTGCCGCCGAGCACGCCGGGGGCCTGGGCGATCGTCATGTACTCGCCGGTGATCGCGTCTTTCTCCTCCTGGCTCAGCGCTTCGTACTCGGACATCGCGGTCGAGGAGTAGATCTGCAACAGGTAGGTCATCTTGCTTGCTCCTTGAGTCTGAGGGTTCGTTTCAAGCACGACGAACGGCGTCCGCGCAAATGGACACATCCTCGCGCGGTTTATCTCGTAGAGTGCCCGCGATGAGCGGCGAGCTTTCGATCTCCGGAGATGTGGTCCGCGCCGGCGAGCCTGGCTGGGACGCCGCCCGAGCCGCCTGGAACCTCGCCGCCGACCAGCATCCCGCGCTCGTGGCAATCGCCCAGGACGTACACGACATCGCCGCAGTCGTGCGCTGGGCCGCGGCCAACGATCTACGCGTCACCGCGCAGGGAACCGGCCACGGCGCGGGCCCCCTTGGCCCGCTCGACGACACGGTCCTGATCAAGACCGAGCGGATGCGCGGCGTGCACGTCGACCCCGCGGCGCGCACCGCACGCGTCGAGGCCGGCGTGCTCTCGCTGGAGCTGGCCGAAGCCGCGCAGGCGCACGGACTCAGCTCGCTGCCCGGCTCATCGCCCGACGTCGGCGTGATCGGCTTTACGCTCGGCGGCGGCCTCGGCTGGCTGGGTCGCCGCTACGGCCTGGCGTGCAACCGCGTGATTGCGATCGAGCTAGTCGACGCCGCGGGCGAGCAGCGGCGGATCGACGCCGACACCGACCCTGGGCTGTTCTGGGCGCTGCGCGGCGGTGGCGGCGACTTCGCGATCGTCACCGCATTGCACATCGAGCTAGTCGAGCTCGCCGAGCTGTTCGCCGGCACGCTGATCCTTCCGGGCGAGCTGGGGGCGCAGGCGCTGCACGCCTGGCGCAATTGGCTCGTCGAGGTCTCCGAGGACGTGACCTCGATCGCGCGCTTCCTGCACCTGCCGCCGCTGCCCGAGATCCCTGAGCCGCTGCGCGACCGCCCGCTGTTCACGATCGGCGCCGCATGCATCGGCGACCAAGAGAAGGGTGAGCGCCTGATCGCGCCGCTGCGCGCTCTTGGAGAGCCGATCATGGACATGTTCGCGCAGATCCCTGCCGCGGGACTCGCGCGGATCCACATGGACCCCGAGCAGCCCGTGCCTGGACTCGGTCACCACGCGATGCTCGCCGAGCTGCCCGACGAGGCGATCGAGGCGTTCGTTGGGGTCGCTGGCCCTGAGGCTCACTCGCCGCTGCTACTCGCCGAGTTGCGCCAGCTCGGCGGAGCGCTCGCACGCGAAGCCGCCGACGGTGGCGCGCTCTCGAAACTCGACGCCGCGTTCCTGCTTAGCGGGGTCGGCTCGCCCGCGACGCCCGAGCTCGCCCAGGCGATCCCGGGGACGCTCGACCGTCTGCACGAAACGATGAGCCCCTGGGCCTCGGACACCGCCTACCTGAACTTCGCCGAGCGCCCCTGCGACCTTGACGCGATCCTGCCCGCCGCGATCTGCGCGCGGTTGCGCGAGGTCAAGCAGCGCGTCGATCCGATCGGCACGATCCGCGGCAACCACTCGCTCGCCGTCGCCGCCTAGATCACCGCCCGAGGCGAGCAGGGCGCCGTGGGCTCGGTCCCTCAGCAGTGCAGCTGCTGCAGGTTGCGCGCGACTTCTTCGCCGAGCCGATCCCCAATGTCGGTGACCTGCGAGGCGGGTGGCGGCTCCACCGACGTCTGGTGCCCGTAGTCGTAGAGCGTCAAGTCGATCGACTCCTCGATCTTGCCGTCCGGGCCGCACAGCCGGAGGTCAAACGCGATGCGGCGCACACGGCTTTGATCGTCGATCCACACGTCCAGGGGAAGCGTGTCGGTACCCGTAATGCGTTTGACCGTCGCGGCGTACTTCGTCGCACTCGAGCGCTCCGCGGGCGGCACAGCCGTTGCGTAGCGGTCCAGTTGCACGATCGCGTGGTAGTGAGTGGCGGGGGTACCGCGCACGTCCTCGATGCCCAGCCTGCTCACCGAGCCCGCGGCTTTCAAAAAGCTCAGCGTCTGCGTCGGGTCGGCCCCGCTGGAACCAAGCGAGCTGCCGCCGAAGGATTGCGCGACAGTGTCAATGTCCGTGCGCAGCCACGGCTTCGCGCCCGTCGCTGGGCCGCCCACGCCGCTCGGCAGCTCGACGTAGACGTAGGGTCGATCGATCACCTCCGAGAGGGTTTTGCCCGCGAGCTGGATGCTGATCGTCCCCTGCGAACCGCCCTCATCCATCGCACCCGTGCCGTGCAGCGAGAAACCCTGATCTCCAAAGCGCGTGCTGCTCGTGAGCGCGAACTTGTAGCCCGGAACCTGGCCCGTGACCTCGGCCGCCTTCGCCACCGCCGCGAGGTAGACCGCGCGCGTGCCGCTCGCGCCCGCGGACGCTTTGCCACTACCGCCGCACCCCGCCGCGGCGAGCGTGAGTGCGCCGCATCCGGCGAGCATCCATGCGCGTGGCATCGGCCGATTCTGCCATACGCTTGACAGGACGCGACGCAGGCGTCCAGCACGACGGGTACCTCGGAATGCCCGGAGAGACCCGCGCGAAGCGCCGCTACTGTAGAGGCACGCCGCGGGCGAACGGCGGGCGAGGCCGGCCGACGCGACGCGCGCGCCCGACCGTTATGAGCGCGACGAGCACAGACCGCACCCACCCCACGGTGATCCTGATCGTGCTCTCGCTCGCGGGCGTCGCCTACGCGATGCTCAGCTCCTCGGTCGTGCCCGCGCTGCCGACGATGCAGCATGCGCTGCACACCAGCGAGGACGGGATCACTTGGCTGCTGACCGCCTACCTGCTCTCGGCTTCTGTCGGCACCGCGATCCTCGGTCGCCTTGGCGACATGTACGGCAAGGAGCGCCTGCTGCTCGTCACGCTCGTGATCCTCGCGGCCGGGACCCTGCTCGCGGCGGTCTCGAGCTCGCTCGGCCCAATCATCGTGGGGCGCTTTATCCAGGGCGCGAGCGGCGGGATCTTCCCCCTCGCGTTCGGGATCGTGCGCGACGAGTTCCCGCGCGAGAAGGTCGCCGGTAGCATCGGCCTGCTCTCGGCGATCCTCGGCGTCGGCGCGGGCGTGGGAATCGTGCTCTCGGGCGTGATCGTCGAGCACCTGAACTATCACTGGCTGTTCTGGATCCCGCTCGTCGCGACGCTCGTCGCGATCGTCGCGACCTGGCGCTTCATCCCCGAGTCCCCCGTGCGCATGCCCGGGAAGATCAACTGGCTCGCAGCGCTCTTGATGACGCTCGGTATCTCGATGGTGTTGCTCGCGATCTCCGAGACCACAACCTGGGGCTGGGGCTCGCCCAAGACGATCGTGCTGCTCGCCGCGGGGATCGTGGTCACGCTCGCGTGGATCGCCGTCGAGGTGCGAGCGACGAACCCACTGATCGACATGACGATGATGCGGATTCGCGGGGTGTGGACCACGAACCTCGTCGCGTTCCTGCTCGGCGCGGGGATGTACTCGTCGTTCATCGTGCTGCCGCAGTTTGCCCAGCTGCCCAAGAGCACGGGTTTCGGCTTCGGGGCTTCGGTCGTCGTCTCCGGCCTTTATCTGCTGCCCTCGACGATCGGCATGACGATTCTCGGGATCTACGCCGGGCGGATCTCCGCGCGCTTCGGCTCGCGAGCCGCGCTGCTCGCGGGCAGTGCCTTTACGACCGCTTCCTTCGCGCTGCTCTCGATCACCCACAGTCACCCCTACGACCTACTCGTCGCCGCGGGCCTGCTCGGGATCGGCATCGGGCTCGCGTTCGCCGCGCTCGGCAACCTCGTCGTGCAGGCCGTCTCCGCTAACCAGACCGGCGTCGCGAGCGGCATGAACACCGTGATGCGCACGCTCGGCGGCGCGCTCGGCGGTCAGCTGTCCGCGACGTTCATCGCGGCCCACAGCGCGAAAGGCGAGCCCGCGGTCACGGGCTTCACCGAGACGTTCGTGATGGCCACGGGCTTCTTGATCGTCTGCCTGCTCGCGGGCGCGCTCGTCCCGCGCGAACGCTCGGCACCCGAGCAAGCACAGCGCAGCGAGGCGCGTTCAGAGGACTCGCTCGCCGAGGTAACTGCGGTCGTCGACTAGACCGGCGTCGCGCTGACCGAAGGGTTGGGCTCGGTCTGCTCGACGGCCTCGGCCTTGCCGCCCGGCATCGCGCGCACCGCGACGATGAACGCCAGCGCCATCGCCGCCGCCATCCCGTAGACCACGGTCTGCGTCGAGTGCGCGAAGTCGAGCCGGATCTCGTGCGGGACCGCACCGCTGCGTCCGCCTCCACTCGCGCCCGAGGCCGCGCCTGAGACCGCGTGGGCGATCTTGTCCGCCGTCGCTTTCGGCACCCGGCCGCTCAGTGTGCGCTCGATTCGGGAGACGTTTTCGGTGATCAAGATCGAACCCAGCACCGCGAGTCCGAGGCTGCCGCCGAAGTTGCGCACCGTCTGCGTGACGCCTGTGATCGAGCCGTAGGTCGCGCGGGCCGCGCGGTTCAGCGCGTCGGTGCTCACGGGGCCCAGGACCAGGCCGACGCCCGCGCCCGCGATCGCCAGGTAGTACCACTGCGAGCTGAACGAGAGGTCGTCGAGGCTTTCGCCCCACAGCCAGAAGCCCACCGCCGCGATGATGCAGCCCGGCACGACCGATGGGCGCGCGCCTTGGCTGTCGAGGATCCGGCCCCCGCGCTGGGCCGCGATCGTGAAGCCGCCGAAGAACACCAACAGCACGAGACCCGCGTTCGAGGCGCTTTCGCCGAGCGCGATCTGCGCGTAGAGGCTCGCGAAGAAGAACAGCGGCACGAAGCAGATCGACAGCAGGAACAGCACGACGTTGTCGACGAAGAAGCCCCGGTCCGCGAACAGGCGCAGCGGCACGAGCGGCTCCTCGACCCGCAACTCGTGGCGCACGAACGCCACGAGCACCGCGAGGCCCACGACCAGGCAGGCCCACGTCGCGACGCTGTCCCAACCCCAAACGCTCGCCTGCTGCAAGCCGAGCACCGCGAGGCCCATGCCCAGGGTCACGAGCATCGCGCCTTGCATGTCGATCCGCGAGGGATTGCGTTCCTCGGTGGGCTTTGAGATCAGCGTCAGCACTACGGCGATGATCGCCACCGGGATGTTGACCCAGAAGATCGCACGCCAAGTCCACTCGGTGAGGTAGCCGCCCGCGATCGGCCCCACCGCCGTGAGGCCGCCCGTGATCGAGAAGAAGATCGCTAGCGCCTTGCCGCGTTCTGAGACCTCGTAGCTCGCGACGACGATCGCGAGCGCCGCTGGGAACAGGACCGCCGCCGCGGCGCCCTGCAGCGCGCGGAACACGATCATCCACGTCTCGCCCGCCGAGCCCGTCGGGGTCGCGCCGCACAGCGCCGAGCACACCGCGAACGCGATCACGCCCACGAGCACCATCCGGCGCGGGCCATACACGTCCGCGACCTTGCCGCCCAGCGCGAACAGCGCCGAGAGCGCGAGCAGGTAGGCGTTCACGATCCACTGCGAGCCCGTGCTCGAGAGGTGCAGGTCGTGCTGCAGGTCAGGGATCGCCAGCGCGACGATCGTCTGATCGATGAACAGCATCGCGACCGCGAAGATCATCGCGGCGAGGACGAGTTTCTGGCGTTGGCTTTGCATCGCTCCCCCGGTCGGTGGCCGTTGGTCTCAGGTCACATCGGCGCGCGTGAGCGCGGGCTTGACCACCGAACTACTTACTGCGTGCAAGGCCGCTCTCCTGCCGCTAGGCCGCGACGCCCGCGGCGTCGAGCAGCAACTGCGCCTCGACCTCGATGCCGCGCGCCATCAACTCCAGCTCGTCGACCAGGTCAGGGTCCGCGCACAAGCCGAAGCCCAGTTGCCCTGCCAGCGACATCGCCGAGACGCGCAGCGCGTGGTGTTCGCCGATCTCCGCGAGCGAGTGCAAGCGCGTGACCTGGTCCCCCAACACGCTGACCGGCTCGCGCGGGCCCGGCACGTTCGAGACGCTCAGCGCGAAGCGCCTGGGATTGCGCTCGATCCGCGTCACCAGGTGCTCGAGCGGTGGCACGCCTGCCAGCTCGTGTAGTAGATGCTCTCGGTATTCCGCGTCGTGGTCGAGCTTGCGCTCGCTGCAGCCCACGTGCGCGAGGCGCAGCCGCGCGACGGGGTCGGGCTCGTTCGTCGGCAACCCCAGCGTGAAGAACGAGTCGTGGTTCGCGAGCGCGTCGCCCTCGTGGTGCAGGCTCACCGGAACCCGCAGCTGAAGCGTGCCGGGGTCGCCGTGGCGCTCGCGCACCCAGCGTCCGACCGCTCCCGCGACGACCGCGAGCACCGCGTCGTTCACCGTCGCGCCCGCCAGCTCCTTCGCCGCCTCGTGCAACCCCGTCAGCGAGACCCCCGCAAACGCCACCTCGCGGCGCGTCCCGATCTTGCCGTCGAACGGCGAGGGCGACTTCGCGTACTCGCGGCGCAGGAACCCCGCGAGGTGGGCGCGCCTGCGCGTCTCATCCGCCGCGTGGGCCGCGTGCGCCTGCGCCGCGTCCATTTCCGCCTCCGCGCTCTCGTCCCACAACAGCATGCGCGCGTAGCGCACCGAGGCCGTGCCATCCGCCAGCGCGTGGTGGATCCGCCAGATCAGCGCGCTGCCCCCGTCGGCCAGCGGTGCCACATCGATCCGCCACAGCGGGCGCGAGCGATCCAGACGCTGCTCGAACAGACGCGCGACCAGCGCCAGCAGCTCGGGCCGATCTACAGCCCGCTCGACCGGCGCCGCCACGATCTGCTCGTCGATCTCGAAATCATCATCCTCGACCCAAACGGGCTGATCGGCCGTGCCCCCCAGCTTGCGCGTCAGCCCCGGCGCCAGCGCGATCCGCTCCGCGATCCTCGCTCGCAGGCGCTCGATCTCCAGCGAGCCTCCGCTGGAGGCCAGGCGCACGACCTTGCACGTATGTCCAGCGATCGTGGCGCCCTCCAGGGCAAGGATCGCCCGGTCCTCGGGACCTAGCGGGATCGCCTGCATGGCGACATTCTCGCCTAGAGCCAGTCGTTGCGGCGGAACGACCAGTACAGGAGTACCGAGATCACCACGATCAGCGCCGAGGAGAACCAGAAGCCCCAGTGCTGGGAGAAGCCCGGGTAGGGGAGGTTCTGCCCGTAGAAGCCCGTGATCGCCGTCGGCACCGCGATGATCGCGGCCCAGCTCGTGACCTTCTTCATCGCTAGGTTCATCCGGTTGCCCTGGATCGCGATGTTCGTCTCGAGGATCGTCGTCACCAGGTCGCGCAGTGACTCCGTCCAGTCGGTCGCGCGCATCACGTGGTCGTACACGTCCTGGTAGTAGGGCGCCATCCCCTGATCGATTACCTGCAGGTCGCGGCGCATCAGCGAGTTGACCACCTCGCGCATCGGGAGCACCAGGCGCCGCAGCAAGACCAAGCTCTTGCGCAGCTCAAACGAGCGGCGCTGCACCTCTGCTTCGTGCGGGCGCCCGTTCTCGAACAGCAGATCCTCCAGCGTCTCGATCTCCCCGTCCAGCGACTGCACCGTTTCGAAGTGGCCGTCCACGATGTCATCCAACAGGCCCCACAACAGGAACGAAACCCCGTGGCTCGCGAGGTCCTTCGATTCATCCCAGCGTGCCACCACGCCCGCGATGTCCACGTCCTCGTCCTTGCGTACCGTCACCAGCGCCTTCGGCGTCACAAACACGCCCACCTCGCTCGTCTCAAGCTCGCCCGAGGACACGTCCAGCTTCAACGTGTATGCGCTCATAAACAGATGCGAGTCATAGCGGTCCAGCTTCGGCCGTTGATGCTCCTGCACCGCGTCCTCCACCGCCAGCGGGTGCAGGCCCAGCTCGTCCGCGATCGTCGCCAGCTCCTCGCGCGTCGGCTTGCAGTAGTCAAGCCAGACACAAGCGCCCGGCTCCTTGAGGTGCTCGGAGATGTCCTTCACCGGGAAGTCCTCCAGCACCAGCTCGCCGTCGCGGTAGAACCTCGTATGCGACATGCCCGCAAGATACGGTCGCGAGCGGTCGCAGCGATTGGACGAGGTAGCCCTAAGGCGCGTCCCCGCCCGCCGGGCCACCTTCGCCGAAGGGCGGCCGCTAGCGCTTGAGCGTGAAGCTGCGCGTCGCGTTCAACGTCGCGCGGCCCTTCGGCGCAAAGGCGCCCTGCGCCGTCAGCTTCAGCGGCTTGTGCTTCGCGACTAGCGCGTGGCCCGCCGAGGTCAACTTGATCGTCAGCTTCGCCGTACCGCCTTCCTTCGTCGTCAGCTTGCCCGCCGCGACCAACACCGGTTTCGGCTTTGGCTTGGACTTCGCGACGTGGGCGCCCTTTGGGACGAAGTACCACGCGATCGAGATCCGCCCCGCCGCGAGCGAGCTGAACGTCGCGGTGTAGCTCCCATGCGCACCGAGCGTCGTCAGCTTCGCGCTCGTCCCGCCGGGCACGAGCAGCTTCGTCAGCAGCGCCTTTAGCTGCGCCGCGCTCGCCGCGTGCGCGATCTCCGATGACACTCCCGAGCTGGCGGTCGGCGACGGCGAGGCAGCCGTGCTTGCCGTCTGCGGGATCGCGGGCGGTCCCGCGATCACCGTGGTCGGCCGCGAGAACGCCTGCCCTTCGCCGAACGCGTTGAACGCCTTCTCCCTGATTCTGATCGTGCCACCCACGTCCGTCGCCGTCAGCGTGTAGCTCGGCGATTCGGCGATCGTGTGGCACGTTTCGATTACGCCCGTGTTCGCGCAGAGTCCCCACTCGTCGGTGATCAGCGTCGGTTCGAATAGCCAGGTGCCGCTCGTGAACACGAGCGTCTGGCCCTGCTGCGTCGTGCCCGAGATCGAGGGTCTCGTCAGCGAAACCGGAGCGTTGTTACCCGGTTCCGGTTCTTCAGGTTCAGGTTCTTCGCCTTCCGCCACGACCAGTTTCAGCTTTGCGTCGATCGCGCTCGTGCTTTCGCCCGCCGTCACTGTCACGGCTTCGGCTTCAACCTCCGCTTTCTTTTCCTTGTACCACTGCGATTCGTACGCTTCGCCCCCTTCGGCCGCGACGAAATCCACGTGGTAATCACCCGGCGCGAGTTCAGGCAGCGCGTAGGCACCGCTCGCATCGGTCAGGATGCAAGTTTCAACCGCGGTCGCGAGGCTCACCGCGCAGACGCGGATGTTCGCTAGCGGCGCGCTCGTGGTCGCCGAGGTGACCGTGCCCGAGATCGTGCCGGTCGGGGGCGGTGGGGGCGGCGTTGGCTGCAGCTTCGCGTCGACCGCTTCGGTGTTCGCGCCCGAGGTCACTTTCACGGCTTCGGCTTCGGCCTTACTCGACTTTTCCTTGTACCACTGGGGTTCGTAGGCTTCGCCGCCTTCGGCCGCCACGAACTCCACGTCGTATTCGCCCGGCGCCAGTTCCGCCAGCGCGTACGTGCCGCTCGCGTCGCTGGCCGTGCAGGTTTCAAGCGCGGTCGCGATATTCACCGCGCACACGTGCGCGTTCGCCAGCGGCGCGCTCGTCGTAGCCGAGGTGACCGTGCCCGAGATCGTGCCGGTCGGGGGTGGTGGCGGCGCGACCGGTTCGAGTACCGCGCTCACATTTTTGACCGCGGCGCCGCCAGCCGTAACCGTGACTGCCGTCGCCGCCGCGCGTGTCGCGGCGCCTTTGTAGAACTGCGTTACGTAGCTAGGTTCGCTGCCTGGGGAGCTCGAGAATTCGACTTCGTATTCGCCGCTGGACAGCGCGGCGATCGTGTAGTTGCCCGTCGCTTTAGTCAGGACGCATCGGACCGGCGGGGCTTCGGCCCCCTTTTCCAGGGCGCACACCTGAATCCCGCCAAGCGAGTTGCCTTTGCCTTCGCTCACCGACCCCTTGATTTCGCCGCCTGCCTGCATGAGGGCGTTCACGTTCGGCGTCGCCGTCCCTTCCGTAACCGTCACGGGGTCCGCGAGCGCTTCGGTCGAGCGCGCTTGGAAGTACTGCGTCGCGTAGTTCACCGTGGAGTTCGCCGGGACTGAGAACCACACGTGGTATTGCCCTTCGGCGAGACCCGCGATTTCGTATTCGCCCGTCGCGCTCGTCGTCGCGCACGTTGGGGTCGCGAGCGGTTCCGACGCCGCGCGGGCACACACTCCAATTTCCGCGATAGGCGCTTCTTTTGCGGCGTCCTTAACGGTCCCCGTCACCGCGCCCGTCCCGACCGCTGTCGCGGCTGGCGCGCCCGCCGCAATGCAGGCGACGAGGATCGCGCACATCAGCAAAAGCACGCGCGGCAAGCGCGTGCGGGCACGCGGGCGAGCTTTTACTCGCTTACGCGCGGACAGCTTTCTCTCCGATCGATCCATCTCCATCGACGGCCCTTGCTCGCCAAGCGATGCTCGCTGAGCGATCGCACCCTGACTGGGCCGTCAGCGGAGGCTACAGCAGGGATGTTGACGCGCCAAGCCGCAACCGAGCGAAGCGGCGCCGCCCGGGCCGCGTGAATCACGTCCCGGGCGTGCTCTCCGCTTACGCGCGTCGCTTAGGCGCGCGGGTGCTTGGAATGCGCGTGGCTATGACGAGCCCGGGAGAACTTCGCGTGCTCCCGGCCGTTGCCGCCCTGACCGCCTGACCACTTGCCCGGCCCGCTGCCCTGGTCGCCGCCTTGGTCGCCAGCTTGGCCTCCCTGGCCACCGGAACCTTTGTCCGATCCGCCTCGTGGGCCACCTTTACTGCCCTGACCGCCTTGGCCGCTTCCGGGCCATTTACCGCCTTTCCCGCCACCGTTGCCGCTTCCCGGACTCCACGGCTGCAGATAGGCGCGGTAGGTGTTCACGCCCGTGGGGAACTTCGCATTGAACAGCAGGTCACCCGCCGAGTCGTACTCCGAGAAGTAGGGCAGCGAGCCCCAGCCGACAAGCAGGTTGCCATCGCTGGTCGTCTGCGCATTGCCCTGCGAGGGTGCCGTCAACGCGTCGGGCTGGTTATAGGACTGAAGCAGCGTCGCCGTGTGCGCGCGCTCGTCGAGTTTGAAGCGCACCGCGCGGCTGAGACCGAACTGCGCTGTCGGGTCCACGCCAGTGTTGCCGACGCCCGCGGCCTCGTTGTCGAACACTGTGTAGACATCGTTGCCGAGCGCCTCGGGGTCGTGCTGCCAAGCGAACAGCTCACCTGCGTTGTTGAGCTTCTGACCGGGCGCGGCCTGCAGCGTGAAGCTGCTCGCCTTGCCGCCGAGCTGCCAGATCACATTGCCGCTGTGGCGGGCGACCTTGTACGTCGTCCACGTGTCGCGAGCGTCGATTAGCAGGTTGCCATCGGTGTCGATGTGCACGGCGTTGATGTGGAACCAGTCCCATGGTGCGCTCGCCGAGGAGGGCAGTGGCTGCTCGCTCTGCGAGTAGGGCACGTGGTCAGATGCCTTCCACTGGAACAGCACTTTGCCCGTGGGGATGTCGATCTCCTGGACGATCCCGTCGATTACGGTCTGGTTTGAGGGGCCACCGATCGAGGATAGGTCCGCGGTCTCAGTCGCATAGGCGAGGACCAGCGCCGTGTTCTGCGGCGTGATCAGGAACTCGTGGCCATCCGCGCTGTAACCATTGCCCGCGTTGACGGTCGCGATCTGCTGGTAGTGCGAGTTATAGATGTAGTCGGTGCCTTTCGCGAGCCCGCCGAGGCCCGTGCCTTGCCACCAGGTCAGCACCGGCTGGCCGCGGTAGTTCTGGGTACGGAAGTCGGCCGCCTCCTGGCCCGCGGGGGCTGCCTGGAACCAGATGACGTTGCCCTGCTGGTCGAGGATCTCGGGGCCGTTTGCGTACGCGGCGCTGCCGCCGAACGGCGAGATGAAGAAGTCGCCGTGGCCCACGTTGCCCTCGGTGAGGATCGTCACCGGCGGGGGCGAGGTCGGCGTGTCGGCAAGTGCCGGGGCGGTAGAGATCGAGCCGGAGGCAAGCGCCGCGACGAACGTCGCGAGGACTGCAGCGTTGCTTCGGCGCCATCGCCGCGTGGCCTTGTTCGGAGCGGTCGACGGGGGTGTCGAATCGGAGTTCTTGGGCATCGGTTCTGATTCCTTTCTTACCGCTGGAGGTGCGGTTCACGTGCGGTTTTCGGAGGTCCTGTCCGGTGGGGTTCCGGGTGCGGTTTTGTGGGGACGCCGGGCCTCGCGCGCGGCCCGGCACGAACACGCTAGAACAAATCTCCATAATTTCAACTGTATTTGTGATGATTATGTTCTCAACCTCCTCTGGGTGTGATCCGATCCAGTAGCTCGCCTATCCTCGCGCGCAGTGAGTCCGCAGCCGATCAGCGATGCGCTCGCCGCGCGGATGCGCGAGCCGCAGGCCGTGCTCGAATGGATCGAGCCGGGTATGGACGTGATCGTCGGGCAAGCGAACGCCGAACCCGCCAAGACGATCGACGCGCTCGAGTCCGCGGCCGAGGCAGGGCAGCTGAAGGACGTGCGCCTACACCAGATGATCCCGTTGCGCCCACGCCGCTACATCGAGGGTGAGCTCGCGGGCCTGCGCCACGTCGGCTGGTTCCTCTCCCCCCATAGCCGCGCGGCGTTCCACCGCGGCGACTGCGACCTGGTGCCGAACTCGTTCAGCGACGTGCCGCGACTGATGCGCCAGACGCTGAGCCCGCGTCTCGTGCTCGCGGCGGTTTCGCCCGCGGACGAGCACGGCTACTTCTCGCTCGGCCCCCACGCCGAGTACGTGGCGGCGTTCATCGGCGAGGTGCCGTTCTTCGTCGAGGTCAACCCCAGCGTGCCACGAACGTTCGGAAGCAACCAGCTGCACATCTCCGACGTGGTGGGCTGGTGCGAAGCCGACACGCCGCTCATCGAGCTGCCGCCGCCGACGGCGGGCGAGCGCGACGACAAGATCGCGGCGTTCGTCGCGGAGCGCATCCCCGACGGCGCAACGCTGCAAGCCGGGATCGGCGCGGCGCCAGACCTCGTGCTCGGGATGCTGAAAGACCACCGCGAGCTGGGAGTGCACACCGAGCTGCTGGGCGACGGCTTCATGGACCTAGTCGAATGCGGCGCGGTGACCGGCACGCGCAAGGCCACGCACCGCAACAAGCTCATCACGACCTCGGCACTGGGCTCGCGAGAGCTGTACGAGTTCGTAGCGGACAACCCTGGCGTGGAGTTCCACCCGGTCAACTACACCAACGACCCCACCGTGATCGCGCGCGAGCCGCTGATGACCGCTATCAACGCGACGCTCGAGGTCGACTTCCTCGGCCAGTGCGCATCGGAGTCGCTTGGCAGCGAGTACTGGTCATCCTCGGGCGGGCAACCCGACTATGCGCGTGGCGCGGTGATGGCCGAGCACGGGCAGGCGTTTATCGTCCTGCACTCCAGCACCGCGGACGACACGATCTCGCGGATCGTGCCGCAACTGCATCCGGGCGCGGCGGTGACGACGTTCAAGAACATCGTCGACAAGGTCGTCACGGAGTACGGCGTCGCCGAGCTGCGCGGAAGCTCGATCGCCGAGCGCACTCGGCGGCTGATCGCGATCGCGCACCCGAGCTTCCGCGATGAGCTGACGGCTCGCGCGCGCGAGCTTTGCTACCTGACCTAAGCGGTCGTCGGCTGTTCCTCGCCCGCCCGTTCGTCCAGCTTGCGCAGCGCGGCATGCATCTCCGCGTCACCCTCAAGCTGACGATCGCTGAGCGGGTTGAGCAGGCCGCGCAACAGCGAGACCAGGATCCAGCGGCGCGGACGCACGATCCGCGGACTGCGCCGCTCGATGCCGCGCACGATCGCCCCCCCTGCCTCGCTCGCCGGGATTCGCTTGCGCAGTGGGCGCGGAGCGGTGTTGAACAGCGTCGTCGCCACGGGGTCGGCGTCGAGTCCCTGGTGGACCATTTGTGTCTCGATGAACCCGAAGTACGCGACGCTCGCGCTCGCGTCGTGGGGCGCAAGCTCGACGCGCAGCGCTCGACCCAGCTGCTCGACCGCGGCCTTGCTCATCGCGTAGGGGATCAGGCCAACGCCGTTGACGAACGCATAAACCGATGAGATCACGACGATGTGTCCCGCGCGGGCGACGACCTCGGGGAGCGCGGCGTCGACCGTGCGGTAGACGCCCCACAGGTTCACGTCCAGCACGCGGGTGAAGCTCTCGGGCGCCATCGCCTTGAACGTGGCCACCCGGGGGGCGATCCCCGCGTTGGCGACCACCACGTCGAGCCCACCGAAGTGCTCGACGATCGTGGCGACCGCGCGTTGCATCGCCGCGCGGTCGGTGACGTCGGCGGCGATCGCCAGCGTGCGAGTCGCGTGCAGCTCGGCGGCCGCGCGGTCCGCCGCGGCCTGGTCCAGGTCGAGCACCGCGACCGAGGCTCCCCGCGCGATGAGCGCTTGGGCCGTCGCGAAGCCGATGCCGCGCGCCGCGCCCGTGACGAGCGCCGTCTTGCCGCTGAGCTCGAAGGCCTTCATGCGAGGCGCACTCTTTCAGACCTACGTGAGCGGCGCTTAGACATTGGACCCCCTCTGGCTTGTGTGGTAGAAACATTTCTCGGCCTCCACGCCGTGGCACAAGGGGTTGAGACGAGGGAGTGCTGGTGGGAACGGCGGTACCGATGCAGCAAGAGGTGATGCGGCCGGGGCGCACGGAGGCGCGCCGCCGGGCCGGCCGCAAGCAGACGGCAAAGAAAGGAGATCGATGACCCGTAGCAAGAGCCTGTTGCTCGCGCTCGTCTCGGCGCTCGCGTTCGGCGTGCTGACGGTCTCGGCGCAAGCCGCGAAGACCGTCGGCCCAATCGTCGCGGAAGCCGAAGAACTGAACAAGGAAAAGCTCGAAGAAGCGCGCGAAAAAGGCAAGGAAAAGTTCGAACTCGTGCACGAAAAAAACCACGAAGTCAGTGAAGGCGTGCACGAACGCAACAAAGAACGAATCGAAAAAGTCAAGGAAGAAAACGAACAGCGCCTGAGCGAAGTGAGCGAATCCGAAAAGGAAGCGGTCGAAGCGATCAATCAGGAAAAGCTCGAAGAAGCGCGCGAAAAGAACAAAGAACGCGTCGAAACGGCCCGCGAAAAATTCGTCGAAGCCAACGAACGCGTGCGCGAACACAATCTGGAACGGATCGAAAAGATCAAGGAACAGAACGAAGCGCGCATCGAAAAGGCCGAACAGACCGAAGTCAAGGAAAAAGAAAAGGCCGAAAAGCAGAAAAAGCTCGAAGAAGAACGAGCTGAAAAACGCAAACTGCTCGAAGAAGAAAAAGCCAAAAAGAAAGAAGAACGCGAAAAAGAAAAAGAAGGCGGCGAAGGACCCGTATAGCCGCCCCTTAGGCCCTCTGGGCTGAGCCTTCGGAGGGACGGAGGGAGTCTCGGCCTTCGGAGGACTTCTTAGGAGTTCTTCTTCAGGAGCCGCGCCCGATCGGGGGTGCGGCTCTCTTTTCGCACGCTGTGCCGCCCGCGCCGCCGATCGAGTGGGGCGCGGGCGGCAGGCGTGGGTTCCCCATACCCACGCCTTCTCCCGGGAGGGTCAAACGTTTGGAGTTGCCGGGGCCGCGTCCTGGCGAATCTCGGAGGCGACGCCGAAGTGATCTGTGGAAACGAAGTGTGCAGCAGCAAGAGCCTCGCGCCCACTAGACCTTGGTCCAGGTCTCGCGGCCCGGCCGGGGCGGAGCCGGCTACGCCCCCTACGCAGTGGCGGGGCGCGGCGAGGAGACCGATCCGTCGCTGGTCGCGACAACCGATTCCATCTCGCGCTGCAGCTGCGGAGCGATGCGCAGGAAGGCCGCGACGACGTGGGGGTCGAACTGGCTGCCGCTACCGGCCTCGAGCTCGGCGAGGACCCTCTCGGCTGACCACGCCTCCTTGTAGCTCCGCTTGGAGCTGAGCGCGTCGTAGACGTCGACAACGGCGCAGATCCGCGCCGCGAGCGGGATCTCCTCTCCGGCGAGCCCGGCCGGGTAGCCGCCGCCGTCCCAGCGCTCGTGATGAGACCTCGCGATGTCCTGCGCCATCTGCACGAGTGGGTTCTCGGACCCGGCGAGGATCTCGGCACCGACGGTCGTGTGCGCCCTGATCACGGCCCACTCCTCCTCGCTGAGCGCGCCGGGCTTCAGCAGAATGCTGTCGGGAACCCCGATCTTGCCAATGTCGTGCATCGCGCTGGCATGTTGCAGCCGCTCGGCGTCCACGGGGTCCCAGCCGAGCTCGAGTGCGAGTCGCCGGCACAGCCGGCCGATCCGGCGGACGTGCTCGCCGGTCTCGACGTCGCGGGTCTCGACGGCCTGCGCCAGGCGCTGGATCAGCTCCAGTTGGCTGGCGTACAGCTGGCGGGCGAACGCGTTGCGCTCCAGGAACGCGGCGACGTAGCTGGCGGCGACCATACCAATCGTGCCGAGGCACCATGCGGCGAGTGGGTAGGTGATGACGAGCACGGTGCCCGAGTCGAACGCGAGCTGCGCGATCGCGAGATAGAGCGCGGCGAGCGCCGCCGCGATCAGGACCGAGACGAGCACGCGGAAACGCAGCGCCAGCAACGGGGCCGCGGCGCCGGCGAGCACGATCGCCAGCAGCGCGAGCCACGAGCCCGCAGGCTGGAGTGGGTTCTGATGAAGCGCGGTCCAGATCGCGTTCGCTTGGATCTCGGGGCCGGGCATCGGCGTGTCCGAGGCGATCGAGGTCTGGTGGACGTCTTGGAGCGTGGGCGCCGTCGCCCCGACCACGACGATCTTCCCCCTGAAGGCCCCCGGGGGCACTTCGCCCCGCAGCACCTTGGAGAAGGAGATCGTCGGTACGGTGCCGGGCGGGCCGCGGAAGTCGATCAGCGCCTTGTCGTGGGAGAACCGCGCGGAGGAGACCGAAGTTCCCGCGACGTGCGCCCCGGCCACGGCGAGGCTTCTCAGACCCAGCAGCGAGTAGGGGTAGCGGCGGATTACTCCGCCATCTTCGGCGGGCAGGTTCGCGGCGGCGGCCACGGCATGGGCGCGCCTGAGGTTCGCTTCGCCGCCGAGCACGTTCGTGCGTCCGTGCGCGTCGACTTCGGTCGCCGCGAGCACCACGTCGTGGGCTTTGCGGATCGATTCGAACAGCGCGAGGTCATCGCGTTCGTCGGTTGGCTCGCTGAACTGGACGTCGTAGACGATCGCCCGAGCCCCGTCGATCCGCAGGCGATCGATCACACCTGCATGCAGTCTGCGCGGGAAGGGCCAAGCGCGCTGCAGCGCCGAGAAGGTCTCGTCGTCGATCGCGACGACCGCGACGTCCGAGGGGCGCGCGTGGTGTGCGAGTCCGAAGCGAACGTCCAGCGAGTCGTTCTCCAGGCGAGGCCAGGCGTCGGCAAGATATGAGACCGCGCCTGCGGCGATAGCTATCGCCGCGGCAATCGCCAGCACGAGCGTCTTCGGGGCGAGCGCCGGGAAGCGCCTCATCGAGCGCACGGCCTCAGCGTTTGGCGAGGTAGCTGTGGCCTGCCCTGACCAGGACCGTGCGGTGGCGGTGAAGGTCGCGCACGCTCACGACGCCCTGGCGCACACGCGTGAACGTTCCCCCACAACGCTCGACCGTCTCCCAAAAGGTCCCCCGCACGGTGGCGACGCTGTTCTGCCCACGGGTGCTGAAGTGGCCGTGGTTGTCTTTGGCCCACAGGCCGTGCGTGCCTCGGCTACGGCTAGCCGCAGCCGACGAAGCGCTCGCGGCGTGAGGACGACGTTGGTGGCGCGCGCAGGCCGGTGGCGCGAGCAGGGTCAGCGTCGTCATGCCCGGCGGCGCCGTCGCCTGACGCGCGATAAAGCTGGCTCCCCAGAGGGTCACCGATTGCGTGTGGCCCGCTTGGTCGGTCGCCGTCGAGAGGTCGATCACCCCGTGCGTCACGTCGATCACCGACCCCAGCGGCAGGTTCGTGATGTCCGAGAGCGGCTGCGATGCCGTGGCGCCGGGCAGGCGGACGAGCACCTGGCCGGAGAGGACTCTTAGCTGCGCGGTCTGGCCCAGCGCGGGCAGGGTGCCCGGCGTGATCGGGGCGATCGGCGAGAGCGCTGTGACCGGCGCGCTCGTGAGCAGCAGCGCCGGCGGCGCGTCCTGCACCGGCTGCGGCGAGACGGGCAGGCTTTCGGATGTAAAGACCATGTCGCTGCCGTAGCTGGTCCCCGCGACGCAGCCTGAGCAGTTGGTGGCGACGAGGCGGTAGTGGTAGCTCGTGCCCGGAGCGAGGTCCGTCAGCTCCTGGCTGACCTCGTGCGCGGTGCTGTCCGCGCCCACGCCGCCTTCTTCACCGTCAGCGCGATTACCGTAGGAGGACGTCTGGCCCCATTCGAAGTAGTAGTCGGTTGGGGCACCGCGCGGGTTGACCGAGCCAGCGACCGTGGCGCTCGTGGCGGAGACTGCGGTCGTGGCCTTCGTTTCAGCGTCGGGCGCGGGTGCGGTCGTGAATGTCTGGTCTTGGCCGTAGGAGGTGCCTTCGGCGCAACCGCCGCAGTTGCTCGCGACGACCCGAAAGTGGTAAGCGGTATCGGGCGCCAGGCCTGTCAGGCCCTGTTCGAGTGAGTGTTCGCTCGTGTCCGAGCCGACGCTTAGGTCGGAGGCCGGGACCCGAGCTCCATAAGCGGTCGTAAGCCCCCAATCGAAGTGATAGGTCGTGGGCTGTCCCTGAGGATTGACCCGCGCCGCCAGCGTCGCGCCCGTCAGCGAGACGCCCGTCGCCGCGTCGGTAAAGGCGTCGGGCGGGAGGGTCGTCGAGAAGGTCTGGTCGGGCCCGTAGGTAGTGCCGGCCGCGTTCGTGGCCACTGCGCGGACGTGGTAGAGCATCGCGGGCGCGAGGCCGCTCAGGTTCGCGGTCACGGGTGCAGGGCTCGCGGCGCTGCCCGCGGAGGATGAGGTCGTCTGCGCGCCATACGCCGTGGTCGTCCCATATTCGAACAGGTAGCTCGTCGCCTGCGAGTTCGCTCCGATCGGCGCCTGTACCCCCGCGGTCTGCTCGCTCACCGCCGAAGCCGTCGTTTCGCCGACGCTCGGTGCGACCGTGATCCGCGCGATCTGTCCGTGGTTGCCGTTCTCGGTGAACCACAGGTTGCCGTCGGGCCCCGGAGCGATCTGCTCGGGTTGGCTGTTGCTCGTCGGCGTCGCGTACTCGGTGATCGTCCCGGAGGGCGTGATCTTGCCGATCCGACCTGTGCCCTTGAACTCGGTGAAATAGATGTTGCCGTCGTCGGCGGCCGCGATACCTTCGGGCTGGCTATTAGTCGTGAGCCCGGTCGTGAACTGGGTGATCGTCCCCGTGGGCGTGATGCGCCCGATCCTCCCGGGATCGGCCGACTCGGTGAACCACAGGTTGCCGTCGGGGCCCGCGGTGATGCTCTGCGGCTGGCTGTTCGCCGTCAGGCCCGTCGAGAACTCCGTAATCGTGCCGCTTGCAGTGATCCGGCCGATCTTCGCGGGGTTCGCGGTCTCTGTGAACCACAGGTTCCCATCGGGACCCAAAGTGATGCCCTGGGGTTTGCTGCTCGCGCTCAAGCCGCTGCTGAAGACGGTTCCGGTGCCTTCGGTTGTGATGCGCCCGATGCCCGCGGGGTTGGAGGCGATCGTGAACCAGAGGTTTCCGTCGGGACCCGAGGCGATCCCGGCCGGCGTGACGGTCGTGAACAGTTCTGAGAGGAGGCCTTTGTTGAGCGCGAACTCTTTCGCGGTGCCGCTCGGCGTGAGCCGGACGACCGCCTCTTCGCTTGGCTCGGTGAACCACAGGTTGCCGTCGGGGCCCAGCGCGATGCCTTCCGCCGTGCCGATGCCGCCGCTGGAGAATTCGCTAATCGATCCGGCGGTGGTGCTGCGACCGATGCCGCCGCCGCCCGCGTCCTGGGCGAACCAGAGCGCGCCGTCGGGCCCCGCGACGATGCCGCGCGGCGCGTGGTCGTGGGACGGAATCGGGTACTCCGTAGTCGTCGGCGCCGCGATTGCCGACCCGGCTCCGGACAGCAGCGCAAGCGTCGCAACGAGGGCGGCCGCGAGCCTTGGAGCAGTCACCATGAGGTCCGCATCGGCCGGGCACGGGAGCTCCTTTAACCACAATAAACACGGAGTTCCGAAGGTCGGAATTGCAGCCCGAACTGGAGGGCTCAGGAAGAGAGCCGACGAGGGGACTCGAACCCCCTAACCTGAGCATGGGGGAAGCAGGCTCCCCCCATGAGCCCCCACGGACACAGAGCCGACGAGGGGACTCGAACCCCTGACCCCTTCATTACGAGTGAAGTGCTCTACCAGCTGAGCTACGTCGGCGCGGCCCCAGATGCTAGCGGCGCGGGCGCCTCCTCGACAGAGCCCAGCTCTACTAGGACGTCGAGCAGCGATTCGCCGTGCTTCTCGCAGAACGCCGGGCCGATGCCGCGGATCTCCAGCAGATCGTCGAGGCTGCTCGGCTTGGCACGCAGCACGTCCTCGAGCACGGCGTTCGCCGCGACCGTATAGGCGGGCTTGCCTTCGGCGCGCTCGTGCCGCCACGCGCGCAGGCGCTCGAAGCGGGGCTCGTCCTCCGGCGAGAGTGGCTCGCGCTCGGGCGCACCCGACGCCGTCGCGCCCGAGCCGCCTCGCCCGGCTCTCGCACCTCCGCGTGCCGCGCGGATCGGGGCGTTCACCGCCGCGAGCAGCGCCTCGTCGGTCGCGCAAACGTCGCAGCAGCGCACGGTGGGTCGGCCCGGCTCTGAGTCGCCAAAGTGATCAAGGATCTGGCGGCGGCGGCAGCGCTCGCCGCTGGTCATGTAGCGCTCGATCGAGCGATAGGAGTCCCAGCCGCGATTGCGCGAGGCCTGGATCGCCGCGCGCGCGAGTCGCGGGCTGCCCCGGCCGGTCAGGCGTACGTAGAGCCCGTCCGCGCCCGCGGGTTCTAGCTCGACCGCGCCGGCGCGCTCGGCGATCGACAGCAGCACCCGGTCGCGCTCGCCCAGCTCACCGTGACCCACGGTCGCGACCTCGCCCTCCCCGCCGGGCTGCGCGCCTCGGCGCAGGCGCGCGACGTAGCCCTTCACGTCCTCGACGCTTGTCTCGCGCTCCTTGATAAAGCGGATCAGGCGGCCGAGGTCCATCCGCGCGCCGAGCAACAGCGCCCGGGCCGGCTCGCCGTCGCGCCCCGCGCGACCAGCCTCCTGGTAGTAGGCCTCAAGGCTCGTGGGTAGCGCCCAGTGGGCGACGGTGCGGACGTCCGCCTTATCCACGCCCATCCCGAACGCGTTCGTCGCGACGACGACCTCGGCATCGCCTTCCATGAAGGCCTCCTGGCTCGCGCGACGCCGCTCGGGGTCCATTCCCGCGTGGTAGGTCACGCTCGAAAGACCTTCCGCCGCGAGGCGCTCGGCGACGGCGTCGGTGTCCTTGCGCGTGCCGCAGTAGACGATCGCGGGTCGCGCCGCGGGATCGCCGAGCACGTGCAGCAGCGCGGCCCACTTGCGCGCGACCGCGCCCTTGCCCTCGACGCTCACGACGTCGAACGTGAGGTTGGGGCGATCGAAGCCGGAGCGAACCTGGACGGGGTCACGTAGCTCAAGGCGCGTGACGATCTCCTCGGCCACGCGCGGAGTCGCGGTCGCGGTTGCCGCCATCACCGCCGGCCGCTCAGCGCCCGCGTGGCTACTGCGCAGCGAGGCGATCGCGTCGTGCAGGCGCAGGTAGTCGGGTCTGAAGTCATGGCCCCACTCCGCGACGCAGTGCGCCTCGTCGACGACAAACAACGAGACCTCGCGTTGGGCAAGCGCGGTGCGGAACGCAACCGAGGCAAAGCGCTCGGGCGCGGCGAGCACGAGCTGGGCCTCACCCGCGGAGATCTCGCGCAGCGCTTGCTCGTTGTGCCCCTCCTCCATCCCGGAGGCGAGCATCGCCGCGCTGACGCCCGCTCGCCGCAGCCGCTGCCACTGGTCGGACATCAGCGCGATCAGCGGGCTCACGACGACAACGAGCCCCTGGCCCGTGAGCGCGGGGAGCTGATAACAAAGCGACTTGCCCCCGCCGGTCGGCATCACTACGAGGCTGTCGCGTCCGTCAAGCGCAGCCTGCACCGCCTCGCGCTGACCGGGCCGGAAGGCGTCGAGGCCGAACCGCCGCAGCAGGTCCTCGGGAGTCGAACCTGCGTATATACGATCGCTATCGAAGTCTTGCGTCGGGGTGCCCGCGTCCATCCCGAGGACGTTACGCGGCGCTTCGGTTGCGACCGGCGGCGCTTCGGTTGCGACCGGCGCGCTCGCGCCAAACGACGCGGGCGCCGCGCGCGGGCACGAGCGTGATCGCCCGGCGGCGGTTCCACTCCCCGCGGCCCGCGAGGCCCGCCCGTCCCGCGAGGCCGAGTCGCGCGGGCGGCAGGCCGGGCTCGAGCTCGGAGAGCATCGTGCGCAGCATCAGACGCATCTCGAGCTGGGCGAAGGAGGCGCCGATACAGCGGCGGATCCCGCCGCCGAAGGGAATCCAGGAGAAGGTGTCGGGCGAGGCGTCGAGGAAGCGCTCAGGGCGGAACTCGAGCGGTTCGTCATACACGCGCGGGTTGCGGTTCGTGAGATAGATCGAGGGCATGACCCGCGTGCCCGCGGGCAGGCGCCGTCCGCCTAGCTCCATCTCTGCGGTCAACATGCGGGCGACGATCGGCACGACGGGCCGCACGCGCAGCGTCTCGTTCACGACCGCGGTCATGTAGTCCTCGCGCTCGCCCGCGTCTATCTCCTCAACGAGGCGAGCGAGCTTCTGGGGGTGGCGCACGAGCCGCTCGATCGCCCAGGCAACCGAGGTCGCAGTGGTCTCGTGGCCCGCGAGCAGCAGAGTCACGAGCTCGTCGCGAAGCTCAGGGTCGGTCATCGCCTCGCCCTGCTCGTCGCGAGCCTGCATCAGCAGCGAGAGGATGTCGGTGCGCTCGGCGAGGTCGGCCTGCGTCCGGCGACGGGCGAGCTCGTCGTAGATCACGGCGTCGAGTCGGTCGAGCGCGCGGCCGATCGCCCCCGGCGGGCGGTCAAGCTTCGGCATCCGTAGCGCGATCGGCAGCAGCCGCAAAGGGTTCATTGGTGCGAGCAATCCAGAGATCGCTTGGCGCAGCGGATCCATCCGCTCGGCTTCGACCCCGAATACCGCGCGTAGGATCACCTCGAGCGTGATCGCCCGTGTGCGGTCCTGCAAGTGCATCGGCTCGCCGAGCGGCCAGCCGGCGAGGTCCTCCCGCGTGGCCTGCACGATCGTCTGCTCGTACTCGCGCATCCGCTCACCGTGGAACGGGGGCAGGAGCAGCTTGCGTTGGCGCATGTGCTCGGGCCCCGTGAGGGTGATCACCGAGTGCTCGCCCATCACCCCCCTCACGGGGGAGTTGCCTGCGGAGGAGGGCGCGAGCTCGGGGGGCGCAGTGAAGATGCGCTTGACGTCCTCGGGCGCGCTTATGAGCACGAGCTGCATCCCGCTGGGCCAGAAGGTGATCGTGAACATCTCTCCGAAGCGCGCGGCACAGCGGTCCATCACCCAGGTAGGGGCGACAGCCCAGGCGAGCGTCTGCAGGAATGGATGAACACGGGGGCCCGCGGGCACGGCGGCCTCCGGGGTCGATCCCGGAGCGCCGGCCCCACCGGTAGGCGGCTCGGCGATCCCGGGCTCGGTGGCCGCGGGCCTGGGCACGGTTGTAGCCATCGCCACGAACGCTAGCGCGCAGCGCACGGCTTGACAGGACCGGTGCGAAGCGTCTCAGCGCGGCAGGATGCGCCGCGAGCGCGCGAGGCGCTCGATCCGTGCCTGCTCGCGAAGTGCGTCCTCCAGGCGCCGGCGAGCCCGCTCGACATCGCCGTGAGAGAGGGTCTTAGCGCGCGAGCGCACGTGGGCAACGAGCATCCGGGCGGGTAGGACGCGCACGCCCTTGCGCCGTCGACCGGGGCGGTCGACCCACGCACGGCTGAACACGAGCAGGGGCTCGACCTTGATCTGCGTGACCCGTTCGACCGCGTCACGCTGGGCCTGGGCCTGGCGGATCGTGGTCCCGTGGACGCGGCCGACCCGGACGGGGCCAGGGTGGCTCTTGGTCTCGACCGTAAAGACACCCCCCGGCCCGATCAGGATGTGATCGACGTTTCCGTGTCCGAGGCTCGCGTCGTGAATTACGCACCACTGCTCGGGATCGAGCTCGGCGAGCAGGCGACCGACGTGCTCCTCCGCTCGCGCTCCCCGGTCGCGCCGGTCGACAAGCGGAAGCACGTAGCGGGAGATCACGAACATGCTCGCGAGCAGGCCGAGCTCGGCGAACAGGAAGCGCAGGTCGTGCAGCCCAAAAGTACGCCCGAGCGCCGCTGTCGCGACGGCGAGCACGCCGAGCGTGACGAGCGTGCGTAGACGCAGGCGCAACACCGCGGCGCGCGCGTGCTGTCCGGCGGTGCGGCCGGCGGCATCTCCTACGTGCATCCCTGCGCCCTCACGGGTCCTCATCGGAAGAAAACAGCCCGCGCCTGAGTGGATCGTCCGCGGCCGACGGGGGGCCAGGATGCGCCCGGATCGTGTCTCCGATCGGAAATTTCCCCAAAAAGCGTGGAGCGGGAGGACGTTCTTCTAAAGCAGCCGCGAGCGTCCGCCGAAGGCCAAAACAGAGATGGCGCTGTATCCGAATGGCTCATCCAATCCGAAGGACTCGCCCACAGCGGACGTGTGCCTGCTGCTGCGTGCGCACGCCGAGTCGCGCTGGTTGAGCAACGAGCTGGTGCCGGTGCTGCGCGAGGTCGAGCAGCGCGAGACGATCTCCGATCGGCAGCTGGGCACCGCGCTCGCCTACCTCGAGGTACTGTGGATTGAGGCGTGCGCTCGCGCGCGCGAGACCGAGTCCGCGCGCGTGGAGCTGGACGCGCTCGGCGGCGCGGACGCCGCGCTCGCGGAGAAGGCTCACCGCTACCACGCCGCGGTACGTCGTCTGCGCGAGAAGGCCGAAGTCCGCGTCTGTCGCGTGCTCGTCGTGCCTGATGAGCTTGCAAGTGAGGGTGGCCGGCGACGGATCGTGCCCCGCGCGCTGAACGACCGCCCCGCGAGCGCCTAGGCCTCGCACCGCCCGCCGCACGGGACGGTCCCCGGAAACCGACCGAGGCGCCCGATCGCATAGGCTGCCGCCTCGTGTCAACCCGCTTTGATCTGCAATCGCACTCGACCCACTCGGACGGGGAACTGCCCGCGGAGGAGGTCGTCAAACGGGCGGGCGAAGCCGGTGTCGAGCTGCTCGCGCTGAGCGACCACGACACGATCAGCGGCGTCGCGGAGGCGATCGCGGCGGGGGAGCGCTATGGCGTGAAGATCGTGCCCGCGACCGAGATCTCCGCGGTCGACGCGGACGCGCCGGTCCCGCGCGAACTGCACATCCTCGGCTACAAGATCGACCACACGGGCCCGCCGATGACCGAGCGCCTGCAGGAGTTCCTCGCCGACCGCGAGAAACGCACGCTGAGAATGCGTGACGCGCTGCGCGAGTGCGGCCTTGAGCTGGACGAAGCCGAGATCGAGCAGCGAATCTCCGAAGGTAAACCAATCGGTCGGCCCCACCTCGCGAACGCGGTGCTGAACGCGCCCGCAAACGCACAGCGGCTGAAGGACGAGCAGATCGACGACGTGGGCTCGCTGATTCGCGGCTACCTGATCGAGGGCAAGCCGGCGTTCCGTCTGCGCGAGACACCGACCGTCGCCGAGGCCGTGCAGGCGATCCACGAGGCGGGCGGCGTCGCCGTGTGGGCCCACCCCTTCTGGGACATCGAAGCCGACGTCGAAGTGCTCGCGAGCATCGATCGCTTCCGCGCGCTGGGGATCGACGGGGTCGAGGTCTTCTACGTGACGCACACCGAGCCGCAGACCCGACTGCTCGCCTCACGCTGCGAGGAGCTGGGCCTGCTCACGACGGGCTCCGCCGACTTCCACGGCCCCGAGAACCGCCTGTTCTCGCGCTTCATGGCGTTCGAGACCTACGACCTCGAACCGAACCTCGGCCCGATCGCCGACTGACGGTCGTTCGTTCTCTTTCTCTTAATCAATAAATAGAAGGCGATCCCGCCGAGCGGACGGCGCGATCCCCGCCCCACTCAGACCGTCGCGGGCTGCGCGAGCAGGTTCTCGAGGCGATAGGCCAGCGCCTCCAGCGCCAGCTCCTCCGAGACGTTCAGGCGCAAACGCAGACGCGCATCCTGCACCAGCTCGACCGCCTCGCGTAGAGGACCGCCCTCTCGCCCTTCGGCGTCGGCCTCCAGCTCGGCACGGCGGTCGCTCGCGTGGACTAGCTCAGTTGCACCCTCGTGGACGCAGAGCACGTCGCGCAGCCACAGCTCCACGAGCCGCAACGTGAGATCCAGCGCCTGCGTGCGCGCACGTCGCTCGCCCCGGCGGCGTGCCTCCCCCGCCTCGCGTTCGTGTTTTTTGCGCTCCTTTGCGGGCAGCAGCTCCAGCTCCTCTTGCAGTTGCCCCTCCGCCTGCTCGCCCGCTTGTGCGCCCGCGGCCTTCGCGGCCGCGAGCATCTGTTCCCACGGACGTCCCTCGCTCTCGCCAGCGAGCGCCGCGCGCGCGAAGCCCTCAGCGCTCGCGCGCAGGGCTGCGCCCCGCTCGCTCGCGAGCAGCTCGGCCAGGCTCGCATCGCCCAGCGAGAGGCGCGCCGCGGCTTGAGCCGCCTCGTCCTCCGCGCCCCCAAGCCCCTGCGCGATCCGCTCCGGCGGCAGTGGATCGAAGCGCACGGGCTGGCAGCGCGAGGCGATCGTCGCCAGCACGTCCTCACGGCGATCGGTCAGCAGCAGCAGGTGCACGTAGTCCGCCGGTTCCTCGAGCGTCTTCAGCATCCGGTTCGCAGCCTGGTCGTTCATCCGATCGACCCCCTCGATCACGAACACGCGCCTCGCGGCCTCAAACGGGGTGCGGGTCGCCGCGGCCACGACCGGCTCCTCGATGTCCGAGACAAGCATCTCCGCCGCACCCGAAGGTTTGACCCACGTCAGATCGGGGTGCGCGCCACGCGCAATCCGCTCGCGCACGCCGCGCGCCTCGTGCCGCTCGTCGGCGAGCAGCGCCGCCGCGAAGGCCAGCGCCGCCGCGCGCTTGCCCGTGCCGGGCGGCCCGTGAAACAAGTACGCGTGCGAGGGGCTGCCACCTAGAGCCAGAGCCGGTTCCAGCACTGCCCGCGCGTGGGGGTGCGCGTCGATGCCCGGCAACCTCTCTGCCCCTTTCGCGATTGACATGGAAGGCATGCTAGATGCCGCTTGGGAGACGACGCGCGCGGCCCGCTCCGCCGCGGCTCGATCGCGGTCGCCCGCCTGCCCGCGCGTTACCGTCCCTTGATCGTACGCGGCAAGCTGATCACGATCGAGGGTCTCGACGGCGCGGGCAAGTCCACACTCGCCGGCGCCCTGTGCGAGGCGATCGGTGCCGCGGGGCTACCCGTCGAACTGTTGCGAGAGCCCGGCGGGGTCGCGCTCTCCGAGCGCGTGCGCGCGCTCGTGAAGGACCCCGCGCTCGAGGTCTCCGCCCCGGCTGAGGCGCTGCTCTATGCAGCCGCCCGCGCGCAGCTCGTGCGCGAGCGGGTCGAACCGCTGCTGCACGACGGGGTACACGTGCTGCTCGACCGCTACGTCGACTCCTCGCTCGCCTACCAGGGCGCGGCCCGCGGACTTGGCGTCGAGCTCGTGCGTGAGATCAACCGCTTCGCCACCGGTGGGCTGGACCCCGACCGTACGCTGCTCCTGCGGATCGACCCTGCAGAGGGACGCGCGCGTCAGGCCGCTCGCGACGAGCGCCCCGACCGCCTGGAGCGCGAGGACGAAGAGTTCTTCCTCTGCATCGCTCGCGCCTACGACGAGCTCGCCGCCGCCGAGCCTCAACGGATTCGCGTGCTGGACGCGAGTTTCACCCCCGCTACCGTGCTCTCCGACGCGCTCGACGCGCTCAGCGATCTGCTTGCGCTGCGCCCCGCCGCGCGTGGCTAGCATGGCCGCCGTGGCCCGCCTCCTCGCGATCCTTCTCGTGACCGCCCTGCTCGCTGCGAGCGCCGCCGATAGCGCAAGCGCCGCCGTAGCGACAGCGCCCGCCGCGACCGTCCCCACGACCACTTACGCGCCGGCCGGGACGAGCACGTCGGGCGCGAGCATTGGTACGACGACTCCTGGTACCGGCACGACCCCGGGGACGGCCGGCAGCGCGACCTCGCCGAGCACCGGCCTTCCCGCGACCGCGACGCCTCAGGGCACGAGGACCGCGCAGACGACCGCCCCACAGACTCCGGGCTCGACCGGGAAGTCCAAGGCGAAGGGCAACGGCGGGCTTTCGGCGGCGGCTATCGCGATCGCCGCCGTGGCTGGGCTGCTCTTGCTCGCCTGCCTAGCCTGGGCGCTCGCGCGGCGGCGGACCTTCGAGCCGCACTGGTTGCTTTCGCTGCGCCATTCGCTCGCTGAGGCTGGGTTTCGCGCCTCGGCGACTTGGTCGGAATTCGCCGACTGGGCGCGGCTCGGGCGCTGAGACCTCTTAGACGCGCCCAGGCGCCCGGGACCACGAGCGACTCCTCCGGCGACTCGGGCCGCAGCGCGAGCCACGAGCGCCGGAGGAGTCAGTGGGGGGCTTAGGAGATCACCAGCGGTGTCGCACCCGTCAGTTCGATCTTCTTGAGCTTGTTCTTCTTCGTGCAGGGTTCGCCCTTGCCGCCCTTGAAGACCGACGTACCCGAGAAGGTGTCGGTGAGGCTCATGCCCGCGTAGGGACCCGATTCGAGCGTGCCGTTCAAGCCGTAGCTAGCAGGACCGCCCGTGAACGAGAACGTCCCCTGCGAGTTGCCGTGTCCGTGGCCCCACTTCAGTGAGCCGCTACCGGTCGCCGCGAGCAGGCCGCCGTTCAGCGTGGCGCACGTCGCACCTTCAGCAGTCTTCACGTGGATCACGTACTTGGTAGACGCACCCGCTTCGCCGGTGCATTCGCTCGCCGTGCCCTTGATCGTGATGTTCTGCACCTTCGCGTTCGCTTCTTCAAGGCCCGGTGAGAACGTCGCCGTCGCGGCGCTCGACACACAAGTCGCGCCGGTTTCTTCGACGGCGCTCGCCGAGGTTGCGGCAAGCCCGATAACCGCGCCGGCGGCTACGCCCAGCACGGCGAGCTTTGAGACAAAGCTGCGCATAGTTTTCCCTCCATTAAGTTGTTTGACTGACCACCTCTAAGAGTTGGCGACCGTATTAACGCCGCAGTTCCAAAAAGGTTGGACAGAGGGAATCGAGTCCGAGTCGACTCGTATGATGAGGTTCGCCCCCGCCTAGGGATGCGTTGCTTAGCCCTTGGCTTGCTGGCCCGGCGGTTCGTGTTCCGCGCCGACCCGCGAGCCATGTTCTTCGGAGGCTCCGGGTGCAGGGCTCAGTTCCTTCTGCACCTGCCCTTTCGGAGCTTCTTCGAGCCGATTGGGTTCGATGTTCGGCTGAGCGGACGAGCCGCTCCCGGCCTCGCCGGTTTCGGCTTGGCCGGGAGCACCTGGGCTTGCGTGTCCGTTGCTCGCTGCGCCCGGCGTCGCCGTCGCCACCGAGGACTTGCCTCCGTGCGAGGCAGAGCCCCCCTGGACAGCCTGGGTCCCGCTCGCCGCTTCGCCGTGGCCAAGCGCCTTGCCGTTGGCTGCGGCATTCGTATGTTCGGCGCCGCGGTGACCACGCGAGTTGCCGTGACTTGTCGAATTGCCGTGGCTTGCCGAATTGCCATTGCCGACCCCAATGCCGTTGCCCTGCCCGTGGCTGTGTTCCGCCGACTTGCCGTTGCCGTTCGTGCCTGCGTGGGCAGCTTCGCTGTTGCCGTGGCCTTCGGCGTGGCCGATGGCCTTCCCGTTCCCGCTCCGTTCCTGGCCTGCAGCGTGGGATCCGCCTTGCTCCTCTACCAGCGCGACTTTGGCCTGCGTAGGACCTCCCGCAGGGCGGTCGGCCTGCTCGGGTCGAACCGTCTTTCCGGCTAGCTCCCCGCCCGCGACCGGGGTTGCAGGATCGGCCGAGCCCGACGAGGGCGTGCCGCTCGGCGTGGCGACGCCGTCGGCGAGCGGCGCGGACGTGCCCCGACCGGCGCGACCCCCTACCCGGCTCGATGCGAGCTCGACCGCACGCGTGGAGTGGAGTCTGCCGACCGACGGAGCCGAGGCCGCGGCGCTTATCGCAAGCGTCCCCGCCCCGGCGCCTGCTGCCAGGCCGCTCACCCCGATCAGCACCTTCGCGAGCAGCGTCTTCGCGCCGGCCCCACCCAGCTCGAGCGCGCCGGCCATCGTGATGCCGGCCCCCGTGCCGCCGACGCAGACGCCTGCTCCCGCGGCGTGCCCCGCAGTGGCGTCGAGCACACGTCGCTTGAGCGCGAGCGTCGGCAGCAGCGGCAGCACCGCGCCCAGCTCGCGGCGACGCCGGAGGACCCGATCGGCATATGCGCGACAGTCCTCGCACGAGCGCAGATGGCGACGCAAACGACCGCGTAGCAACGTGGCGCCTCGCGCGCTCGCGAGCTCGTCGCGGATCTCGTGACAGGCCGTTTCCCGCGCGACACGCTCGGAGGCGAGCGTCGCGCGCGCCTGAAAGATGTAGGACTTCACGGTGTCCGGCGATACGCCGAGCACCCGACCGATCTCGCGCTGACTCTGACCGTGCAGCTCGGCCAAGACCAATGCCGTGCGATGACGCTCCGGCAGCTCGAGCATCGTCGCCAAAAGCTGGCGGATACTCTCACGCCGCTCGACCTTCGCGAACAGGTCCTCGCCAGAGCCTTCCGCGAGCGGCTCGGCCTCCTGAGGACGACGCTTACGTAGGACACCGACGCAGGCATTGCGGGCGATCGCAAATAGCCACGGGCGCACTTCCACCTCGCGCTCGTCTCGCAGCAAGGCGCAGTAGGCGGAGGCGAAGGTCGACTGGACCGCGTCCTCGGCATCCTCGCGCGAGCCAAGCATGAAAAAGCAATAAGAGAGCAGCGCCGCGGCGTGGCGGTCGTACAGCGCCTCAAAAGCCGTGGGATCACCACGCCGCAAGAGCGCCACCAGACGGTCGTCGGACGCGAGCCGCCGCGGGGCTCGCGGACGCATCCGCGGCCCGACGCGAGCTCGCCGATCTGTCTCCTGCACCTTGCCCTCCTAGTTCCGCGCCGCCAACCCCAAGACCAGCGCACGCGCAATTAGAAACCAGAGTTTACCCAAGATGGCAGCCGCGAAACGCGTCTCCCGGAGCGGTCGACCTCGATTAAAACGGTCCCATTGTGCGAAAACGACGGTTCCGAAATGTGAAATTTCGTGGCGCCACAGCCCAGGGCCAGGCTTTCAAGGCAGGTGCCACCCGCGTTCCCCAGACTCACGCTGAGTGACCTGCCGAATCTTCCCGAAATTTTCGGGATTTGCGGGCAAAATTAGCGTCTGCGAGGCTTATGCCAAGGGCAAGTAAGTAGTAAAATTGAAGCTAACTTTGCCGCCGATCTTGAGCTCCGCGCGCGCTGCTTTTCCGTCCGGCTCGAACGCCACGATGCCAGACCCCCGAACAACAGCTCAATGGCAGCCCGCACCGCCGGCGCAGCAGAGGAGGAAGGTCTGATGAACGAAGCTCCGCACCCCACCATCTCGCACGCGACAGCGCCCGGCGAAGCGCTTGAGATCAAGCGTTTCTTTACGATCGTCGGCACGCATCCGTTCGATGCCGTGGAGTGGGAGCCGCGCGATGCGCGCATCGGTCACGGGGATCGCATCGCCTTTGAGCAGGAGGATGTCGAGTTCCCACGGAGCTGGTCGCAGAACGCGACCAACATCGTCAGCCAGAAGTATTTCCGCGGACAGCTCGGCAGCCCGACGCGCGAGCGCTCGGTCAAGCAGATGATCTCGCGTGTCGCGGGCACGATCGCCGGCTGGGGGGCCGAGCGCGGCTACTTCGCCTCAAGCGAGGACGCGGAGACTTTCGAGCACGAGCTCACCCACATCCTGCTGCACCAGATGGCGGCGTTCAATTCGCCCGTGTGGTTCAACGTCGGCTTTGAGGAGCGTCCGCAGTGCAGCGCTTGCTTCATCCTCTCCGTGGACGACACGATGGAGTCGATCCTCGACTGGAACACCAAGGAGGGCAACATCTTCCGCGGTGGCTCCGGCTCGGGCATCAACCTCTCCAAAATCCGCGGCTCGATGGAGCCGCTGGCCAAGGGCGGGACGGCGTCGGGGCCGGTCTCGTTCATGCGCGGTGCCGACTCATGGGCGGGAACGATCAAGTCCGGCGGCAAGACGCGCCGCGCCGCCAAGATGGTCGTGCTGGACATCGACCACCCCGACATACGCGAGTTCATCTGGTGCAAGGCCAAGGAGGAGGACAAGGCAGCAGCGCTGCGCGACGCGGGCTTCGATATGTCGATCGACGGCGACGGCTTCTTCTCAATCCAGTACCAAAACGCGAACAACTCAGTGCGCGTAACCGATGAGTTCATGCGAGCCGTCGAGGAGGATCGGGAGTGGCGCCTGATCGCGCGTACGACCGGCGAACCGGTGGGAGAGCCAGTGAGCGCACGCGAGCTGATGCGCGAGATCGCCGAGGCCGCCTACCGTTGCGCCGACCCGGGTGTGCAGTACGACACGACGATCAATCGCTGGCACACGAGCCCTAACTCGGGCCGCATCAACGCTTCAAACCCGTGCAGCGAGTACATGCACGTCGATGACTCGGCCTGCAATCTGGCTTCGCTGAACCTGATGAAGTTTCGTCGCACCGACGGCACATTTGACGTGGAGTCTTTTGAGCACGCCGTCGACGTAGTCCTGCTCGCGCAGGAGATCATCGTCGGGCCGTCGAGCTACCCGACCGAGCAGATCGGCTCCAACGCGCGTGCCTTCCGCCAGCTCGGTCTCGGCTACGCGAACCTGGGCGCCTACCTAATGAGCAACGGTATGCCCTATGACTCAGACTCAGGCCGTGAGACCGCGGCAGCGATTACTGCGCTGATGACCGGGCGCGCCTACCGCCGCTCGGCCGAGATCGCAGCGGCACTCGGAGCCTACGAGCACTACGAGGAGAACCGCGAGGCGCACAACAACGTGATGCGCATGCACCGCGACGCTTCCTATGTGATCCCCGAGGAAGACAGCGCGGACGGCGAGCTACTCGCCGCGGCGCGGCGCGCTTGGGAGGAGGCTGTGGAGCTGGGCGAGCACCACGGCTACCGAAACGCACAGGCGACGGTGCTCGCTCCGACGGGCACGATCTCCTTCCTGATGGATTGCGACACGACCGGCGTCGAGCCGGACTTCTCGCTGGTCAAGTTCAAGGAGCTGGTCGGCGGCGGGCAGATGACGATCGTCAACCGCACGGTGCCGCTGGCGCTGCAGACGCTCAACTACTCCGAGCCGCAGGTCGAGCAGATCGAGGCACACCTCTCAGAGCACGGCACGATCGTCGGCGCCCCGGGCCTTGCCGAGGAGCACCTCTCGGTGTTCGATGTAGCGGTCGGCGAGCGAGCGATCTCACACATGGGCCATATCAAGATGATGGGCGCGGTCCAGCCGTTTATCTCTGGCGCAATCTCAAAGACGGTGAACCTGCCGCAGGAGGCGACGGTCGAGGACATCGCCGACGCTTACACGCAAGCATGGCGCCTGGGCGTGAAGGCGCTTGCGATTTACCGCGACGGGTCGAAGACAGCGCAGGCGCTGCGGACCGACGCGAAGCAGGAGGTCGAGGCGCCCGTCGACGTCGAGGCGCTGATCGAGCAAGCGAAGGTCGAAGGCCGCGCCGAAGCGCTGGCCGATGCGGGTCCGATGCGTAAAAGGATGCCGCGTGAGCGCCAGTCGATCACGCACAAGTTCTCGATCGCCGGTCACGAGGGCTACATCACGGCGGGCATGTATGAGGACGGCTCGGTCGGCGAGATCTTCCTGACCGACATCGGCAAGGAGGGCTCGACGCTGCGCGGGATGATGAACTCGTTCGCGACGGCGATCAGCATCGCGCTGCAATACGGAGTGCCGCTCGAGACGCTGGTGCAGAAGTTCAGCTACATGCGCTTCGAGCCCGAGGGGATCACCCAGAACCCGGAGATCCCATTCGCGAAGTCGATGCCGGACTACATCATGCGCTGGTTGGCCTCGCGCTTCTTGGATGCGGACGCCCAGGAGGAGCTCGGCATCCTCACACCGGAGGTACGCGCTCGTCAGGCCGCGCAGGAGACCGCGCAAGCAGTGCGCGCTTCCGACACGGCAGGTCCAAGCGCGCAAGCGGGCGAGGGCTCAAGCCCGGCGGCGGCCTCGTTCACCGACACGCCTCCGGTCGTGCCGGCCAAGCTCCAGGGTTTTGACCTTGGCCCGGCGTGCGGTCAGTGCGGAGGGATGATGCAGCGGACGGGCAGTTGTTACACGTGCTCGTCCTGCGGCAACAACACCGGCTGCGGTTGAGCGCGATAGGCGGCGCATCTCGACGTCCTCCCTCGTTCGCGTGCAAAGCACGCCACACTCGGTGCGTCCTTGAGCTGCTTGCCTCTCGCCCTCAACGGGCGCGCCGGTTCCCGCCCATCGATTCCTAGTTTTACCGCCGAC
>DATJOE010000104.1:0-14687 GCA_035507305.1 Solirubrobacteraceae bacterium | reverse complement strand
GGTTCGGCTCGATCGCCAGGACCGACGCCGCCGTCCGCGCCAGCACGTCGGCGCCGTAGCCCTCGCCGCAGGCGAGGTCCACGACGTCCAGCCCGCCCACCCGGGCCGCGATCCACTCGTAGACGACGAGGTGCCGGCGGTACCAGTAGTTCTCCTCCGGCACGTCCGGCAGCGTCCGCTCGCCCGTCAGCTCCAACGGCGGCACGCCTGCGGGCTGATCGCGCTGCTCGTAGTGGACTGACATCACAAAACCCCCTTTGGCAAAAAGCTCAAGCCCGGGGTGAAAGGCGCAAGCACGGCGCGCGAGTATATGGTGCGCCACCGTGCCGCCCGCCCTGACCGCAGAGGAGATCCGCGAGGTCAACACCCGCTACCACGACGTCGCGGCGAATCACTACGACTCCAAGTGGGGCATCGACTTCGGTGAGATCGGCCAGGAACAGGTGCTCGCAAAGGTGGATAAGGCAATTGGCCACCGACCCGACGGCTGGCGGCGCTCGCTCGAGATTGGCGCTGGCACCGGTTACTTCACGCTGAACCTGCTGCGCGCTGGGATGATCGGCGAAGCGACGTGCAGCGACATCTCTCCCGGGATGCTGAGCACGCTGAGTGCGAACGCCGAGCGCCTCGACCTAGAGGTTCGCACCGAGCAGGTCGATGCCGAGCGCCTGCCCTTCGCCGACGAGAGCTTCGACCTAGTGCTCGGCCATGCGGTCCTGCACCACATCCCCGACCTGCAGCGCGCGTTCGGCGAGTTCGCCCGCGTCCTCGCGCCCGGCGGGACGGTCCTGTTCGCGGGCGAGCCCTCGCGCTATGGCGACCGCCTCGCACGCGTGCCCAAGCGCGCGGCCGGCATGCTCGCTCCGCTTTGGCGCCGCGCGGTCGGCGCCCGGGCCGCTGCGTCGTCCGACGAGCATGAGCCCGATGCGGCACTCGAGGGCTTTGTCGACGTGCACGCCTTCGCCCCCGGCGAACTCGCGAGTGCAGCTCGCGCGGCGGGACTCGCCGAGGTACGGGTCACCGGCGAGGAGCTACTCGCTAACTGGTTCGGCTGGACGAACCGCACACTCGAGGCGACCGCCGAACCCGAAGACGTGCCTTGGGCTTGGCGCCAGTACGCCTACCGCGGATACCTGATGCTGCAGGGGCTCGACCGCAAGCTGCTTGAGTCGCGCCTGCCCCCCGCGATCTTCTACAACCTGCTGATCTCCGCGCGCAAGCCGCGCTAGTCCGCCAGCGCTTGCGGGACCCCGCGCCGCGCCGACGGACTCCCGCCACGTTTGCGGCCCAGCCGCACCTACGCGGCCTGCGCTTAGACTCTGGATATGCCGGACCGGGGCACGCCGCCAGAAGTGTTGCGGGGCTTTCCGCTGTTTCCCCTGGGGATCGTCGCGCTGCCCAGCGAGAGCGTGCCGCTACACGTGTTCGAGGATCGCTACAAGCGCATGATCGAGCGCTGTCTAAGCGCTGAGCCCGACTCGGCCGAGCGCGAGTTCGGGATTGTCTGGCTCTCGGACGAGGAGCTGAAGGAGGTGGGCTGCGCCTGTGAGATCGAGCGCGTGCTCGAGCGCATGGACGACGGTCGCCTAAACATCCTCGCTCGCGGGACGCGCCCCTTCCGACTGCTAGAGCGCCAGGACGAGCTGCCCTACCCCGCAGGCGTCGTCGAATTCCTCAGAGATCCAGACGAGACAGAGGACGAAGGGCCGCACGAGGCCGACGAGGTCGCAGGGGCAGGAGCGCGCGATCTCTACCGCGAGCTGGTCGAGCAGGCGACCGATCGTCAGCTGACGGACGAGGAGGTCGCGGCGATGAGCGCGTATGAGATGGCGGGCACCGTCGAGTTCGCCGTTGACGCCAAGCAGGAGCTGCTGGAGCTGCGCTCAGAGAGCGCTCGCCTGCGACTGCTAGCACTGCTGCTGCGAGCCGCGATCAAGCGCCTAGAGCTGATTGATCGCGCGCAGGCGCGAGCACAGTCAAACGGCAAGGTGCGCTTCGGCTGAAACGCTGCTCCGCCGGTCGCTACTCCTGCAAGCCACAGACGCGCTGTGAAGTCTGCAGCACGAACAGCGCGAGCTGCCGCAGCACCTTGGGCTGACCCGGCGAGTTGTCGGCGAAGCGCACGTAGCCGTTTTCATCACGCACGAAATAGCCGAGAACCGAGCCCGGCCGAGCAGGCAGCGAGAGATGTTCGGAGGCCGGATCCTTCAGGTCTTCCTGAATCGCCCGTGCTTCCACAAGCGCGGCATCGCTCACTTTCAGCTTGCGCCCGTAGCGCTTGGAGGCACCGTTGCACGTGACGCCGCCTTCTTCATTCACGAGCAGGGTCAGCCGGGCACCAGCCTCGCTGCCGGTGCGCTGGACGATGAATAGGTCCGGGGCGGTGATCCCCCCGCCGCAGCCGCCGACTGCCGCGGCGCAGGCCAGTGCGGCCATCGCGAGGACGATTGCTCTCACGCGCTCACCGCAACTCCGCCACGGCGAGGATCGCCCGCGCCGTCCAAGCTCCCTTCGCGGCTACGCACAGCCTGCACCCCACCGAAGAACAGGTTGCGCGCCGCGAAGCGCACGAGCTGCATCGCGTCGCAAGCGTCTGCACCCTCACCGATGCCCCCGCTAGCAGCGTGTTCCAGCTCGTCCAGCTCGATGCCGGGCTCCGCATAGAGCACGTCGCTTTCGTAGTGCACGCGCGGCGCCTCGATCGCCTCGCGCGCGTCGAGGCCGTGGTCGACCGCGCCGACGATCGTCTGCAGGAGCGCGGAGCGGATCCGGTTCGAGCCCGCGCTGCCGAGCACTAGCTCGACCGCGCCCTCACGCATCACGACCGTCGGTGCCATCATGCTCGGCATGCGCCGGCCTGCGGGGTGGCGATGAAAGCCGAAGGGGTTCAAGTCCTCCTCGCCCATCACGTTGTTCACGTGAATACCGGTACCGGGCACGACGACGCCCGAGCCCTCGCCGTTCGTGCACGTCGCGCTGCACGCCCTCCCGTGCGCGTCGAGCACCGAGATGTGCGTCGTGGAGCCAAGGCGACTGCCGAGGAAACGGGGAAGGAATTCGGGCTCGCTCAAGCCATCGAGAAACTGCGCGGTGCGCTCCTCCTGCGCGGCGCGCATCGCCGCAACCACGCCTGCGAGCCGCGGCGGCGAGGGTTCGCAGTCGAGCAGCGCAAGCGCGTATGCGATCAGCGTGCCCCCCGCCGAGGGCGGAGGGTTTGTCAGCACACGGCGGTCGCGGTAGGCGACGTCGATCGGCTCGCGCTCGATTGCCTCATACCCCGCGAGGTCCGTCGGCGAGAGCCAGCCCCCGCGCTCGCCGAGCCAGTCACAGATCGCCTGGGCGACGTCTCCTCGGTAGAACGGGTCCTCACCCTCGGCGCCGAGGCGTTCCAGCATCTCGCCCAGCTCTGGATTTCGCATCACCTCGCCCTCGCGCAGGATCCTCCCGTCGGGCGCCCAGAGCGCGGCGCACTCCGGCGTCGAGGTCAGCAGGTCAACCAAGATCTCCGCGACGTAGGCCTGCTCGTGGTTGAGCGCGACGCCGTCCCGGGCCAGGGCTGCCGCGGGAGCGGCGAGATCAGCGAGCGGCATCGTGCCCCAGCGCCGCGCCGCCTCGCAGACTCCGGCAGGGGCGCCGTAGGCACCGCAGGAGGCCGGACCGATGTAGAAGACCTGGGCCGCGTCGCCGAAGGAGACGTCGACCGCATCCAGCTCCGCGACCCCGCGGCCTTGTCCCGACTCGCGTGGATCGGTCGGCGCCTGGACGAAGAAATCCAGCAGCGCGGGCTCCTGACCGCCACCCGCGACCAGCATGTAGCCGCCCGCACCGAGCCCCGTCAGCAGCGGCTCCGCCGCGAAGGAGGTCAGCATCGCCGCGAGCGCCGCGTCCACCGCGTTGCCCCCTTCGCGCAATACGCGCGCCCCCGCCTGCGCGGTCAGCGGATGCCCCGCCGCGACGATCCCGTGCTCGCCCTCAGCCATGCGAGAGCAGTATCAGAAGCAGGTTCGATGCCAGCGCGATGCCCATCGACTGACGTGCGTCAGCCGAGCCAGGCAAGGACGCAGGGAGCGAAGTGTGCTTCGCACACGAGCGACCGAGGACGCCGCATGGCGAAGCGCTGACGCGCGTCAGCGGGCAGGGATGAACTCTGGGACGTCTAGATCGTCGAGGCTGCTACGACGAGCGGGCCGCGGCGGCGAGGCGCGATGCACCTTGGGCTCGCCGGCGGGTTCGCCCATCATCTGCACGCTCTTGCGCCGACCCTCGTCGCCGTAGCCAGTCGCGACGACCGTGACCCACACCTGATCGTCGAGCTTCTCGTCGACCATCGCGCCAAAGATGATGTTCGCGTCGGGGTGGGCCGCCTCGGAGACGGCCTTCGCCGCCTCGTTGACCTCCCACAGAGAAAGGTTTTCTCCACCGGTGATTGAGAGCAGGATCGATCGAGCGCCCTCCATCGAAGTTTCGAGCAACGGCGAGGACACGGCCTGCATCGCGGCGTCGGTCGCGCGGTTCTCGCCGAGCCCCATGCCAATCCCGAGCAGCGCGCTGCCGGCCTCGGACATAATCGTGCGCACGTCCGCAAAGTCAAGGTTGATCAGCCCGGGCAACGTGACGAGGTCGGAGATCCCCTGAACGCCCTGGCGCAGGACATCATCGGCGACGCGGAAGGCCTCGACCATCGCGGTCTGCTTGTCGAGCACCGAGAGCAAGCGATTGTTCGGCACGACGATCAGAGTGTCGACCTCGGCGGCCAGCGCCTCGACGCCCTGCTCGGCCTGCTGACCACGGCGCGAACCCTCGAAGCCGAACGGCTTGGTCACGATCGCCACGGTCAAGGCTCCCACTTCGCGGGAGATGCGAGCGACGATTGGCGCGGCGCCCGTGCCCGTGCCGCCGCCCGCGCCCGCGGTGATGAAGATCATGTCCGAGCCCTTGAGCAGCGCCTTGAGCCGGTCGTAGTCCTCCATCGCGGAGGCGCGACCGACGTTCGCGTCCGATCCCGCGCCAAGTCCGCGCGTGAGCTCGCCGCCGATGTGCAGGGTGATGTCGGCGGTGGACTGCTGCAGTGACTGGACGTCGGTGTTGACCGCGAGGAACTCGACGCCCTCGACCTCGGCCTCGACCATTCGGTTCACGGCGTTCACGCCCGCGCCGCCGACGCCGACGACGCGAATCACGGGCTGACCCGTCACGCCGGAGGTGCCTGCCTCGGCGGGGTGCTCGCGCGCGTACTCGTCCATCACGGGGCGAGCCGGCGCGGTCTCCATCACGTTCTCGGGGATCTCTGAGGAAAAGGCGTGGCGCAGTCGCTCCTGAGGGCTCGGCACACGAGCCGGCTCTTCGCGAAGACGCTCGGCGGCGGCGTCGAGCGCTGGGTGCGGCGGGGCGCTCTGGCGCTGTTGGGAGGCGGCGGGCGTCTGAGGCGCGCCCGCTCCAGACGGACGCTCGGCGCTTGATTCGGCTGCTGGACGCTCGTCGGCGGAGGGCTCGGCGGGCTCCTCGCCCGCGGAGGACCCGTCTACCTCTTCGGTCTTGCGAAACAGCGCGGCCAGTGGCCCTTCGCGCATGCTCGCGCGCTTAGCGTTTGCCATGGTCGAGAACCTCCTGCGCGAGTTGCCTGTAGGACTGGGCCGCCACCCCGTCGGGCTCATACTTCAGCACCGACATGCCCTTCACGGGCGCCTCGGCGAAGCGGACAGTCTTGCGTATGCGCGAGGCAAATACCCGATCCCCGAAGTTTTCCTCGAGGATCTCGATGGCCTCCTTGGCGTGGATCGTCCGGGAATCCACCAACGTCGGCAGAATACCCTCGATGTCGACGCCCGGGTTGAGGTTCTCGCGGATCATCGCGAGTGTGTTCTGAAGCTGAATCAGCCCGCGCATCGACAGATACTCGCATTGCACGGGGACGATTACCTTGTCGGCCGCGGTGAGCGCGTTGATCGTGAGCAGGCCAAGGCTCGGCGGGGTGTCGATGCAGACGAAGTCGTAGTCCTCGAGGATCGGTTCGAAGGCCTTCTCGAGCGAGCGCTCGCGGCCGATCATCGTGGACATTGCGATCTCGGCACCGGCTAGGTCGATCGAGGCGCAGGCGACGTCGACCTCGCGCTTGCGGATCACCTCGCGAATCGAGACCTTGTGCACGAGCACGTCGTACATCGATTTCTCAATCGTGTCGGGATCGATCCCCTGCGACATCGTGAGGTTGCCCTGCGGGTCCATATCGACGCAGAGCACGCGATGACCCTCCTCCGCAAATGCAGCCGCGAGGTTCAGAGTCGTCGTCGTCTTGGCCACGCCGCCCTTCTGATTGGCGAACGCGATGACCTTGGCCTTGCCTTCCACGGGTTGCTCCGATGCTCGATTTACGGGAAAGCCGTCCGGTGGGTATTCGCATGCGACCCGGTGATTCCTGCACGACAACTACGATCGAGACATGGCCACGCGCGGTGCGAAGCCAAAGGGCACCGGCACGCGCCGAAATGCACCCACCCACCCCGGCGCAGAAGACCTCTACCGCCGCCTGAAGGACAAGCGCGTGTGTATCTGCCTCGGCGCAGGCGGAGTCGGCAAGACGACGACGTCCGCCGCGATTGGGCTCGGTCTCGCCGCGCGCGGGAAGAAGGTCGCGGTGGTGACGATCGACCCCGCCGCGCGCCTGGCGAGCGCCCTGGGACTGGAGCGCCTGTCGGGTGAGCCTTCGAGGATCGACCCCGAGCTGCTCGCCGCACAGGGCGTGGACTGTGGGGGCGAGCTATGGGCGATGATGCACAACAGCAAGGGAACGTTCGACGGGATCGTCGCGCGGCTCAGCAAGGACGAGGCCGAGCTAGAGCAGATCCTTGCGAACCCGATCTATCGCGAGCTGTCTACAGCAGTGGCGGGCTCACAGGAGCTGAGCGCGATGGTCAAGCTCTACGAGCTATGCCACGAGCGCGACTTCGACACGATCGTGCTCGACACACCCCCCTCCCGCGATGCGGTCGACTTCTTGGAGACGCCTGGACGGCTACTGGCTTTCCTAGAAGGCCGTGCGCTGCGGGTCTTCCTCTCGCCCGGTGGCCTCGCGGCCCGGGTCTTCGGGCGCTCGACCGGAATCGTGTTCTCGATCTTTGCTCGGGTCACGGGCGTTGACCTGCTCGGCGATCTCTCGACGTTCTTCCGCTCGCTCTCGGGAATCCTCGATGGCTTCGGTGAGCGAACCCGCGCGGTCGGGGAGCTGCTGCGCGAGGACACGACGAGCTATCTGATCGTCACCTCCCCCGAGCCAGAGCCCGCGCGCGAGGCGCCGTTCCTTGCGCAGAGACTAGCCGCGAAGGGCATGCGACTCGGCGGGCTGATCGTCAACCGCGTCCACTTCGACGGGCTCGGTGATAGCTCGGTCGAGCAGGTCAGCGAGCTGCTGGCCCCCGAGCTCGGCGAGCGTCTCGCCGCGCGGGTCGCGGAGAACCTCGCCGACTTCGACGTCCTCGTCCGACGCGATCGCGAAACGATTGCTCGTCTGTCGGAGCAGCTCTCTGAACCGAACCCGATCCTGGCGCCGCACCTCGACGAGGAGGTCCGTGACCTCACGGGCCTCGCACGGCTCGCCGACTGCCTGTTCGACGGACAGGATCGGACGAAAGCAGGTGTGGGAAAGACTCGCCGGCGCGGGTCGGCCTCGCCGGCCGGCGCGATCAGCTGAAGGTCGAGACCACGCCGTCGATCGGCAGCTCGGGCTGCTCGGGTTCGGCGCCGAGTTCGCCAAAGGAGTCGGCAGCGTGAACCCCGTCGGTCAGCTCGCCGAGCTCGGCCGGATCGCGTTCGACCGCTTCCAATTCGGCGGCATCACGGTCGGCGACGTCGTGTTCAGCCAGGTCCAGCTCGGCCGCCAGCTCCTCGGCGCCGACGAACTCGGCATCGAGGAAGTCGCTCTCTTCGAAAGACTCGGGCTCCTGCGCCGGATCGGCGACCGAAGCGAGTGTCCGCGACTGCAAGGGGGTCTCGCGCACGCGTCGGGCGCGGAGCTCGCCCCGCCCAAGGATGTCGGCCGGCGGCACGACGGGCAGCACGGCGGGCACGGCACTCGTCGCGGAGATCTCATCCTCGGCGCTCACGGCGGCGAGCGGCAACTCGACAGACTCGCCGTCGACAGACTCGCCGTCGACAGACTCCGCCTCGCGATCCTCATCGACGTGTAGCAACTCGTCGGGTTCGAGCAGCTCGTCGGCGATCACGGCGAGGTCGGGCTCCAAGTGGCCACAGATCACGTCGCGCAGCAGCGAGCGCAGATGTCCGGCGACATCTTCAACGAGACTCTGACTCGCGGCGTTCTTCGGCGCGGTGCCCGCGATCAGCGAGCGCTCCAGCGCAATCGCCCGGGTCATGCGAGCAGTCAGCTCACCACGCTGCTCGGCGGTCGCGCACAGGGCGGCGATCCGCCCAGCGAGCCGCCCGCTCGCGGGGCCCTCGGGCTCGAGCAGAGCGCGCAGGGCCAGCAGGTTGTCGCTGAGACCTTCGAACGGACTCTCGCGCTCGCAGGCAAGCTCGAAGCGACGCAGCGCCCAAGCGAGGTCATTGTCGTGCGGGGCGCGACGCGAGACGAGGTTGCAGAACGCTCGCAGCTCGTCCTCCTGCTCGGCGGTGACTACGAGCATCCCGCGTGGGCGACCGGCGCCACCGAGCACAAGCGGGACCCAAGGGCCGGAACCGACTCGCGCCCAGGCGAGCGGCCCAAGCGCTACACGCCCGTCACCGAAGAGGCGCAACGAGGAGAGCAGGTCCTTGAGCACGGCGCGACCGTCACGCAGCCCCTCAGCGGGATCATCGGGCTCGGACGTGTAGAGGACGACGAGTGGTCGCTCGGAAAGCTCGTCCTCGCTCACTGCGCTCGCCCCGAGGGGCAGCTCGGGGAGCGCGTCGCGTTCGATGATCCGCAGGCCCTTCGTCAGGGGCAGCTCCTGCGAGGCAATCGTGACTCCGCGAAGCTCGGTGACGAGCGCAAGCTCGCCCGCGTCGGCCCGCGCTGCGCCCTGGAGGCGCTCCAGCGCCCGATCCACACGCTCGTTTTGCAACTCGAACTCGCTCTGCTCCTCGAACACTTCATCGAGTAGCGCTTTCAGGGCCACGTGCACGCGTGAGCGACCCTTGGTTCGCGGCGAGTCGGCGCCGAGGCTCGCGAGATAATGGTCGAGGCCGTCAAAGTGCTCGAGCAGCCTGGCAGCTACGCCATACGCGGGCAGGCGTCGCAGCGCGGGCTCGCGCTCTGCGATGAACTCGCCCGTAAGCGCGCGGTAGCAGTACAGGGTGCTCGCGGCCCCCACGCGACGCGATCGCTGCGCGCCCACCTCGAAGGGAACCTCGGCCCCGGTGGCAAGCTCAGCGCGCAGATAGGCGCCGGCTTCTGTGAAGAACTCGGTTAGCGACGTTTCGAGCGGCAGAGAGCGCATGCGCGCTGACTTCGCCCTGGCGCACGCCGGTCCTGCTCGCCGCAGGGGTTCTTGCAGTTAGGCGAGCGCCAGCGCGTCTGAGCCGCCGCGCAGTGCGTCGGCGGCTTCGTCGCCGTCGTCGCACAGCCAAGCGCTGCCGTACTCGCGCATGCCCTCGATGATCGGCAGCAACGCGCGCCCCTTCTCGGTCAGCGCGTACTCCACGCGCGGCGGTACCTCAGGGAAGGTATGACGCTCGACGATCGCCTGCTCCTCAAGCGCGCGCAGGCGCAAAGAGAGCGTGCGCGGGCTGATGCCGGCGAGTGCGCGTTCCAGCTCACAGAAACGCGAAGTGCCCTCGGCGAGTTCGCGGACCAACAGCAACGTCCACTTACCGCAGACAATCTCCGCGGTGCGGCATACCGGACATGTCTCATCAACCGCCATTTCTCTCTTTACTTTACCAACTGAAGTGTCGGCTGCTTACTCTGCAACGGCGCCGAGCGTCCCACGACACCGAGCGGTCCCCGGCCGCGTATCGTTCGCCTCGTGCTCGTTCTCGCAGCCGCCAGCGGGTTGGCCGTCCCGGTGATCGCGATCGTTTTGGCGCTGATCTTGATCGTGGTTCTACTGCGGATGGTCTAAGCGACCGTGAGGGGTGGGCGCCCGCTGGGCGGGGGCGGCGGGGCATCTGGCGAGGGAGAGGCCTCGCCGCGACGCTGCTCGGCAGCGGCGACGTCCTCCATCGTGGTGCCTTCGCGACCGTCAGCTTGCATCAAGAGCTTGAAGTCGTGCGGGCTGCTCGCGACGCGCATCGCATCCTCAAACGTGACGCGGCCCGCCTTGACGTGGCCGAACAGAGCCTGGTCGAAAGTCTGCATGCCGTAGTAGCCACCGGAGGCAATCACTTCGACGAGCTTGCCGGTCTGGGAGGGATCCACGATCATGTCGCGCACGCGTCCGGTCATACGCAGGATCTCGCACACGGCGACGCGGCCACCTTCGGCGCCGGGAACCAGACGCTGAGAGATCACACCCTTGATCGTGCCCGCGATCATGCTGCGCGCCTGGGCGTGCTGGTGCGGGGGAAAGAAGTCGAGCATGCGGTTGATCGACTCGGAAGCGTCGACTGTGTGGATCGTTGAGAGCACAAGGTGCCCGGTCTCGGCGGCGGAGAGCGCCGCTTGCACCGTCTCCTCGTCGCGCATCTCCCCAATCAGGATCACGTCGGGGTCCTGACGCAGCACGCGCCGCAAAGCACGCTTAAAGGAGGCGGTATCCATGCCGACTTCGCGCTGGTTGATCACCGAGCGCTTATCGGCGTGCACGAACTCGATCGGGTCCTCGATCGTGACGATGTGCTTGCTCATAGTGTGGTTCATGTGGTCGATCATCGCCGCGAGCGTGGTCGACTTGCCCGAACCGGTGGTGCCGGTCAAGAGCACGATGCCGCGCTCCTCATTCGCGAGCTCTGTGACGACCTCGGGAAGCGAAAGCTCTTCGATCGTGGAGATCTTGTGGGGGATCGCGCGACAGGCCATCGAGATCACGCCCCGCTGCTGGAAGGCGTTGATCCTGAAGCGCGCCACGCCGGGAAGTTCGAAGGAGAAATCGACCTCGTGCTCGGAGGCGAACTCGTCGAGCTTGCCGTCGTCGTCCAGCAGTTGTCTCAGCGCCTGCTCGGTGTCCTCGGCCGTGAGCGCCTGTATGCCCTCATCTCCGGCTAGCTCGCCGTTGACACGAAACAAAGGCGCGGAGCCCACCTTCAGATGCAGGTCCGAGCCACCCTTCTCCACCAACTCGCGCAGCGTCTGCTTGACGTCGATCATGCAGGTCTGATCGGCATCCGCGACTCGCGCCTTGAGCGGTCAATGAGGCTATGGACGGGGACTCGGCGCGCCCGCCCCTATCGGACGAGCGCAGGGGCACTTCAATTGCATCGAGCGATAGCAATCGCATATACGCCGCCGTATATACGTTCGCTATCAATCAACAAAAGCCTGAGACGCCACCCCGCTCCGCGGGACCGTTATCGCAAGAGGAGTTGCCTGCAAAGATTCGCGCGTCACGCGACGTCGCGGAGCTTCTGGGCCTCCGCGAGCGACTGCAGCTTCTTCAGCGACTGATTCTCGATCTGGCGGATGCGCTCGCGCGTGACGTTGAACGTGCGTCCAACCTCATCAAGCGTGCGCGGGTGCTCGCCGCCGAGGCCGTAGCGCAGCTCGAGCACGCGACGTTCGCGGTAGGAGAGGTTCTCGAGCGCCTCGCGCAGCGCCTCCTTGGTGAGGATCTCGGCGGCGCGCTCGTAGGGGGACTCGGCGCGCTCGTCGGCGATGAACTGGCCGAACTCGGACTCCTCCTCGTCACCGACGGGCTTCTCCAGCGAGACGGGCGCCTGGGCGGAGCGCTTGATCGAGTCGACCTCCTCGGGGTCGATGCCGGTGACCTCGGCGATCTCGTCCGCAGTGGGCTCGCGACCGAGCTCGGTGACGAGCTTGCGCTCGGCGCGGCCGATCTTGTTGAGCTTCTCGACGACGTGGACCGGGATGCGGATCGTGCGAGCCTTATCGGCGAGCGCACGGGCGATCGCCTGGCGGATCCACCATGTGGCGTACGTCGAGAACTTAAAGCCCTTGCGGTAGTCGAACTTCTCAGCAGCGCGCACGAGCCCGAGCGTGCCCTCCTGGATTAGGTCGAGGAAAGGCAGCCCCTGGTTGCGGTAGTTCTTGGCAATCGAGACGACGAGGCGCAGGTTGGACTCGACCATCTTCTGCTTGGCGTCGAGGTCACCGCGCTCGATGCGCTTGGCGAGATCGACCTCCTCCTGGGCCGTGAGCAGACGTACCTTGCCGATGTCCTTGAGGAACAACTGCAACGAGTCAGTAGTCATGTCCGGCTTCAGATCGAGCGCGGTTTTCGCTTTGCGCCGACCTCGTTTGTCAGGCGCGCGCTCCACCTGTGAGGCGGCGGCAGTCGCGGGGTCGATGTCCTCGACGAGCTCGATCTCGGCCTTCTCGAGGAAGCCGTGCAGCTCTTCTACATCTGACTCGTCCAGGTCGAGCTCGGACATTGCCTTGGATATCTCCGTGTAGGAGAGCACTCCAACCTGCTGGCCCTTCGCAAGCAGGCCCTTGACCTCATCCAGCTCCTGCAGCTCGACTACTGACATCTGCTCCCGTTTCTCTGAGTCGCTCGACAACGACGACCATCACCAAAGACCTAACCGGTGCCGGCCAAGGACGGCACCACCCAGGGCGTACGGCTAAGAGTCGCCCAACGTTGCAAAACCTGCGTCCGTTGCAGAGACCCATGCTAACGCGTTACCCCGGTTGTTCTCAACGGTCTGCGCGGCCGCTTGCAGCACGCTGCGGCGTTCTTGACATCACTAGCCACGGTGTCATCACAACCGCGCCCGGAGGCGAGCTTAAGCAATGATGTGAAGATGACGGATGCGGACGCGAGCAAAGAGACCAACGGCACACCGCCGGAGGACGGCGGTGTGCTCGCGAAGCTGCCCCGCACGCGCCCGCAACGCGCGAGCGCACGCCGCGCAGCGGCGAGGGATGCGACGAGCCCGAACGGCAGGGCGACGCTCGCGGAAGTCAAGCCCGCGAGGGGGAAGTCCGCCGAACAAGCGCTAGCGGCCACGCCCAAGTCGGCGCCGAGCAAACGTCGCGCCGCGCCGAAAGCCCGTGCGACGAGCGGCGCTCGTACGCAGAACACGGCGAGTGCCACCACGAAGAGTTCCCCGAACACGAAGCCAACGACGCGACCGTCCGGAGGGACCCGACCGGCGCCAGTCGGTGATTCGGCGGCGAGCACGCGGGCGAAGTCCTCGGGCGCCACGTCCCGTCCCTCCGATGCAGTTCGCAAGCAGCGCTCGCGGGCTGGCTCGCAGACGGCGAAGCGCCCGACAACGACTCGCCGATCTCCGGCGGTCGCGGAGCCCGCGCCACGCCAGGGCTACGAGTGCGAGGGCGAACGCCCCAACAGCCCAGTGGCTCCCCCGGGTGGACCCGAGCTAGTAGCCTCGGCGGCCGAGCTGGTCAGCGAGCTGGCAAAGGCTGGGCTGTCGGCGAGCGAGCGCCTGTTCAAGGACGTCTTCTCGCGCCTCCCTGGCAGCTGAGCGCCCGGGCAAGCTCCGCAAAGCTCGCTAAAGGTCTTCTGTATACTTGCGCCCACGCCGAGCTCCTTTGACTCAGGTCAAGGGAGACGGGGGACCCATTGTGCGCCGGTCGTAATAGGCGCGCGGGGGCGAATCGACTGCATCGCGGTCGTAGCGCCGGAAGTGTGGCGCGAGCCCGTCAGCTCACCCCGTAGGCAAGACACTGATGCGTAACCCGTTTTTGAAGATATCGATCGTTGCCGTGCTCGTTGCGAGCGCCTGCGCAGGTTGCGCGACGAGCGACGCGCTCGCTGCGACGGGCGGCGTTTCGGTTGCCGCGGCGCCGACGCCCACCGTGCACAAGCCCGCTCTGGCGACCTGGTTCGGCCCGGGCTTCTACGGCCAGACGACCGCCTGCGGTCAGACGCTCACCCCGGCGGTCGTGGGTGTCGCGAATCGCACGCTGCCCTGCGGCACGCTGGTCAAGTTCAACTACAAAGGGCACGTGGCGACGCTGCCGGTGATCGACCGCGGCCCCTACGCAAGCAACGGCGCACAGTGGGATCTGACGCTTAGCGCGGCGAGCACTCTCGGGATGACCGACACGGCGCGACTCTCAACGCGCGTCGTGGGCAGCGTGCCGAACACACCCACGCTCGGCTTGCCGCCAGGCGCGGCCGAAGAAGCCGCGGCCGCGGCAAGCGCCGGCGGCGCCTCCACCGTCTCCCCTTAGACGCCTTAACGGGACTCAGCGAACGCGGTCATCGTCGGACACGACGGGGCCGCGCGAGACGCGCAGCACCGTGTCCTCGCCGTGGGCGCCGCGATGGACAGGTGTCCTCGGATCGTGCTCGGCGCCAGTGCTGGACACTGCAGGCGTCAGCGGGATCTCCCAGGGAAGTGGGCGTGGCTCGCCACGACTCGGGATCTCGCTGTGCGCCGCGCTCGCCACGGGCTCGCGCTCCGGCGGGTCATGGGCAGGCGGTTGCGGTTGCGTGCGCGGCGATCGCGACGAGGGCGGCCGCGAGGACGCTTCCTGCTCGTCGATCAGCACCGCCCCAGATCTCCCCGGTGCAGGGGCGGGCGCGCGATAGAGGACCTGGTCGTGGACCGAGGGCGGGGCGGGGCGCATGTCCTCGCCGGACATGCGCCCACCGTGGGTAGTGAGCGCC
>DATJOE010000103.1:0-24130 GCA_035507305.1 Solirubrobacteraceae bacterium | reverse complement strand
GGCTCGATCTGCCTTGCCCCAGACGCCGAGTGGTATGGGCTTGAGCTGTCTAAGCACTCAGGGCTCAAGCCAGGGACGATTTATCCGATCCTCGCTCGGCTTTTGCAGGCAGGCTGGCTCGAGCGCCGGTGGGAGGACATTGACCCTGTCGCCGAAGGGCGACCTCGTAGACGTCTATATCGCCTGACCGGCGGCGGCGCGGTTGCTGCTCGACACGCGCTCGACCAACAGCTCGCGCTGATGCAGGGGCATCCATACCGAGAGGGCGCCAAACCGCGACCACGCCCAGGGCTGGCGTGAACGTCCTCCTCCCGATCGTTGTCACGCTCGCTGCGGGCGTAATAACGGTTGTTCGCGCACTGGCCGTCGATGAGGTTCGAGGCTACATCCAGAGGCGTATCACCGCCAGCGTTGACGCGACGATTGAGTCGCTGCCACCGGACCTCCAAGAGGAGTGGGGTGACGAGTGGCGAGCCGAGCTCAGCAGCGTAATCTCCTCACCGGTGACAGCAATCAAGTTCGCGCTCGGACTGCGTCTCTCTGCTTTGGAACTAGCCAGCAGCGCCCTCGTGTCGGGGCACTCGACTGAGCGTGGAGATAACCAAGGCATCAACAGCGAGCCGCCCGCAGGCGTCGATTTCTCCGATCGCCGCCGTCAGGCAGCGTTGCAGGACGCCACCCAAAGCATGGCTAGGGCTTACGAGATACTCAGCGCGCAACTCGGAGTATCGAACTTGCGTGGCGACTTGTTCATGCGAGAGGCTGCGATCTGCGCTGAGGCTGGGCTCATATGGAAGCCCGGAACTGGCTATCACGACGCCGTAGATCCCAAAACGGGAGAGAAGGTCGAGATAAAGAGCGTGCGCCTGAAAGAGGGAGTCTCCCCCCACTTCTCCACTAGCCGGTGCATCTCTGCGAGGGAGATGCACCGGCTTCGTGCCAATGGATACTGGCTCTTTGGTGTGTTCGATGACTTATGTGGGCTAGTCATCGTCTACCGCATAGACAGTGTCGACATGGAGGCGCAGCTAGCCCGTCTCGACGGGACAACAGCAATGCGGACGGCGCGCAACGAACCACTACTGAATAATCCAAAGATCAAACTGGATTCAATTCGTCCAGCATGCACCGTTGTCTTCAAAAGCGCCGACTTCGAAGAGTATGAGGTGACGCCTGGTAGATGGCATATACGTCATCGGTCATCCGGCCGGGTCAGGGATGACGCTTTGTCAGCGGCACGCCGGGCAGCTTGGAAGAGGTGGCGTCGCCGACAGTGAATAGCGAGGTGTGAACTTAAAGCGGCTCGTCAATCAAGACGATTTGACGACTGGCACTTCGGCCAGCGCGCTTTCGACGAACCGAGTCGGGTGATGTGCGAGCGCGAGAGGTATCCGATGGTGGTGGCCCGCTTGGGCGACCATCAGCGTTCGGTTTGCGCGCCGCCCAGTTTCGCTCATGACAACTGTCTTCAACTAATAGCGTGCCCGCCGGAGCGCCCAGCGAGGCCCCGCTACCGCTCAGACGCTTATCACTCGCAGCTCGGAATGTGCGTCCGCGATCAGGCTGTAATCCTCATCTTGGGTGATGACGGGTAGGCCGTGCGCGATAGCGGTCGCGGCGATCAATGCGTCGGTGAGCTTCACGGTTCGATGAATCCCAGCGCGACGGCACTCAAACACCAACCGTGCCCAGGCGACCATCACCGCCTCACTGACAGGAATGGGATCAGCGGCCCTGGCGAGCGCGAGCGTGTCGGCGCGGCGTGCTCGTGCGGACGGCTCCTCCGCCGCCAGTACGCCGAGCTGAAGCTCGCCGATCGTGACGACCGAAACCGCTACGTGCGCTGGTAGTTCTCCCAGCGGTCGTCGCGTCTCACGCGCAATGAACACCGAGGTGTCCAGGAGGCCGCTTTCAGGTGTGCTCAAAGGCTCTCGAGCGTTTGGCCCGCGAGATCGTTCAGCTCATCCTGCAGAGCTGCATCGGCGGCGCGATCGGTCAGCTGATCGCGCAGGTGGGGTCCAGATAGCCAGCGTGCGCGACGTCCGTGGGGCACGATGTCCGCGACCGGCTCCCCATGCACGGTAAGCGTCACTCTCTCGCCTGCTCTCACGGCGTCGATCACCCTGCTCGTCTGGTTGCGCAGATCCCTCACGCCGATGTCCATGTGCGACACCGTAGCATACGCCTATCCGAGCCCGGGTCAAGCCGTGTCAATGATTTTGGCCGGCGGATCGCGGTCTCAGCGTGTGCGACCGCGCCGCAACGGAACCAGCCGACTGGAGTGGAGATATGGCCAAGCTGATCTATTCGGTGATCGCCTCGCTCGACGGTTGTCGAGGACGATGAGGGCAGGTTCGACTGGGCGGTGCCGGACGAGGAGGTGCATGCGTTCGTCAACCGCCAGGACGCGGATCGAGCACGAGTTTGATGCAGACGCCATCCAGCGGCTGAAGTGGTCCTCGGAGGCCGCGGTTCGCCCGAGACCGTCGCCTGGCCGAGCTGACGGCGGACGCGCCAAGCTATCTGGCAGTGCCGATAGTAAAGTCGCCTCTCGTGCCGGGAGAGGAGAACAACGCTCGGCTGTCAGTCGACGAAATCGAGATTATCGCGGAGCGGTTGCGCCGCGGCGAGTACCTAGAGGAGTACCTGCGACCGCTTCTGTTTCGGCAGGCCAAGGAGTACGAGCTCGCCTACGCGGCGAAGGATCCGAAGAGCCTGGTGTTGGCAGAAACCATGGGCGTGCCGTTCCAGCCGCTCAAGCGCTTCGGGCATGCTGACGGCGATTGGACGAACAAGCTCATCTTCGGTGACAACCTTCAGGTCCTAAAGACGCTGCTGGAGATGAAGAACCGTGGCGAGCTGCAAAACGCCGACGGCACCAACGGGGTGCGGCTGGCCTACATCGACCCTCCGTTCGCCTCCAAGCAGGAGTTCCGCTCGACGCGCGGGGCCCGCGCCTACCGCGACAAGATTGCTGGCGCGGCGTTTGTGGAGTTCATCCGCAAGCGGCTCATCTTCCTCCACGAGTTGCTAACCGAGGACGGCGCGATGTACGTCCACTTGGACACGCGCAAGAGCCACTACATCAAGGTCATCCTCGACGAGCTCTTCGGCGAGCACAACTTCCGCGCAGAAATCGTCTGGAAGCGCACGAGCGCGCACAGCTCCGCCGGGCGCCACGGCCCGGTGCACGACAGCATCCTGTTCTACTCCAAGAGCCGCCACTACAAGTGGAACCAGCTCTATCAGCCCTACGACGAGGAGTACCTGGAGGTGTTCTTCGATCAGACCGACAGCGACGGTCGTCGCTGGAAGCGCACCGACCTGACGGGCAGCGGGCGACGGCGTGGCGAGACCGGTGACCCGTGGCGCGGCATCGATGTCGACGCCAAAGGTCGCCACTGGGCCGTGCCGCCGTCTGAGCTGGACAACCTCGACGCCGCTGGCAACGTGCACTGGCCCAAGAAGGAAGACGGGATGCCGCGGCGCAAGGACTACCCCGAGGATCTCCCCGGGATGGCGTTGCAGGACGTCTGGAACGACATTCGCCCGATGCATAACCTCTCGCGCGATCGGCTCGGCTATCCGACGCAGAAGCCGCCCGCGCTGCTGGACCGCATCATCCGCACCTCGACTGACGAGGGCGACCTCGTGCTTGACTGCTTCTCCGGGTCGGGCACGACTGCCGAGGTGGCCGAGCGGCTTGGGCGGCGCTGGATTGTCAACGACGTCGGGAAGCTTGCCATCTACATCACGCAGCGCCGGCTGCTATCGATGGTCGAGGGCAAGGGTCGACGCACGAAGACCATCGAGCCCAAGCCGTTCGAGCTGTGCTCCGCCGGCTTGTACGACAACGCGCTCGTCGACAAGCTGTCGTTTGGCGGCTTCAAGGAGTTCTGTCTGGAGCTGTTCGGGTGTCGCGAGCAACCCCACACCATCGGCGGCGTCCACATGGCCGGCACCCGCAAGGGCGACTCGGTCCACTTCTTCCCGTTCCAGGACGCGCCGGACATGGAGATGGGCCGCGCATACATCGAATCCCTGCACGGCCGCCTGAAAGGCAAGGTGACCGGCTCGGTGTACGTGGTCGTGCCGGTCGCCTCCTGCGACCCCGGCCTCTTCGAGGACGTCGTGACCGTCGACAAGGTCACGTTCTTCATCCTGCGCGTCCCTTACTCGGTCATAGAGGTGCTGCACGGCCGACGCTTCAAGCTGCCAGACCAGCCGTTCTCCGAGAACCTGGTCAACGACCCGATGGACACCTTCGGGTTCGACTTTATGCAGCTGCCGGAGGCCGACGCACGGTACGTCACCAACGGCGCCAAGCTCTACGGCGTCGTGCGCTCTTTCATGCGAGGTGGTCTGGACCCCGACGACTTCGATGGTTTGGAAGAGAAGGGTCGCTTGGACCTTGCGATGGTCATGGTCGACCGCAACTACGACGGCGAAACGTTCAAGGTGTCCGATTACTTTTTCGGCGACGAGGTCGAAGAGGAGGGTTGGACGTTCTCGCTGCCGACCAAGACGCTCGGTGAGCGCATGCTCGTCATCTACCTGGACACGCATGGGAACGAGCTGCGCGAGACCGTCGATATCGCCAAGGTGAAGGCTGGCGCCAAGCCACGCATCCCGCGGCGCAAGAAGCAGTCCGAGGAGCCCACGGCTGAGGACGCCGAGCTGATCGAGACGGTGACATGATGCCGAAGGCGAAGCTCACCGTTGACCAGTTCGCCGTCGACGACCTCATCCTGCCGGTGTCGCAGAGCTACGACCCGTCGAGGTTCAATCTCGACGCCTACGACGAGTTCATCCGCGAGGTCGTCGCAGGGCGCGAGTACTCGTATGAGGCCATCCGCACATCGCTCATCTTCCTTGCCGGTGGACGCTACGCAAATACGCAGGAGCTGGCCGAAGAGGCGTTTGCGTCGACCCCAGGACTGGAGCGCCGCTACGGCACGGTCGGGCGGCTGCTGGAGCGGCTGCCGTTCCCAGACAAGCTCGCCTGCTCGCTGGACCTGGCGACCGGCACCGGCAAGAGCTACGTCATGTTCTGTGTGGCCCGCATCATGCTCAACGAGGGCCTGGTCAACCGCGTGCTGCTGCTCTGCCCGTCGGTCACCATCGAGAACGGCCTCATCGCCAAGTTCGACGACCTGCTCGCCGACTCCGACCTGACAGCGCTGCTCCCCCAGGGTGCCGGCACGCGCCTGCCCGAGCGCGTCGACGCGACGCAGACGGTCAAGGAGGGCCAAATCTGCATTGAGAACATCCACGCCGTCTACGAGACGACGGGATCATCCATCCGCGACTCGTTTGAGGGTCTCGGGGCGAGCACGCTGGTGCTGTCAGACGAGGCGCACCACGTCCACAGCCCTAGCGACGCCAAGCTCAAGAAGTGGAAGGAGTTCATCGCAAGCCCGGCGTATGGGTTCCGTTACCACGTCGGGCTGTCTGGCACCTGCTATGTCGGCAACGAATACTTCGCCGACGTCGTCTACCGCTACTCCATCCGCGACGCCATCAACGATCGCTGGGTCAAGGACGTCTTCTACGTCGCCAAGGACGAGTCAAGCACCGATGACGAGCGCTTCCAAAAGGTGCTCGCTCAGCACGAGGAGAACCGCAAGACCTACAAGCCGCTGAAGCCGCTGACTATCGCGGTTACCAAGAACATCAACTCCGCCGAGCAGCTGGCGGACAACTTGGTCGCCTTCCTCGCCAAGCGCCTGAAGGGAGGGCGCGCTGAGGCCGAGGAGCGCGTACTGCTGGTCACATCCTCACCCAAGCACGAGAAGAACGTGCTCAAACTTGACAGCGTCGACGCCAAGACGAGCCCCGTCGAGTGGATTGTCTCGGTGTCGATGCTCTCCGAGGGCTGGGACGTCAAGAACGTCTTTCAGATTTACCCCCATGAGAAGCGCGCGTTTAACTCCAAGCTGCTCATCTCTCAGGTGCTCGGGCGCGGCCTGCGGCGACCGGACGGCATCCAGGCCGAGCCGCGCGTGTACGTCTTTAACCACCAGAAGTGGTCGGCTGACGTCGAAGAGCTCGTTGCCGAGGTGCTCGATCAGGAGACGACTATCGCCCAACGTCCGACCGAAGGCCGGCCGGTGGACCACTTTGAGCTTCACCGGCTGAACTACAAGGACGTGCCGACCGGCATCCAGCCCAAGAAGGTCGAGAAGCCCAAGGACATCACTAACATCAATCTGCGCCCACAGCGCGACGCGCCGGAGGACACCGAGTTCGTGTCAGTCTCGGACGCCAAGCGCAAGGTCGTTCTCACTACGCTGGTAGAAGAGACTTACTACCCAATGGCTGCGGTCGTCACCGACGTCCGAAAGCGGATGATGGTCCACGACCAGGTCACCGGCGGTGACCTATTGAAGGCTTACTCGAAGAAGCGCGTCGAGCGGCTGATCCGCGAGGCGCTCAAGCGCCTGAACATCAAGGGTACGGCGGTCAGCCAGGAGAACCGGCAGCTCATCCTGTCGGCGTTTGGCTCACTGCGCCAGAAGCAGACCCGTGCCGGCGCGGTGTGGTCCCAACAGCCAGCGGGGCTCGAAACCGTGTCGACTGGCGACATGGGTCCCGTGCGTGAGCGCATCAGCGGGCTGACGGCGCACCTCGCTCTGTTCCATGATGAGGGGTCACCGACCCTTGGTACGCCGGACGACGCAGCAGCGCTGAACAAGGCGGAGGCTATCGAGGTCCCAACGCACATGCAGCGGGTGCACAACTCCTACCTGTTCAAGTCCCCCGTCAACGTCGTGCTGACCGCGTACGCCCCTGAGCGGCTCTTCGTGGAGCGACTGCTGCTAAACCCCGACAACGCGGCGGCCGTCAAGGCGTGGGTCAAGGCGCCCGACGTGGGCTTCTTCAGCATTGAGTACGGTTACCAGCCCGACGGCAATGGCCGCTCGAAGCGTGGCTCCTTCAACCCCGACTTCTTTCTGCTGCGCGACGGCGGCGACGAGGTCGTCGTGGTCGAGGTAAAGGACAACAACGACATCACCAACCAGAACCGGGGCAAGCTCGTCTACGCGCAAGAGTATTTCGTGAAGGTCAACGAGATGCTCAAGGCCAAGCGTGACAAGAGGCGTTACCAGTTCTACTTCCTCTCGCCCGTCGACTATGACGACTTCTTCGCCGGCCTGCGCGACGCAAAGCTCGACGGATTCGTCTCGACACTGCAGGCGGCGCTCAGCACGTAGGTCCTCCGGCACGAGAGATCGCCGGCCGGCCTGCGCCTACCCGACGGCGGCCAACGCTTCGAGGATCACGTCGGTCACGGCCCTGGGCTTGGAAATCATGACCACGTGAGACGCCTCGATCTCGGTGATGGTTGCGCTGGCACGCTCTGCCATGGAGCGGACTACGTCGGCGCCGGCCGCGGTGTCCGAAGACGCGACGACTGCCCAGGACTTCAGTTGCTTCCAGGCGGGTGCACTAGACGGCTCGGAAAAAGCCGCTTCTGCGACCGGGCGCTGGGTTGCGGCCATAATCGCGGTCTGCTCGGCGGGGAGGTCAGCGGCGAAAGCGTCACGGAACTTCGCGGGATCGATCGCGAACTCCACCAGAGCCTCGCCGCCGTCGGGCGCCGGATAGTGAAGAGGGACGAGCGCAGTGTCGAGCACGCTGTCCTTTGAATCTCCCGTGATCTGGCCCAGCACCTCACGCTCATCCGGCGCGAAAGCCGCGACGTACACGAGGCCCACGACGTTCGCCGCGTTGGTCGCCGCGTTGGTGATCACGGCGCCGCCGTAGGAGTGACCGACGGCCAGTACGGGGCCTGCCGTCTCGGCGAGCACGCTAGCGATGTAGGCGGAGTCGATCGCAATGCCGCGCAGAGGGTTCGCCGGGGCGGTGACCTTCACGCCCTCGGCCTGCAGCAGCTCGATGACGCCGTTCCAGCTCGAGGCATCGGCAAACGCGCCGTGCACCAGCACGACCGTCGGGGTTTCGTCAGACATGAGCGCTCCTTTCGTGCCTTCGGGAGAGGGACCCGCGAGCATCGTGCTGCAACCCGGACGTTGCCCCGCTGATCCCGACATGTGCCCGATATCGACCGAGCCCACACCATGTGCTCACGGGCGCGATGATTACCCCATAACGACGCTCATACTGACAGAGATCCTGACCTACGGAGGTTGACATGACCATCGCGCAGGTGCCCGGCCTCACGCGCACCGATCTTCAGCGCTCCGACCTCAGCATCCCCGGACGCGAGATGATCCAGAACCGCGTCGACATCGCTCCGGACGCGCCGATCAGGCACAAGCATCCGGGCGAGGAGATCATCTACGTGCTGGAGGGGACGCTCGAATACTCGATCGACGGCCAGGAGCCTGCCACCTTCAACGCTGGCGAGGTTCTACTGGTCCCATCTGAGACCGTCCACTCGGTGAGGAACATCGGCAGCGGAAACGCTGCGGAGCTCGCCACTTACATCGTCGAGAAGGGCAAGCCACTGCTCGTGATCGTCGAGTGAGCACTCGGCCGCCGAGGCGGACGGCCGGCTCCAGCCGATCACCTAGACGCGGGCTCCGACTAGCACGCGGCTCCGCCGGACTACCCGTCGCCCGTGCCCCACGACCCGGCCAAGCTGCCAAGCTCCAAGCGCCCCCACACCGGCCAACGGCCCGAGCGCGGGAATCGCGTAGCGCGCATCCCACTCGTGCGTTGCGGGCGGCACGATCAGCGAGACCCAAGCAACCAGGAACAGCAGTCGAGCTATCCGCCTGGCTTGACCGGCCGGTGCGAACAAGGCGAACAGCGACAGGATCATCATCGCCGCCATGATCGGTCCCGTCACGCGGAACGTCGACTCATAAGCGAACACGAATCTCATCAGCGAGCGATTCTCGTGAAAGGAGTGCTCTCCGTAGTAAGGCAGGGCTGTCCGCGCGGCTGAGGCAAGTGTCGTCGGGTCAAACAAGGCCCGGTGGAAGAAGAACTGATCGTCGGGCGCCAACTCGGACCGGTTGGCGAACTCGATGCGCGCCGGCGTCACATAAGCCGTCATCCCTTCGAGCACCGCCTCCAGATAGTCGACCGGCTGATGGAGCATCACCGCCCGCGTGAAGCTCGCAAGCTCGCGGTTCTCACTCGGCGTCGCCGAGTAGGGCCCGTTGCCCCAGCTGTATGCCCTGACTGCCGGCGAGACCGAGCTGTATGCGTAGTCCGCGACACTTGCGGTTCGCTGCGCGGGCGGCGCCTGCTCGCAGAGGACCGCCGTGCCAGGTGGTGGCTTGAACTCGTGACAGTCGGCGAAGGGAGCAACTCGGCTGTAGAGGTTCCACGCACCCGCCGGGGTGGTCAGCCCCCAATATCCCGTCTGCCCGTGCTGGACGATCGCGTAGCTAGCGAGGATCACCACAGCGCACGCCCCTGCCGCACCCGCCCTTCGAGCCCGCAGCCGCAGATCGCCTCCTGATATCAGGACTAGCCACAGCAGCAGGATGGCCAGGAGCGGAAGCGCGACTACTCGTACCGTGCAGTCGACCGCCAGCAGCAGCCCTGCCGCGCCCGCCCAACGCGCTCGGTCCCCCTCCAGACCGCGCACCGCGCAGTACAACCCGGCCGACAGCAGGAAGATGAACAGCGACTCGCTCATCGTGCTGTGCTCGAGGAACATCTCGCCCCCGTCCAACGCCACGACGGCCGCCGGAATAAGCGCTAGCCAGGGCGGTCCGCCACAACGCCGGATGATCAACCACCAGAAGACCGCGCTGGCGAGTCCGAGGATGTGCTGAATCGCAATCGTGGGCCACAGCACGCCACCCAGGACATGGAGGTCGCGCAGGAAGAGCGCGTAGCCCACCTCGTGGGTGGGGTCGGCCCAGAGCGATTTGCTCGCCATCGAGACATAGGCCGACGCGTCCGGAAATCCCATGAACGCCGGGCTCCAGGCCAGCATCAAAACGACCCTCAGGACGACGCCTGCAGCGAGTATCGACAGCAGCCCGATGAGCGCTAGCTGCTCAGATCGACCCCTCGCATGGAACCGATCCACCCCCGTAGGCCAGGGCTTGGATCCGTCCGCCCCCACAGGGCGGCTGCCAACGCTTGGGCGCCTGACAAAAGGCGCGACGGCTCCCTTGGCGGAGGGGCTCACACAGATGATGTCGGCCTCGCGCCGTCACGGCTTGAGGGCGGTAGGCGCCACATCGGGGTCGGCTAGGCTTTCGCCCGTGAACGCGCCGGATACCGCGACCAGCATGAGCCAGGCTCTCGCCGAGCGCGAGCTGAGCAGCGTCGAGCTGCTCGATGCAACCCTCTCGGCGATCGACGCGACCGATGATGAGCTGCACGCGTTCATCACGCGCGCCGATCCTGAGGCGCTTCGCGAGGCAGCGAGTCGAGTCGATGATGCCCGCGCGAAAGGGGACGAGGTGCCCCCGTTTGCTGGCGTGCCCATCGCCGTAAAGGACAACATCGCGGTCGCGGGCCAGCCGTTGACCTGTGGTTCCCGAATCTTGCGGGACTACGTCACCCCCTTCAGTGCGACGGTCGTAGAGCGGCTGCAGGCGGCGGGACTGCTCATCGTGGGCAAGACGAACATGGACGAGTTCGGGTTCGGGTCCAGCACCGAGAACTCGGCCGTTTTCTCTACACGTAACCCTCGCGCCCCAGAGCACGTGCCGGGAGGAAGCAGCGGCGGCTCCGCGGCCGCGGTCGCCGCCGGGATGGTGCCGTGGGCACTCGGGACCGATACCGGGGGTTCAGTGCGCCAGCCCGCTGCTCTGTGCGGAGTAGTCGGCTTTCGCCCCTCTTACGGGAACGTGTCGCGCTACGGCGTTGTCTCATACGCCTCCTCGATGGACCAAGTCGGGCCTCTCGCCACCACGGTCCAGGACACGAGGGCGCTGCTCGAGATCATCGTCGGACCCGACGCGATGGATGCCACGGCGCTCCCGGCGCCCGATCGGGAGGTCGAGTCGCTCGACCGGCCGCTGAAGGTAGGTCTGCCGGCGGAGTACCTCAGTCCCGAGTGCGACAGCGCGGTGCGGGAAGCCGTCGAGGAGGTCGCGCGAGTCGCGGAGACCTTGGGCTGGAGCGTCAGCGAGTTGTCGCTTCCGACTACTCGTCACGCGCTCTCGGCTTACTACATCATCGCCTCGGTCGAGGCGGCCGGCAATCTAGAGCGATACGACGGTGTCCGCTATGGATATCGCTCGCCCGAGGCCTCAAGCTGGGAAGAGGTCCTCGTCGACTCGCGCACGGAGGGCTTCGGGCGCGAGGCCAAGCGGCGGATCATGCTCGGTACGTTCGCGTCTTCCGCGGGCTACGAGGATCGCTATTACGACCGTGCCTGCCGGGTGCGAACACTCCTGATCGAGGAGTTCGCATCGGCGTTCACACAAGTGGATGTCGTGCTTTCACCTGTCTCTCCGACCCCCGCGTGGCGACTCGGCGAGCGCCTCACCGACCCGATGACGATGTACCTCGCCGACGTGTACTCGGTGCCCGCGGCCCTCGCGGGGATTCCCGCCGCCGTGATCCCGACCGGCGTCGATCCCAATGGCCTGCCACTGGGCGTGCAGCTTTGCGGTGCTCGGCATTCCGACACGCTCGTGCTCGATGCTGCCACGTCGATCGAGCGTGAGCTGCCGGCTCGAACGACCGGCGTCGCCTAGTGGGTCTCGCCAAATGGACAGCACGCCGGTAGTCGTCGTCCACGGCGGCGCCGGGGATTGGCGCACGGGCACCGACGCGGGCCTTGCCGCATGCGTCCGCGCCGCCGAGGCCGGACGCTTGGCCCTGTCGAGTGGCACCGCGATCGACGCCGTCATCGCCGCCGTGCGCGTTCTCGAGGACGACCCCGCGCTCAATGCCGGTACCGGTGCGGTCTTGACATCCGACGGGACCCTCGAGCTCGACGCCTGCGTGATGGACGGCGCCACGATGCGATCGGGCGCCGTTGCGTGCCTCCCACCGTTTCACCACCCGATCGACGTGGCCCGCGAGGTAATGGAGGACGGGCACTACCACCTGCTCGTCGCAGACGGCGCATCGCGGTTCGCGGTCGAACGCGGGTTCACGCCGGCCGCTCCCGATTCGATGATCCTCGACGAGCGTCGCGCGGAAATCCTCAGCCCTCAGCCCGGCACGCATGCCGGCAACACTGTCGGTGCTGTCGCGCTCGACGGACAGGGAAGGCTCGCGGCGGCGACCAGTACCGGAGGCATCGCGGGGACCCGTCCGGGGCGCGTCGGCGACTCGCCGATCGTCGGCGGGGGTACTTACGCAAATCACCAAGGCGCCTGCTCGTGCACCGGCGACGGAGAGTCGTTCGCCCGCGCGTGTGCCGCGCTCTCGGTGGTCGAGGCCGCCGGCGCGGACCCTCAAGCGGCCGCCGCACAAGCCCTCCAGACGGTGCAGTCGGATTTCGGCGGTGTCGGCGGTTTGATCCTCGTCACGAACGCAGGCAATGTCGGTGTCGCCCGCACGATGCAGTTGATGCCGCACGCGATCTCGCGCGCCGGCGAAGACGCTACGGCTGGCTGCTAGCCAGCCGAGCTTTCCGGGGTCCCCCGCCGCCTCCGCACGGCCTCCGCCAACCCGTTCAACACCCCGACCGTCGTCTCCCACGACATGCAAGCGTCGGTGATCGACTGTCCGTAGGTGGGCGCCTTGCCCTCCTCCAACTCCTGACGCCCCGCGACGATGAACGACTCGAGCATCACGCCCACGAGCGCGCAGTTGCCCGCTGCGACCTGGGCGCCGATGTCGGCGGTAACCGCGGGTTGGCGCTCGTGATCCTTGCCGCTGTTGTCGTGCGAGGCGTCGACGATCACTCGCTCGGGCAACCCCACCGCGCGCAGCCGCTCGAGCGCGTCGGCGACCCCGTCGGAGTCGTAGTTCGGGGCTCCCCGCCCGCCGCGCAGGATCACGTGACAGTCAGGGTTGCCACGCGTGTGCAGGATCGCGGGCGTGCCGATGAAGTCGATCCCCGCGAACGTGTGCGGTACCGCGGCGGCGCGGACCGCGTCGACTGCGACCGCGACGTTGCCGTCGGTGCGGTTCTTGAAGCCGATCGGCATCGACAGGCCTGAGGCGAGCTGACGGTGGATCTGGCTCTCGGTCGTGCGCGCTCCGATCGCCCCCCAGCTCACGGCGTCCGCGATGTACTGCGGCGTGATCGGGTCCAGGAACTCACAGCCGATCGGCAGCTCGAGCGCACTTACCTCCAGCAGCAGCTTGCGCGCCATCTTCAGACCCTCATTCACATCGCCCGTGTCATCGAGGTGTGGGTCGTTGATCAAGCCCTTCCAGCCCGTCGTCGTGCGCGGCTTCTCGAAATAGACCCGCATCACCACGAGCAGGTCCTCCGCCAATTCCTGCGCGAGCACACGGAGCCGCTGCGCGTAGTCGAGCGCCGCGACGGGGTCGTGCACGCTGCAGGGACCGACCACCACGAGCAGCCGATCGTCCACTCGGTTCAGCACGTTTGTGACGGCCGCGCGACCGCGCAGCACGAACTCCTCGGACTCGTGCGTAAGGGGCTGGTCCGCCTGGAGCACAGCCGGACCGACCAGGCCTGTGACCCAAGCAATCCGCTGATCTCGAACGTGATCCAGCTGATCGGAAGGGCCAGCCGACATCGTTTGCGATCGTACCAATAGCTACCGTACGTTCACCCGTGCGCGTGGCGACCTGGAATGTGAACTCCGTCAAGCAGCGCGTGCCGCGCTTGCTGCCTTGGCTCGACGAACGCCGCCCCGACGTCGTTTGTCTCCAGGAGACCAAGCTCGCCGACGAGGCGTTCGAAAAACTCCTCGGCGAGGAGTTGGCCTCGCGCGGGTACGAGCTCGCGCTCTGCGGCGAGGTGCAATGGAACGGCGTCGCGATCCTCTCACGTGTCGGCCTCGAAGAAGTGGCGGGTGGATTGCCCGACGGACCCGGCTTTCCGCACGCTGAGGCGCGAGCCGTGGCTGCTACGTGCGACGGCGTTCGCATTCACTCGGTCTACGTGCCCAACGGCCGTGAGCCCGACTCCGAGCACTATCGATACAAGCTCGCCTGGCTCGCCGCACTGCGCGAGGCGGTCGCGGCCGCTGGCCCGCGCGACGCGCTCGTCTGTGGCGACATGAACATCGCCCCCACGGACGCCGACGTCTTTGACCCGGAGGCCTATGAAGGCCATACCCACGTCACCCCCCGCGAGCGCAAAGCTCTAGCGGAGTTGGAGGCGCTCGGCCTGCACGACGTCGTGCGCGAGCGCTGGCCCGAGGAGCGCGTGTTCTCCTACTGGGACTACCGCGCCGGGATGTTTCATCAGGACCTCGGCATGCGCATCGATCTGATCCTCGCGGGCGACGCGCTCGCCGAGCGGGTCAAGGCCGCGTGGGTCGATCGCCAAGCGCGCAAGGGCAAAGGCCCGAGCGATCACGCCCCCGTGATCGTCGATCTCGACGAGGCGCCCGACGGAGATGTCGGTCCCGTGGTCCCGCCTCCCTCCGCGCCCGTGCTTAAGCGCGGCGCGCGCAAGCTGCCGCAGTCCCGCTGAGCAGCTCCGCGGGGCACTCCGGGCGGGAGAGCCCGGTCCTGGACTCTCCCGCCGTCATGCCCGCCTCCCAGGCGGGCGAGTGCCTCAGTGATCTACGGCTTGCTGGTCAGCCACGGCGTGTAGCTCACCGTGCCGACCGCGGTGTCGCAGCGCGGGCTGTTGTTTGGTCCCTGCGCGCAGCCCCACCAGTTGTTCTTCGCTTCGACCACGGTGCCGGGCTCGCCGTTCGCGCCCGTGCCGTTGCCCTTGATGGAGTTGCCCGACGCGGTCACGGTCGCCTGTCCGCCCGCCGGCTGGCCAGGGGTGGGTTCGCTCTGCGTGACCAGCAGGCCGGTGCCGGCGTTCTTGATCGAGTTGCCCGTCAGCGAAGCGGTCAGCTCGCCGAATTCAAAGCCGAGCTGATCGGTCGTGAGGTACACGCCGTAGCTGCCGGCCGGGTCGGTCGTGGCGGCTCCGCTGCCGTCGATCTTGTTGCTCGAGAGCTGCGGGCCCTGCCCCCCGACGGCCCCGCCGAACGCGGCGATGCCGATGTAGCAACCGCTCACCTTGTTCGCGTGCACGCTCGCGGATAGATAGGGCACGAACACGAAGATCCCGTACCCGTTCGTGTTGCACGAGGAGATCTTGTTGCCTTCGATCGTGTCGGCCGCGCCGCCCGAGCCGCCGTTGTTGTCGGTGTGCACGCCGCTGCCCGATTTCGTCACGACGTTGTCGATGAAGCGCGTCCCCTTCGACCAGTTCTCGGAGATCGCGTCGTTCGCGTCGCTGACCTTGTTGTGATCCATTTCGCCTTCGCCTTCGAAGGCGAACATCGCGATCGAGGCTTCTTCTCCCTGGACGTTGGACACGGTGTCGTGGCTGAAGACGAAGTGCCCGCCCGAGGAGGCGTAGATCCCCCGCAGGTAGACGTCCGCGACGCTCACCTTCGAGACCGTGAGGTTCGTGTATTTGCCGAGTTCGTGGTTCTCGATGATCCCGTTGCGCGCGTCGATGTCCTTTCCTGCGCGCACGACCCCGCTCGTCAGGTTCGGGTTGTCGCCCTCGAGCGTGAGCTTCGAGAGCGTCACGTTGTCGGCCTGGACCAGGATCATGTTGCTCGCGGCGCCGCCGCACAGCGAACCGCCGCCGCAGACCGGCGTCGAGGTCGCGGGGTAGAGCACGGTGTTCTTGCCCGCCCCCGTCAAGGTCACGGCCTTGTTCACGACCAGGTTTTCGGTGTACTGCCCCGGGCCGACCGTGATTGTCTGGCCGGGCGTCGCCGCGTTGATCGCGGCCTGGATCCCGGTGAACGCGCACCCTTTCGCACACACCGTCTTCATTGCCGACGCCGAGCCGGCGGCCGCCAGGAAAGCGGCCACGACCGCACAAACCGGCAGGACCTTGAACGTCCGTCTCATCCTTCCCCCCTACATCTGAATCGAGTCCCCCCCTCCATGTGGGGCTTGGCCATGCATGCTATGGCTGTTTCTGACGAGGCGCAAGAGACCGCAGTCCCGTTCATGCGTCATCCTTGAGCGTCTTGGAGCAGCACCATCGCGAGATTCGCTCGTGGCTGATGGACATGGACGGGGTGCTCGTCCGTGAGGATCAGGCGATCCCCGGCGCCGATCGCTTCCTGGCTCGTCTGAGGGAGCTGGGCCGCCCCTTCTTGGTGCTCACAAACAACTCGATCTACACGCCACGAGACCTCGTCGCCCGCCTCGCCGCAGGCGGCCTGGAGGTCCCCGAGCAGGCGATTTGGACCTCGGCGCTCGCGACCGCGCGGTTCCTCGAGGACCAGCGACCAGGCGGCTCGGCTTTCGTGATCGGCGAGTCCGGCCTGACGACCGCGCTGCACAACGCCGGTTATACGCTGACCGACCGCGAACCCGACTACGTGGTTCTCGGCGAGACCCGCACCTACTCGTTCGAGCGCATCACCCGAGCGATCAGGCTGATTGGAGAGGGCGCCCGCTTCATCGCGACGAACCCCGACCCCACGGGACCCAGCGTCGCGGGACCGCTGCCCGCGACGGGCTCGGTCGCCGCGCTGATCAGCCGCGCAACCGGCGTGGACCCTTACTTCGTGGGCAAGCCCAACCCGCTGATGATGCGCTCGGCGCTCAACGCGATCGATGCTCACTCCGAGACCGCGGCGATGATCGGCGATCGCATGGATACCGACATCGTCTCGGGCCTGGAGGCCGGGATGGCGACGATCCTCGTGCTGACCGGCGTTACTACGCATGAGGCCGCCGAGCGCTTCCCCTACCGCGCGGGGCGGATCGTCGGCTCGATTGCCGAGCTGACCGACGAGCTCGGCGAGTAGCGGCGCCGCGTCGCGCCGCGGGCGTTCTCAGGTTCCTAACCGGAGGGTCACACGATGGACACGCCCCGAACACGGCGTGATTCGAGACTGCGTCAGGCAAGACCGCATCGGCTCGGGCGCACTGGACGGCCCCGCGCGCATCCCCGGCGAGTCCGTCCGCAGGCCCAGGGTCGTGAGGCAGCGTTGCTTGCAAGCAAACGACGACGATGACTGGCGATGCCAGCCGATGAACGAAAAACCGCAGGCACATCGGCGCCGTCGTCAGCGCCAGAGGCGGACCGGGCCTCAAGCCCGGCTCCGCCCGTGCCCACCCGCCGATCTGTCCCATGGCTACTGGATTTGTTCCGTCCAATCGATTGCGGACGTCCAGCCTCGAATGTCTTGCGCAGACGTACGTATTGCAAGCAGCTAGAGAATGTCGGATATCGGAAAGCGGTGGCGATCGGCCCCGCCGTTCTTTATTGTTTGACATAACGCATGCCACGAGAACGAATGCTCCAGATACTCCGCATTGAAGGTTGCCGCGGCCTGCGAACGTTGCTCTCGACGCTGCTTGCATCTCTGCTCCTGTCGCTCTGCGCCGCGACCGCGCAGGCCGATGCGCCCTCGGAACCGTGGGCGCCCGAAGCTCAGGAAGTCTCCGGCGGGACCCAAGAAACGACCGGTGGCGTGACCGAAGCCCCGGGAAGCAGCGGCGAAACAACCCAAGAAGCACCGTCTGGTGGCTCAGAACAGGTTGTAGTCGGCGGCGAAGGCCCGCCCGAAGGCTCGGGCGCACCTGAAACGCCGGCCGAAGTTACCGAAACGCCCGCGGAATCCCCGCCTGTCGAATCCCCACCCGCGGAAACGCCCGTCGAAACGCCGCCCGCGGAAGCGCAGACTCCGCCGAGCGAAACCGTCTCGGAAACGCCCGCTCCGCCGAGCGAAACAGAACAGGGTGCGAGCACGCCACCGCCGATCGCCGAAGGCGGTGAATCCCAGACGATCCCGCCCGCGAGCGGGCCTCCTGAAGAACAGGCTCAGAGCAAATCGAGTGGGACCACTACTCAGAGCGAAGAAACCCTCTTGGCAGGCGGATCTTCGACGCACCCACCGAGCACGCTGGACGGGCTGCTCAGCTCGACCGACGTGCACGCTTCGTCGCTCGAAGCGACGGCCGCAGCCGGTGCCCTCGCGCCCGCATCGAGCGCCCCGGCCGACCAGATCGCGCAAGTCTCGGCCGAACGGGAAACCGCGCAGGCGAGTACCTCTCAGGGACGAGCCACGACCGTGGCAAGCAAGCAGGCGGGTCGCTTCAGCTGTGAGCTCTCGGCGCTGGGCGGGAGCATGACCGACAACTGCACCGCGGGCTGGCTCGCAAGCTCCCCGCCGGCGCTTGTGCGTCCACCGACGAGCGCCGCGGTCACGGCGGTCTCCTCGCTTGCGACCGTCGTCGTGGGGAGCACGCCTGACGGCGGCGGTCACAACGGCTTCGTTGTCAGTGGCCCGCCGCTCGCGCCCGCTCCCGGTCCCTCTCCGAGCGGCGCCTCTGGCGGGTCGGGCGTCGGGGCCTCGGGCGCGGGCGTCTCGACCTTCCTTACCCTCGCGGGCCTACTGCTACTGGGCGCGCCTCGTGCGATGCGCCGTCTGCGGCTCTCTTTCGAGCCTTGGCTCGCGGGCTGCTTCGTGTTGATTCCCGAGCGACCGGACTAGCTCCTCCGCCGATCGCTCAGCCCGCGCCGCAATTGGAGACCGGCGCGCAGTAATCAACTCGAAGGCTTCTGGAAGGGAGCTGAACTAAATGAAGCGCCATCACATGAGGATGGCTGTAAGCGTTTGTACCGGGAGCGACGGCGATCCGCCAAGCGACGGCGTCGCCAATCAGACGCAAACTGCCTACAAGGAAAACCGAAGAACACTGGCGCCTGAAAGGGAAGGCGGCGAAGCCAGGCCGGCGCCGCTGCCCGTGGCCCGCAGAATGCACACGCTGGTCCTGACCGGCTCGCTCGATCGCGGCTCGGTCGGCCAGCTCGAAGCGGAGCTCGAACAGCTCTGCGAGGAAGGCGTCACGGGGATCACGCTTGACCTACGTCAGCTGACCTACATCGAAGAGATTGGCGTGTCGGTCGTCGGCTTCCGCTGCGGTCTCTACCAGCGGCGGGGCTACGACTTCGCACTGATCCGGGGACCACGCGAGGTGCAGCGCGCGTTCGAAGCCGCTGGCTTGAGCGAACTGCTGCCCTTCGTCGACGTGCCCGCTCCGGCGGCGGCCTCGCCGCCGACGCCTGCCGTGGAGGTGGCAACGATCGCGAAGGTGCGCTCCGCGATCGCGGGGGTCGAGCCTCGCTCTCAGCCCGACCTCGGTGGGGAGCTAGTCGCGGTCCAGCGCGTCGCTGAACCTGCGCCTGCGGTCTGAGACGGCCGGGCCCGGAGCTGCCTCCGGCCCGGCCCACTCAGCCTCCCCACGCGGTCAACGCCGACGCTCAGCCCACCTCGACGCGGGTCAGCGCAAGCACGCGGCAGCCGTGCGGCTCGGTGCTGCGCTCGAACTCCGCGAGCCCGTCGGCAGCGAGCGCCGCGAAGCCCGCGCGCACGTTCTCGAGGTAAGCCTGGTCGACTACGACGCACCCCGCCCGCCGACCGTCCTCGAAGCGTCGGCACGCCTCGGGCCGCCCGTAGTAGGTCCACACGCGAGCGGGCGTCGCCGCCGCTCCTGACTCGCTCTCCGAGCCGAGGCCGCCGCCCGTCTCGCTCAACTCGGTCACCTCGTGCCGCAGGTAGTTGCGCTCGCGCCGGTCGAGCGCACTGAGCTGATCGGCCTCGACGGGGACGAGCATTCCGTTTACCACGTGTCCTGGGGCCGCGAGCAGGTTCAGGAACGCGACGTGCACTTCAGGGCGGGAGCCGTCGCGTGCGTCGAGGTAGTACTTGTAGCCAGGCAACGTCAGCGCGTTGTCCATCGCGACGTTCCAGGCGCGGCGGTGGTCACGCAGACGTGCGGGCCGTGGCTGGATCGCGTCGAGCTTGCCCTCGGTCGCGCCGTCGCGCGCCACGACATTGGTGAGAGCCGCGAGATCCCGCACGAGCGAGCCGTAGGCGAACACGAATTCACCGGGCACCGCTGAAAGGTATCCGGAGTTGCAATAGCCTGACGGCATGGCGGACGCGGAGCAGGTTGAGGAGCTGTCGGTAGGACCGGGCACGACACTGCGCGTGCTCTCCCACGACGAGCGGGCGCTTGTGTTCGAGGCCCGCTACGCGGGCGGGGGCTCGCCGCCACCGGCTCACCTTCACCCCGCGCAGGACGAGCGCTTCGAGATCCGTGCAGGCGAGATGCAGGCGATCGTCGGGGGCAAGCGCCGCACGATCAGGGCAAGCGAAGTGCTGGAGATCCCGCGCGAGACCATCCATCAGATGTGGAACGAAGGCGCCGAGCAAGCCACGGTGATCTGGCAGACCTTGCCTGCGGGTCGCACGCTCGATTGGTTTCGCGAGCTCGCGGCCGCTCTGCGGGGCGAAGGTCGCGAGAACCCGGCGACGCTCCTGGACGACTACGCGGACGTGTTCCGGCTGGCTGATCAGTAGCCGCGCAGCGGAGCGTCCGCTCGCCGTGGACTCTGTTTTGGTCGACGCCGGCGAACGCACGGCGCATCACTTGCGCGATCTGTTGCACCTGTGCTAGGTTCGCTGAGAGGGGGGACGGGAGACCGGTACGAGGGCCGTTCGTCCCCGAAATAACCGCTTTTACCCTAGGGGGGGAACGAGCATGCAACGGGAAGTTCTGCGGCTTCGCCGTGGGCTGCTCGCGGCTCTAGTCGCCGCGATCGCAGCGCTCTGCGCGATGGCCGGACCGGCGTTTGGCGCGCCTTATGAATCGGTGCCGACGCCCACGATTGAAGGACCGATTCCGGTCACGGAAACCTCACACCCATTCGCGGCGACGGACATTCCGCTGGCCAACTACGGGTACACCGAGGAAGAGTTCTTCGTCTCGGGCACGGGCTACACGTACTCGACGACCGGGGCCGTGAACGTGAACGGCTCGAAGATCACGACGGGTGGTCCAAACAGCAACGGCACCTATCCGTTCAAGACGCGGATCATCGTGCGCCGGCCGATCGACCCTTCGAAATTCAACGGCAAAGTCGTCGCTGAGTGGGAGAACGTGACGGCGGGCTACGACCTAGAAGCGAACTGGTACGGCGACCCCTATTACCTGCTGAAACACGGCTACGCCTTTGTTGGGATCGACGCCCAGAACGTCGGCGTGTCGGCCCTGAAGAAATTCAACTCGACTCGCTACGGCAGCCTCGAAGTGGGGCCGACGGGCGACGCGCTCTCCTACGACATCTACGCCGCGGCGTTGAAGGCGATCCGCGGTGACGGCACCGGGCCGCTGCCATTGGGCGAAGAAGAGACGTCGAAAATCACGAAACTGACCGCCTCGGGCGAGTCGCAGTCTTGCAGCCGTTTGGTGACCTACTTCAACAAGGTGGCGCCGCTGCAGGAAATCGCGGACAACTACCTGCTGACGGTCTGCACGGGGGCGATCCGCGCGGACAGGCCTGAAAAGGTGCTGCGGATCATCACCGAATTCGAAAACAAAGCCGAACAGACCGAGGCGGAGTACCCGAGCAACCCGAGCCTCCGTCACTGGGAGGCTGCGGGAGCTTCGCACGTCCCGTTCGACGCGGCCTCGAATTGGGCTCCCCCGATCGAACGCGACCTGGGGCCGCAGATCGCTTCCTGTGTGAAGAAACCGCTGTCGAAAATCCAGTGGCCGTTCATGGTGAACGTCGGGACAAAGGACCTGGAGGAATGGTCGGAAGGCGGCTCGCCGCCTCCGCTCGCGCCGCGAGGCCAGTACGTGAACTCGAAAACGCTCGCGAAAAACAGCCTCGGCGAGGCGCTGGGCGGTATCCGGTACCCGGAAATCGAAGTCCCGATCGGCATCCAGACCTCGGAAAACAGCGCGGCGCCGCCGCCGAACCCCTACCCGGACTCGGCCTTCTGCCAATTGCTGGGCGGGAACGTCCCGTTCAGCGAAGAAACCCTGAACGGGCTCTACACGAACTACGGCGAATACGTCGACAAGGTAAAAGCGGACACCGAAAAACTGGAAGGCGAAGGCTTCATCCTTCCGGAGGACGGTGCGCGTGTGATCGAGTCGGCGGAAGAGTACCCGCGCCTGCGCCCGACGCAGCCGGTGACGGGCGACCCGACGCCAAACACGGGTTCCTTCTCGCTGAGCTGGCGTGGCCCGGTGCCCTCGCACCTGGTGTCGCAGGTCCCGCGGTTCGTCGAAACGCACCCGCAGTTCGAAGTGCAGCACCGCAACGGCGAAGGCGAATGGAGCACGATCGCCTCGGGTCTGTCCTCGGCGCAATACGCGGCGAGCGAGGCGCAGTCGGGTCACTGGAGCTATCGCGTGCGCAGCAAGACGATCGTTCCGGCGTTCGCGATCGAACCCGAAGAAGAACTCGTCAGCCCCTGGTCTGAACCATCGGCGACGATCACCGTCGACAAAACCCCGCCGACGATCGAAATGAGCTGCCCGGCCACGGCCGCGGTGGGTCAGTCCGGCGTCGTGGCCACGGTCACCGCGTCTGACGAATCGGGCCTGAAAACAGACCCGAGCGGGACGATCCCGATCGACACCTCAAGCGGCGGTACCAAGACGGTGAGCGCGACCGCGGTGGACAACCTCGGCAACGAAGCGACCTCGTCGTGCTCGACGCAGGTCGGCTTCAGCCAGGTGATCACCGGGAACGTGAAAGGCAAGCTGCTCGTCAAGGCGGGCCAGTCGGTCGAGCTGACCTCCACCGCGAAAGTCAGCGGCAACGTCACGGTGAAGCCGGGCGGCGCGCTCGACGTGGAGGGCGCGACCCTGTCGGGCACGGTCTCCGCGAAAGGGGCGGCGCTCGTCCGCATCTGCGGGGCGGACATCGCCGGCTCGGTGAAAGCGGTCGCGAGCACGGGCTCGGTCGTGATCGGCGATGGCGGGGAATGCTCCGCGAACGACCTCCACGGAGCGCTCACGGTGAAGTCGAACACCGCCGGCGTGAAGCTCGTCGGCAACCAGATGCACAGCTCCGCGAAAGTGACCGGCAACGACGGGGGCACCGCCGTGACCGGGAACACCGTCGCGGGCTCGCTAACGGTCACCGGCAACAGCGGCTCGGTCACCGACACGCCGAACGAAGTCGAAGGGAAGTCGAAGATCCAGTGATCTGCGCCGGTCAAGGGCCGGTCGTCAGGCAGGATCGTATGGGGGGCCCCGTTTGGGGCCCCCTTTTTAATAATTAATTGAGAACTCCGGGACGGGCGGACCTGCGTCAGCGCAGCAGCATTCGCAGGATCGGCTCGGCGCGTCGTGCCTCGGGTTGCTCGCCCGCGATCGGGAACAGGTAGACGTAGGACTCGACGAGCTGCTCCAACACATAGGCGACCTCGTGGACATCGGCCGGGAGGTCAAGTCGGCCGCCCTCGACCTCTTCTTGGAGCAGCTCTTCCAGCCGCCCCGCCAAACGGGGTTGGAAGCCGTTCTGGTGGCGGGTGAGCAGGCGCATCGCCGACTCGCCCTCGGTAGCGAGCCAAGCCTGCATCCCGGGGTGGGAGATCGCCTTGTCGATGAAGCGGGTCACGAGTCGGATAATTCGCTCGGCGCCCGTGATGCCTTCGGCGTCGACGGTTGCGGCTGCGTTCGTGATGTTGTGGTTCGTGAGGTTCCAGATGACCTCGACGAGCAACTGCTCGCGCGAGCCCACCCAGCGATAGAGCGTCACGCGGTTCACGCCCAGCTCGCGTGCCAGTGCGCTCATGTCGACCCGCTCGCCCGCGCGCCACTTTTGTCGGGCGAGGCGGAACGCGTCGCGCGAGCTCGGTCGCGCGGCTGGCGGCGCTGCGGTCTTTGACGTCAGGCTTGCCATCGCAGGTTCACCGCGGCGGACCGTAATCCAAACCCAGACGACCGTCGCAGTTGCAGGCTACCTCAGCCGCCGAGCGCGCGTGGTTGCGCGAGCTGCCATGAGAACGCGAGTGGCGAGGAAGCCGTGAGGTCGATCGCAGGCTCGACCGTCGTGTAGGACTGGACGTTGTCCTTGAAAACCGCCTGTCCGTTAAAGCGCGTGAAGGGGTCGCCGCCGTGGTCGGGACAGCGACGCATCCCGCTCACCTTGCCCTTGCTCGTTTCATCGCTCGGTCCCTCGACTACGGCGCCCGCGAGCACGGGCGGCGAGCCGTCGAGCGAGCCCGCGAGGTTCGCGACTTGGTGGGAGGGGCAATCTGGGAACGTCGAGCCGTCCCCCAGAACGAACGAGGCGCCCCAGGCA
>DATJOE010000102.1:0-6318 GCA_035507305.1 Solirubrobacteraceae bacterium | reverse complement strand
GTTGATCTCCTTGAGCATGAAAGTCTCGAAGCCGCCCTTCTCGATCGTCTCCTCGTCCCACTCGACCGCCTGCGCGGGCCGCTGCACCTGCTCGCCGGAGGGCGTCATGATCGTCGCGCCGTCCGGGCGCAGAACGACGATCTCGCCGTTCTCGAGGTACTGCACGACGCGCGTCTCGGAGAGGAACGCGGTGATCGCGGAGGCAACGAACTGCTCGCCATCGCCGCGCGCCGTGCGGTCGAAGATCGTGTCCGCGACCGCGTCCGCCTGTTCGTGGATCTCCTTCAGCATGAACGTGTCATAGCCGCCCTTCTCGGCGGTCTCCTGGTCCCAGTCGACCCGCTCGACCGGGCGCTGCACTTCCTCGCCCGCCCCGGTCATGATCCGCGTCCCCTCTGGGCGCAGCGCTACGATCTCGCCGTTCTCCACGTACTGGACGTCGCGTGTCTCAGACAGGAACGCGGGCACCGCGGAGGCCACGAACTGCTCGCCCTCGCCGCGGCCCACGATCAGTGGACACTCCTTGCGCGCACCGACCAGCAGGTCGGGCTCGTCGAGGCTCATCGCCACGAACGCGTAGTGACCCTCCAACTCGTTGAACGCCAGCCGCACCGCCTCCGCCAGATCACCGTCGTAGTGGGCGGCGACGAGGTGCGCGATTACCTCAGCATCGGTCTCGGACGTGAACACGCAGCCCTCGGCCGTCAGGCGCTCCTTGAGCGCCATGTAGTTCTCGACGATTCCGTTCACGACGACGTGCACGCGGTCGTCGTTGTCGTAGTGCGGGTGGGCGTTCTCCTCGCTAACCCGCCCATGGGTCGCCCAGCGTGTGTGGCCGATGCCCGTGCTCGCGGGCTTCTGCGCGACCGCCACCGCACCGTTGCTCTGCGCGGCGGCACTCGTGGCATGGATCTTCGCCTCCAGCGCGCTCAGGTTGCCGACCGCTCTGACCGCCTCGATCTGCCCGTCGGCGATCACCGAAATGCCGGCCGAGTCATAGCCGCGGTACTCGAGCTTGCCCAAACCCTCGAGCAGCAACTCTCGCACCGGACGCGCGCCGACGTAGCCAACGATGCCGCACATCGGAACGAAGATACCAGCGCCCCTGCGCCCAGCCGGGCCTGCACGGACGCAACCAGACGTCCGTTCTAGCCGAGCTCCTGCTGTACGAGCTCGACCAGACGCTCGCACACCTCGTGCGCCTCCTCGTCAGTTGGCGCCTCGACCATCACGCGCACCAGCGGCTCGGTCCCGCTCGGGCGCACGAGCACGCGGCCGCGGCCCGTCAACTCCTGCGCGGCCTCGCGTACCGCCTGATCCACGCTCGCCGCCTGGGCCAGTGCCTCGCGGTCGCGCACGCGCACGTTGACCAAGCGCTGCGGCAGCTTCGCCATCGCGTGGCGCTCACTTAGGTCGCCGCCTGCGAGTGCCTCCATTGTCAAGAGCGCGCTCGCGATCCCGTCGCCCGTGCGATTGAAACCCATCTCGATGATGTGTCCCGATTGCTCGCCGCCGAGTACCCAGTCACGCGCACGCAGTTCCTCCAGGACATAGCGGTCGCCCACGCTCGTCGTTGCGACGTTCACGCCCGCTTGCTCCATCGCCGAGTGAAAGCCGTAATTGGTCATCACCGTGACCGCGACGCCGTCGCCGCTGAGTCGCCCACCCGCGCGCAGGTGTAGCGCCGCGAGCGCGAGCAGCTCATCGCCGTCCACGACCTTGCCCTGACGATCGACCGCCAGCACACGGTCCCCGTCACCGTCGAAGGCGAAGCCCAGCGAGTGCCCGCCCGCGACGACGCGCTCCGCCAGTGCCTCCACGTGGGTCGAGCCGACGCCGTCGTTGATGTTGCGTCCGTCGGGCTCATCCGCGATCACGGTCACGTTCGCGCCGAGCCGCCTGAAGATCTCCGGCGCCACGTGGTAGGTCGCCCCGTTCGCGCAGTCCAGCAACACGTCCACTTCGTGAAGATCTAGGTCCACGAAGCGGGTGTGCAGCTCTCGCAGGTAGTCCTCTGGGGCGCCGCGCAGCTCGCGCACCCGGCCAATCGCGGCGTTTGCGGGAGGACCCTCGCGCTCGAGCACCCGCTCGATCTCGTGCTCGGCCTCATCAGAGAGCTTGTAGCCGTCTCCCGCAAAGAACTTGATCCCGTTGTCCTGGTAGGGGTTGTGCGAGGCCGAGAGCACGACCGCTAGATCGAAGTCGTAGCGCGCGATCAACAGCGGCGCCGCCGGGGTCGGCAGCACGCCACCGAGCAGCGCCTCTCCACCCGCCGCGCTCACGCCCGCCGCGACCGCCGACTGCAACATCTCACCCGACTCGCGGGTGTCACGCACGATCAGCACCCGCGGACGCTCCACGCCCGTCTGCTCGCTCGCCGCGCGGCCAAGCGCGAGCGCCAGCTCAGCCGTCACGAACTCTCCGGCGAGTCCGCGAACTCCGTCGGTCCCGAACAGCTTGCGGGGGATGCTCACCCTCGGTTTATCGGCGCTAGCGCTTGGAGAACTGAGGCCGCTTACGCGCCTTCTTCAACCCGGCCTTCTTGCGCTCCTTCGCGCGCGAGTCGCGCGTCAGAAAGCCGCGGCGCTTTAGCTCGCCACGCAGGTTCGGGTCGGCCTCCAGCAGCGCGCGCGACACGCCGTGGCGCAGCGCCCCCGCCTGCGCGGAGATGCCGCCGCCGTGCAGCCGCGCGATCACGTCCATCTTCTCCTGATAGCCCACGGTCTCAAGCGGCTGACGGATGTTGCGCTGGAGCGTGTCGCGCGGGAAGTGCTGCTCCAGCGTGCGTCCATTGATCAGGTAGGTGCCCTTGCCCGGACGTAGCGTCACACGAGCAATTGCCGTCTTGCGCTTGCCCGTCGCGCGGTAGCGCGCCCCCGCGGCGAGGTCGATCGCCGCGGTTGCGATCGGCTCGCTGAGTGTCTCCTCAGTCTCCTCGGCCTCGCCGCCGGCCTGGGGAGCGGTCTCGCTCTCCTCCCCCTCTATCGCGTAGGGGTCCTCATAAGCCTGCTCCTCGCGGCCGAGCGGGTCTGCACCCTCGGGCACGATGTCGACTTCCAGGTGCGCGCCCGGCACCGCGGGTTTAGCGCTCGCAGCGACGTCCGCGTCATCACCTTCATCCTCATCCTCATCGACTGCAGCCTGAACCGCCGTAGCGTCCTCGGACTCCTGAAGCGCCTCGAGCGCCGCGTCCTCTGCCGAGCCCGCAATCTCTTGGGCGTCGCCAGTCGGAACCGCGTGGCCCTCACCGCTGGGCTCGGCCGTCGCCGGCTCGGGAGCCTGCTCGCCACCAGCCTCGATCGCCTCCTCGGCGGCCTCTAGTGCCGCATCCTCCGCTGAGCCCGCGATCTCCTGCGCCTCCTGGCTTGGAACCGCGTGCGGGGTCTCGGCAGCGCCCCCCGCCGCATCGTCGGCGGACTCGGGCGTCTCAGGGGTCTCGGGGCTCTGCTCGTCGGCCATCAGGCTTTGATCTCCAGCGGTTGCGGTTTCTGTGCCTCGTGCGGGTGCTCAGGCCCCGCGTATACCTTCAGCTTCGTCAACTGCTTACGCGCCAAGCGGTTGCGCGGCATCATCCCTTTGACCGCCAGGCGGATGATCTCCTCCGGACGACGCGCTTGCATCTCCTCGAACGTGCGCGAGCGCAGGCCACCCGGGTAGCCGGAGTGGCGGTAATAGCGCTTGTCCGCGCGCTTGTTCCCCGTCACGCGGATCTTCTCCGCGTTCACGACCACGACGAAGTCGCCCGTGTCGATGTGCGGGGTGTACTCGGGCTTGCGCTTGCCGCGCAGCATGTCCGCGATCTGCGTCGCCGCACGGCCCAGCGTCAGCCCGTTTGCGTCCACGAGCAGCCAGTTGCGCTCGCGGTCCGTCGGCTTCGCTACGTATGTCTTCATCGAGGGGGCCATGGGCGTGAAAAAGGCCACGAGCCCGTCGTCCGGACGCGCGGCGAAGGACGCATCATAGGCGAAGTTGGGCTCCGCCGGAAGTTGCGGGGCGAGTTATTGGGGGTGCGCTAATCCAGGCGGGCGGATCGTGGTTCGTGTCAAGGACGCAGGGAGCGTGGCGTGCTTTGCACGCGAGCGACCGAGGACGCCGACACGGGCCGCGAGACGGCTGCCTGGATTACTCCCACTCGATCGTGCCCGGCGGCTTTGAGGTTATGTCCAAAACCACCCTGTTCACCTCGCGCAGCTCGTTGATCATCCGCGAGGTGATCGTCTCGAGCAGGTCGTAGGGCAACCGCGCCCAGTCCGCCGTCATCGCGTCGTCGCTCGTAACCGCCCGTAGTACGACCACGTAGCCGTACGTGCGCTCGTCGCCCTGCACACCGACCGTGCGCACGTCTGGCAGCACACAGAACGATTGCCATAGCTCGCGGTACAGGCCCGCCCGGCGAATCTCCTCCTGCAGGATGTGGTCCGCCTCGCGCAGCACATCCAGGCGCTCCTTCGTAGCTTCGCCCCCAACCACGCGAATCGCCAGGCCCGGTCCCGGAAACGGCTGGCGCCAGACTAGGCGCTCGGGCAGCCCCAGCTCCAGCCCCACCGCACGCACCTCGTCCTTGAACAAGGCTCGCAACGGCTCGATCAGCTCAAACTGGAGGTCGTCGGGCAGGCCGCCCACGTTGTGGTGAGACTTGATCGTCGCCGCTCCCGTGCCGCCGCCCGACTCGATCACGTCCGAGTAGAGCGTGCCCTGCACCAGGAAGCGCGCGTCCTCGCCGCCACTGTGGCAGGCGATCTTGCTCGCCTCCTCCTCGAACACGCGAATGAACTCCGCTCCGATCGTCTTGCGCTTTGCCTCGGGCTCCGTCACGCCTTTGAGCTTCTCCAGGAAACGCTGCTCCGCGTCGACCGCCACGAGCGGCACCTTGAATGTGTCGCGAAATGCGCTTACCACCTGCTCGCCCTCGTCCTTGCGCATCAGCCCGTGGTCCACGAACACGCAGGTCAACTGGTCGCCGATAGCTCGATGGACCAGCAGCGCCGCCACCGATGAGTCCACGCCGCCCGAGAGCCCGCAGATCACCTGAGAATCTCCGACCTGCGCACGGATCCTACGGATCTGATCCTCGACGATCGATGCCGCCGACCAAGTCCGCGAACAGCCGCATACCTCCGTCAGAAAGCGGGTCAAGATCTCCCGGCCGTAGGGGGTGTGGACTACCTCGGGGTGAAATTGGATCCCATAGATCCCCTGCGCTGTGTGCTCCACCGCCGCCACCGGTGAGGAGCTTGAGGAGGCCAGCGCCGTGAAGCCTGGCGGTGGCTCAAACACCGTGTCGCGGTGGGACATCCAGCACGTCTGCTCGCGCGGCAGGTCGTGCAGCAGCGTGCCCGGCTCGGTGACGTGCAGGTCCGAGCGGCCGAACTCGCCTACCTCCGCCTGCTCAACGCGCCCGCCCAGCTCGTGGACCAGCAGCTGCATCCCGTAGCAAATGCCCATCACCGGCACCCCAAGCTCCAGCAGCTCGCGCTGCAGTCGCGGGGCGCCCTCCGCGTAGACCGAGGCCGGGCCACCCGAGAGAACGATTCCCCGCGGTTTGCGCTTGGCTACCTCCTGCACCGGGACGGTGTGGGGCAGCAGCTCGCTGAATACGCCGCAGTCGCGGATCCGGCGCGCGATCAGCTGGCTGTACTGGCCGCCGTAGTCGAGCACCACCACCTCCTCGGTGGCGGTCTCGATCGAACCCGCCGCTCCGGCGTCCGCCTCGGGCGCCGTGACCGCGAGCTCAGTCACAGGCTGGGTCGTCAGAGGCGTTATTGACGAGGCTGGCAAGGACGCAGTGAGCGTGGTGTGCGCGAGCACACGAGCGATCGAGGACGCCGCCAAACGAAGTCAGGGACGACTCTGACGCCTCAGTCATTTACGAGGGCTGCTGCCTTCCCGTTAGTGGCACCCATGCCCACTTGCTGGTCGCGCTGAAGGGCCTTGCCCTCGGTCTGCAGCGCCGGCGCGATCACGACCTCCGCCCGATTGAACTCGGCCAGGTCCTTGTGTCCGCAAGTCGCCATCGAGGTGCGTAGCCCGCCGAACAGGTTGAACGTCCCGTCGTTCTCGCGCGCCGGGCCCACCAGGATCTCCTCGAGCGTCCCGTTCTGATGGGTCGCGACGCGCGCACCGCGGGGCAGGCTCGGGTGGAACGTCGCCATCCCCCAGTGAAAGCCGCGGCCCGGCGCCTCGTAGGCGCGCGCCAACGGCGAGCCGATCATCACCGCGTCCGCGCCCAGCGCGATCGCCTTCGAGACATCGCCTCCGTTGCGCATCCCGCCGTCCGCGATCACCTGGCAGTACTCCCCGGTCTCGAGCATGTGCGTC
>DATJOE010000101.1:0-4201 GCA_035507305.1 Solirubrobacteraceae bacterium | reverse complement strand
TCGAGCACGTTGGAAGCCTGCCACACGAGAGAGCGTCCACTCGAACCGAGCAACTCCAAGGCACCGCGAGGAGCCCTCGACCTGCTGGAGACCATCCGCAGCCACAGCCAAGACCAAGCCACGCGGTATGCCTCTCCGGCGTGGCTGGCGAGCGTCCCCGTGATCGTGCTCAGCGCGCATGCCACGAAGCTCGACCTGCTGCGCGCGTTCGACGCCGGAGCCGACGACTTCCTGGCCCGACCAGTCCTCTACCTTGAGCTGCTCGCGCGCCTGCGGGCGCTTCTACGCCGTGCACACGGCACTCCGCGTGCAGATCCCGTCCGGATCGGTCCGCTGACCATCGAACCCGCCGGGCGAGCAGCGAGCCTCCACGGCGACGGGCTCGACCTGCGCAAGCTCGAATACGAGCTGCTGCTGCATCTCGCGAGCGATCCCCACCGAGTCTTTCACCGACAGGAGCTACTGAGGGCCGTATGGGGATACCGCGCGGAGGCACTGACGCGGACCGTCGACAGCCATGCTAGCCGCCTGCGCCGGAAGCTCGCCACCGCAGGCGGTCAGTGGATCATCAACGTGCGTGGCGTCGGCTACCGACTCATGTAGCCAGCCACCCGGAGGTACCGGGGTGGAGACGCGGCCGTGGATACCAGGCGCGTCCAGTGGCGAGGTGTAGCATGGCGCACTGCCTCTGTGAGCAAGCTCCGGGAGATACAAGACGCCGCTATACGGAGCGACACCGAGGTCGCGGTGCTGCTCCGGATGTGCCTCCAGCTCGCGGCCAGCCTCCCAAGTGCTCAGCTCCGCGAGCTAGCTACACGGGAGCTGCGGGGCTACCCGCACGAGGCGAGTCTACCTCTCTACAGGAAGCGATTCCACACCCCCGTCTACGGCACATTCACGGACGGACACGCGATCGTCAGGAACCAGGGGGTCGCAATGACGTCACTACCGGAGGGGATGCTCTCCCTACGGGACGACCTGTTCTACACGGCGATCCGATCGGGCGTACATCAGATCGAAACTCTTGTCGCGTCGGGTCGGGACGTGTTCGAGATTCCGTGGCCCGCCGATGCTGTGCGTCTCCTTGCAGGAGTGTTCAACCCACGGCTCGTCCTCGTGGAGGCCAGCCAAGTCGTACCTGCGACTGCGTACACCACTGTCCTCGGCGGCATCAGGGACACCATCCTGCAATTCGTCCTCGACCTAGAGGTCGTCGATCCTGAGGCGGGCGAGCCGGCACCGAACGAGCGGCCCATATCCGCTACGCAGGTGACCCAGATCTTCACTCAGAACTTCTACGGCGCGAACGCAGTAGTCGCCAACGCTGGCCGCGACGTGACACAGACCGTGACGACGATCGATGTGGCGAGCCTCGAAGTGTCGATGCAGGGACTCGGGATCGGAAGGGAGGAGCAACGGGCGCTCATAGCCGCCGTACACGAGGACGAACAAGACGGCGCGGCACCCGGACCGCGCACCCGCGCTTGGTACCTGCGTCTCCAGAACGGGGCGGTGGCACTCGGATCGAGCGTCGCCGTCGAGACCGCTACACACGTCCTCGGCAAGCTGCTCGGCCTCTAGCCTCCTACGTCGCGCTGAGCTCCAGATCGGGTTGCCTGAGGGACCACCGCGGGACCACGAGACCCCTTCATAACCTCAGAATCCCCGCGAACACGGGGATTCACACGATGGGCGACACGATGGGCGATACTGGGCTCGAACTCGGGCCTGGGGGTCAGGTGGGACCGAATACCCTGGATTTACTGGGGTTCGGTGCCCTCAGATCAGCTCCAGTTCGCTCAAATTGCTACCAAAATTGCTACCAAGCTCGGGCCACGCTGCGCCGGTAGCATCGAGGCATGACGACGCGCACACAAGCGGCTGAGAACGCTCTCGCCTCCGTGCGCGTCGAGGGCCTCGATCCAGGTGTCGCCGAGGCGCTGCTCCGTCGCTGGGCGCGGGGGGAGCTGAGCGATGCGCAACTGGACGACGCGGCGCGTCGGATCAGTACCGGCGAACTGCCCGCGCTGCCACCCGCGCAGCCCTGAGCGGGCGAAGCGCTCCTGAGTTGGCCTATCAAATCGGGGCGTCGCAACGATCGGTCGCACGCCTGCTGTTCGTCCATCGCGCAAGTCTCAACCAGACGATCGGCGCGCCTGCTGGCGTTGCGAAGCGGAAGCTGTAGGTATCGTGATCGCGTCCCCCGGACGAGAGGTGCAGATCGGTACGTGCGTGCAATGTTGATGACTGCTGTCGGTGGGCCCGAGGTCTTCGAGCTCGTCGATCAGCCCACGCCGGAGATAGCGGGAGAGCACGATGTGCGGGTGCGCCTGCGGGCAGCCGGGATCAACCCGGTCGACTACAAGCTGCGCTCCGGTGGGACGATTGGCGGATCGCTGCCCGCGATCCTCGGCTGGGATGGAGCCGGACTGGTCGAGAGTGTGGGGCCGGCGGTGACCCGGGTGCGAGCGGGCGATGAGGTCTACTTTTGCGACGGCGGTTTTGGTCCCACGCCCGGCACCTACGTAGAGCTCAAGGTCCTTAACGAGCGCTATGTGGCGCACAAGCCGAAGCAACTGTCGTTCGTCGAGGCCGCGGCCGCACCGCTCGTCACGATCACCGCCTGGGAGGCACTACGCGAGCGCGCTCGCGTCGGCGAGGATCAGTTCGTGCTGGTGCAGGCTGGCGCTGGCGGTGTCGGGCATATGGCCGTGCAGATAGCTCGCTTGGCGGGAGCGCGGGTTGCGAGCACCGTCACGCCGGGGCCCAAGGCTGAGCTTGCGGCCTCGCTTGGGTCGGAGGTGTGCATTGACTATCGGCGAGAAGACACGGGCGCGAAGGTGCGCGCCTGGACGGGGATGGACGGCGCTGATGTGGTTCATGACACCGTTGGCGGCAAGACGTTCACGGCGTGCTTCTCGCTCGTGCGCCCGTACGGCGACCTCGTCTCGAACGTCGAGAGCCCGTGGGAGGAGGAGGCGATCACGGCGATGCACAACCGGAACCTGCGCGTTTCGTTCACCTGGATGCCCGCGCCGTCGGTGTTTGGGTGGCCGGAGCAAAGGGAGCGCCAGCGGAGGATTCTTGAGCAGGCGGCGACCCACTTCGACGCAGGCGACTTGCGGATCGTGGTCGGTGCGACGTTTCCTCTCGAGCAGGTAGCCGATGCGCACCGTTCGCTTGAGGCGGGCGAGGTCATGGGAAAGGCTGTTCTCACGTTCGACTAAAGAGCTCGCAGACACCTCGACAGCGCCTCGGCCCGCCTTCGCGTTCGACCGCGGCGGGGACGAGATGCTCACCCCATCGGGCATGTCCGCGTGGGTAGCGCACGGCTCAGCACCGGAGGGGCGCGAGTTACCCGTCGACGAGGCTCTCAGTTAGGCCGTCGATGCCCGCGAGTCTCGCCGCCAGCTCCTCGCTCAGCCCGTAGCGGGCGGCTAGCGCCGGCGGCGCCGTGTAGGTGACCTTCGTCTGCCCATCGTCAGACCAGATGAGCACCTTGAGTGGCATATCGAGCGCAGCGAGCGGGACGGCCTCCATCACAGGTGTACCTGCTTGCGGGCTGCCGAAGATGACCACTTTGGTCTCGCGCAGCTCGATGCCTACCTTCTTGGCCTCGCCACTGTGGTCGATCACCGCGAACACCTTCATGCCGTGCCCTTCCGCGAGAGACTGCAGACGAGCTACGGTGTCGGCAACCGAACGCGAACTCATCTTCGTGGTGAGCGCCGTGGCTTGCTCGGAGCTCACCGAAGCGTTAACCGGCGTCGCGTCAGGTGGGCGATCGGTCATCACAGCTGCTTTCGTGCGTAGTGTGGCAGCGCCATCGTTAGCCAGCGATCCGCGCCAGTTCAATCGACACGATCAGGAACCACGCGATTGACGCGACATAGAACAGCCGCTCGATGAGCCCGAATTTGCGTTTCAGCAGTGGCGCTCTGAGGGCTAGGAGGACACCGATCGCGGCGCCGGTCATCACCCATGGAAGGGCCGAGAGCCAGCCCTTGACGCTTTGCCAGGCGGCCTCATGTTCGACCGCCGACCCAAATTTCGATGCCGCGATGATCAGCGACGCAAATATCACGATCGCCAGAAGCATGTGGATCGTCCCGGGTACGGTCTGAAAGCGGCTGCCGTTCTGGTCGGTCGGGAACAGCGGGATCAGGAAGCGCGCCACGACCGATACCAGCAGCATGACCAC
>DATJOE010000100.1:0-2171 GCA_035507305.1 Solirubrobacteraceae bacterium | reverse complement strand
CTCGCGACCCATCCGCCGGGCGCTCGTGCCGTGCAGCGCCCGCCAGAGGCGCCGAGCCAAGGTGTCCGCTTTCTTTCTCGTCGGTAGGACTGCTACCTCCCAGCCGTTGACGAGCACGCACCATCGCACCGGCAGGATGTCCACAACGTGGCCCTCCTCGCGGAGCCGCAATCTCCGCTCAACCTCGACGCCGATCCTGGGCTTGATCACTAGCTCCTCCTCCCGCTGGCAGCTTCCGCCGAGGCGCCCGATACCGTCGCGTCAGTCGTCGGGTCGAGGTAGCCCGCCGCGATCAGTACTGCGCGAGCGCGGTGGCCGGCGCCGCCGCGAACATGCATGCCGCGATACGTTGCGATGATCGTGCGGGGGTCAACTGAAGTGGACCCCGGATTTCGGACCAGGGGCTAAGGTGGTACGGGGAGCCTGCTCCAGACCGGAAAGGAGCAGGAGCGATGAAGAAGACTCGTACGAGGTACACGCCGGAGTTCAAGGCGAAGGTCGCGATCGCCGCGCTGCGCGAGCAGGCGACGATCCCGGAGCTGGCCAAGCAGTTCAACGTGCATCCCAACCAGATCCACACGTGGAAGCGGGAGTTCATCGCGAACGCCGCGCGTGCATTCGGCAACGGGACGGGGCCAGCGAGCGACGCTGGCGGCAGCGAGCGCGAGGAGCAGCTCCTCAAGAAGATCGGGGAGCTGACCGTGGAGCGGGATTTTTTAGCCAAAGGGCTCGGGCGTCTTCGCTGAGCGAGCGGCGCGCGATGATCGATCGCGAGCAGGCCGAGCTGTCTGTGCGCCGCCAGTGCGAGCTGCTGCGGGTGTCGCGCTCCGGCCTGTACTACGAACCCGAGCCCACGGATGCGGAGCAGCTCGCGCTGATGCGCCGCATCGACGAGCTGCACCTGAAGTACCCGTTCTACGGCAGCCGCAAGCTGTCGGACGTCCTGCGCGATGAGGGCAAGAACGCCAACCGCAAGCGCATTCAGCGGTTGATGCGCCTGATGGGCCTGGAGGCGATGGCACCCAAGCCCAAGACGAGCGAGCCGCACCCCGAGCACGTCGTCTACCCGTACCTGCTTCGCGGCCTGTCGATCTGCCGAGTGAATCAGGTTTGGGCGACGGACATCACGTACATCCCGATGAAGGCGGGCTTCGTATACCTGGTCGCCATCATGGACTGGTACTCGCGCCGCGTCCTGTCGTGGCGCCTGTCGAACACGCTGGATTCGAGCTTCTGCGTGGAGGCGCTCGAAGAGGCTCTGGAGCGCTTCGGCAAGCCGGAGATCTTCAACACCGACCAGGGCGCGCAGTTCACCGCCGACGCCTTCACGAAGCCGCTTCGCGAACGAGACATCGCGATCAGCATGGATGGCAAGGGCCGTTGCCTCGACAACGTCTTCGTCGAGCGGCTCTGGCGTTCGCTCAAGTACGAGGAGGTCTACCTGCACGCCTACGACTCCGTCCCCGAGGCGCGCGCTGCCATCGGCGCGTACTTCGCATTCTACAACGACGAGCGGCCTCACCAGGCGCTCGGCTACCAGACGCCCGCCGCCTTCTACGCGGGCGCGGTCCGGCCGGCGGCGTGATGGGCGACGCCGTCCACAGCGTCATCCCCAAGTTGCGAGTCTCCCCCCTCGCGCTCCCCCCTCGTGCGCTCTGCATCGACCTCGCGATGGCTGGCGATCACTACGAGGAGAGCGTGACGGAGAAGAGACCACTGTCGATCTGTTTGTATAGTACAGAGGAAGAGAAGAGAGCAGGCACCACCTTAGCCACTGAGCTTCGTGGTCCGAAGAGTGGGGTCCACCTCAGGAACCCCTACGTGCGCCCACCCGAGGCGGGACTCGCGGCGGGACCTTGCGTGGGAGACTCTTGTGGTTACCGTGGACGCGTGGCGGATCAATCGGATACGGCAAGTCGCAGCGTGGAAACGCCTGCCGATCCGTTCGCAGTAGCTTGGGCCGATCTGAGGAGACGCCGACGTTGGAGCGACATCAGTCGACTTCTCGTTTTTCTCGCAGTTTTCGCTGGTGCCTGCGTGCGCAACATCCACGCGGTGTTCCTGGTCGCGTTCGCAGCGACACTTCTGTTTGCCTTTGCGTGCAGCGTTCGGGAGGCCCTATTTCGATGCCCCAAGTGCCACTACCTCTTCGCGCCAATATGGCGGAATCA
>DATJOE010000099.1:0-2984 GCA_035507305.1 Solirubrobacteraceae bacterium | reverse complement strand
GCCCTACGCTGCCTCAAGCGCCACCTCGCACGCCAGATCCATCGCCTCCTATCGATGCCCCCAGCAAACCTCGACTCCCGGACACGGATCCAGCTGAACGCCGCAATTTCCGTGCCCTGCTTGACATAGGAGCAAGCGATGAGCGGGATGGAGCAGGAATCGGCGATCTTTGCGGCGGGGATGCTTGCGGGGCAGACGGCGCTCGTGACAGGCGGGGGGACGGGTCTGGGCAAGGCGACCGCGATGGAGCTCGCGCGCTGCGGGGCGATTGTGACGATCACGGGGCGCACTCAGGACGTGCTGGACGCGGCGGCCGAGGAGATTCGCGACGCGTGTGGGTTGGAGGAGGCGCGCAAGGTGCGGACGCTCGTGGGCGACATTCGCGAGGCGGCGGATGCGCGCGCGACGATCGAGGCTGTGCTTGCGCGCGATGGGCGGCTCGACGTGCTCGTGAACAACGCGGGTGGGCAGTTCTTCAGTCCGGCTGAGCTGATCGCGTCGAAGGGGTGGCGGGCGGTCTGGCGGTTGAACGTGCAGGGGATGCTGAACATGGCCGAGGCTGCTCATGAGCTGGCGTTTGCGCCGGGGGGCGATGGCGATGATCGCGGGTCTGCGACGGGCGACTCGGGCGCGCCTCGAGGCGGGCGGATCGTGAACGTGACGCTCTCGCCGCATCACGGGATGCCGGGGATGGCGCACTCGGGGGCCGCTCGGGCGACGGTCGAGGCGCTGACGCGGGAACTCGCGACGCGCTGGGCGAGCGACGGTGTGACGGTCTCCGTGATCGCTGTGGGGCACTTCGAGACCGAGGTGATGGTCAAGTACCCCGCGAGCGTGCGGGCGGGGATGGGAAGGTCGGTGCCGTTGGGGCGGACGGGGACGCCACAGGAGCATGCTTGGCTGGTAGCGCTACTGGCGTCTCCTTTGGCGGCGGCGTTCAGCGGGTCGACTGTGACTTTGGATGGGGCTCGGGATAACTGGTTTGGGCCTTGGCCGCCGCCGGGGTTGACGGACGAGGAGGGGGAGGTGCCGGTGGAGGAGCGCCGATAGGGGTCACGGTGCGCCGGTACACTCAGACGGCTGCGTGCGGGCGAAGTGTTTTGGTTGCACAAAAGCCTTCCAAGCTTTTAGAGCCGGTTCGATTCCGGTCGCCCGCTTGAAGGCGTAGGTGGCGGTTGGTCCAGCTGTTGGGCAAGGACGCGAGCAATCCCGCTCGACGCGCGGTTCGGCGACGATGGCAGTTCGCGCAAACGACGTCGCACTTGTCGATCTCGTCCAGCACGGACTGCCATTTGTGCCCGCGGATGCCACGGAGACGGCGAAGCTCTTGTCGCGCAGGTGGTCGAACTCAAGCACCAGAGGGTCGGCCTCTCCGCATTCGACGCACGGTCGCTCGCGAAAGAACTCGATGAGATAGGCCATGCGCTCGGCGATCAGGCGCGCTTTCGACGCGAGGCATTGACGACGTAGCGCTCGCGGTGGGCCGCATAGTGCTCCTGTTGTATGCGGCTCGGCATGGGCGGCAGTAGTTGTCACGTTGGCCCTTTGCCTTCCGGCGCCAACTCGTCAAGGACCTTTGACTGCAGGCAACGCCCGCATCGTCTGGTGGAGGTTGACCGAGCGCTTTTATCGAACACATGTTCGCATTGATGCCGGACGGTAGGTTCGCGCGGTTCGCCGTAGAATCGGAGCGTCACGGGGAGTGGCGCAGTCTGGTAGCGCACCCGGCTGGGGGCCGGGCGGTCGCAGGTTCAAATCCTGTCTCCCCGATTACAAATACCCTGCAAACAAGCGCTTTTCGTGCGCCTGTTGCGCGCACAAAATCGCCCACGGGGAACAAACGGGGAACAAGATCACGGCGCCGCGTGTGGCGGAACTTTCCCGGGTGTGACGGCCTTCGGGCCTGGCCGTAGCTCAAGGCGTGAGCGTTTTCGCGCCAACTTCGCCCCGAAGCCTTGACTTGCCCTGCCCGCTGTTTACGGTGATCTGACCCATCAAAAAGTGGCGCCGGCACGGCTGCAACCGCCCGGCGCCTGACACGGAAAGGATGGACCTTCCCATGCCGCGTCAACGTAACAAGGTCCGCTGCGAAGCGGACCGCCGCACACAGCGTGCCGTTGTCCTGCAACTCCTGCGCGACGACCACGACGACTCGTGGGCACGCAGCGAGCTGGAAGCCGAGCTCGGCGACACCGGGCCGCGGGCAATCGACTGCGCACTCGCAGGCTTGCGAGAGGCAGGCGTCGTCGAGCCCGAGGGCGACTCGCTGTCGGCCTCGCCCGCGGCCCGGCGCTTGCACGAACTGGCGCTGATCGGCGTCTGATCGCTCGCAAACCCCCGTCGGGGGCTGCCCGTTCCGCGCGACTTCCGAGCACTCCCGGGCGGGGTTGGAGGTGCTCGTTACTTGCCCAATTATCGCCACCTTCGGCGGCGTGGGGGCGGCGTAACGAGCACCACCAACCAGTGAATCCCGAAGCGAAAGGACGCGACTATGCGCGAGAAACGTCTCACCGACCAGACCTTCAAGAGGCTGCAGGCGCGCCGCGAACGCCTAGAGGCGCTGTGGATCATGACGCCGACCCAGCGGGTCACGGCAATGCGTCGCGGCGAGCTCTCACTGGAGCAGTGCGCGGCGTGGGCGGCACGCTATCCCGAGCAGGTGCCGCAGATCAACGGCGAGTTCGAGTATCTGGCGGCATTCACGCCAGAGGTACGCGAGTAGGCGACCACGCACCAGGAGGATCTCACCGGCTCGCTACCGTACGGGCCGGTGAGCGCCTGGCGCACGATCCCACTCGTAGTCAAGCTGGACGGCGAGCAGATCGTCAGCGAGACGGTGTGCGTCACCGCCGGGGCGCACGCCCTGACGATCGTCACGGCGTTGCCTAAACGAGGACTCGCGCTGGAGCTGACCTCGGCTTTCGTCGGGTACGAGGGCGTCGCTACCCACGCAACGCACCTCGTGTTGGGCCCGCCTGGGCACG
>DATJOE010000098.1:0-2645 GCA_035507305.1 Solirubrobacteraceae bacterium | reverse complement strand
TTGGCGCCCTCGTTCAGCGAGCGGTAGCCGTCGTCCCCGGCGATCGCGCTGTGATGTACGAACAGGTCCTTGGACTGATCGTCGGGCGTAATGAAGCCAAAGCCCTTTTCGCTGCTGAACCATTTGACGGTTCCGGTAGCCATGTTTCCCTACGTCGTCGACGTGCTGCGAACGCGGAGATTGCGATCAGCAAAGGCTACGAGCGCTGGCACTGCGGAGCCGGCACCTGCCCGGCCTAACGCGCTCATTCTACCAGCCCGCCGTGGCCGAGGGCTCGGGCTCAGCCGGAGCCCGCGTCATGGCTGTAACCAGCTCCGCGCAAACCGAGCCGACAGCGGGCGTCTGGCCTTCGACTATCGGCGCCGCTCCCGTTCCACTTCGCATCGCTCGCACGTCACCGGCGAGGTGGCCAGATGAAGACAGCGCGCGAGTAGGCCGAGGAGAAGCGTAAGGCGAAGCTCGAGGAGATCCAGGCGCAACTCGGCAAGATCGCGACTTCCTCACGGCCGTTCGTCGTCTCGCGGGAGACTGAGGACCGAATGCGACGGGGAGTACGCGAGATGCCGGCGTGCAACGCTTACGCCGTGGCGGAGTTCGATCCGTGATCACGAGGGGGGCCATCCAGCTGCTCGGAGCCGATGTACGTGACTGTCACGACCACGTGTCACTGCCTGCGGGCGAAGCTTTACCGATGGGGTCTCGGACCCAACGCTCAGCTTCAAGAAGCTCGAGGAAGAATTCGAGCACGCGCAGCAGCGACTGCCCGATGCGACAGCGAGGTAGTCGCCGGGCAGAATTAACCGTGGCTACGCCGCACGGTGGGGATAGCCGACTTACAGCAAAAGTCGCTCGGGCCGGACGGCGCAGCAGCCACGACCCCGACCCGCCGGCCTGCTCATCGACGACGCACTCGGGATACACGAACTATCGAGCCGTTGCTCCTGCGGAGGGCGGGACCTGCTAGACTGCCTACGGCTCGGTGAGCCCAGGCTCTTCTCGCTTTCGGGGCAACGTCTTCACTCAGAGGGGCAGAGAGGCCGCCGGCGATGGGTCCCGCAATAAACCAGGTTCGCGCTGTCACGCGTGCACGGTACAGCGACCTCGCGGGCGCGTTGTTGAAGTTTCGCGACTCTCGTGGGGCACGGCGGCGGCGGCCGCCGGACGGCGAGTGACAGGGCTGACAAGCGCCGGCTGTCGGAGAGCATTGAATCCTTACACTGATACCGAGCAAGCGCGACGTCGCCACCCACGGCCGGGACGCGCCCCAGTAAGCCCGAGCGCTCGCCTGGGCTGGAGGTAACACATGTTCATTGGTCTTGTCTTGACGCTTGGATGCGCGCTGCTGACCAATGCGGGCTTTCTGGTGCGCCATCGCGGGGCCGTGGCTGCGCCGCCAGTCGATGGTCGCCATCCGCTTCGTAGCGCCCGGGGGCTGTTCGCCTCCAAGTGGTGGACGATCGGGTGCGTGGGAGCGGTCGTAGCGTGGCTGCTTCACGTCGGCGCGTTGTCCCTCGTGCCGCTCTCGGTGGTGCAGTCGATCATCTCCGGAGGGCTCGTGTTCCTCGCGGTGCTCGCCGAGCGGTTCTTCGGCTTTCACCTCGGCCGCCGTCAATGGATTGGCCTCGGTGTCACAGCGGCCGGACTCGCGGTGCTCTCGGTGACCGGAGGCCCTGCCGGGGACAGCGGTCGATCCTCCTTGGCCGCTCTAATCGCGCTCGAGGCCGGGGTATTCGCCGTCAGCTCGCTGCTGGTGGTGGGTTCGAGCACGCTCGCCAGTTTTCATCGCAATGAGGGGTTGGTGCTGGGGGCCGCTGCCGGTTGTTTGTACGGCGTGTCCGACATCTCGCTCAAGTTTCTGACCCACGCCGCCGGCGGTGGGCTGACGACGGCTCTCATCAGTCCCTGGGCGCTGTCGGCGTTGGTCGCTTCCGTGATCGCCTTCTACTCGTCTGCTCGTAGCCTCCAAATCGGCCCCCCGCTGGCGGTGATCGCGTTCACCTCGGTCGCCGCCAATCTGATCGCAATCGGCGGCGGCATCCTGGTCTTTCGCGACTCGATTGGCGCTGGCGCGCCACAGATCGTGGGACGCACGATCGCCTTCTGCCTCGTCATCGCCGGCGCCGCGTTGATGCCCGCGCCAACCCGGGCTCGAGCGATCAGCGCGGAACCGGCTTCTGCCCGGCCTAGCCCCGCCCGCGCACTCGCCTGACCGGCAAGCGCCCGCTCAGATAGTGGTGGTAACGGTCTCGCGGCGCAGGCGCGCGTCGTCGATCCGCACCACGTCCCAGGCGAGCCCCAGCAACTCGAGCAGGCGAATGATCGCGGCCGATGGGTCGAGTTGCCAGCGGCGCAGCCCCTGACGGTATGACGTCGGAAATGCGTGATGGTTGTTGTGCCAGGCCTCGCCCCAGGTCGGAATCGCCGGCCAGGCGAGATTTCGGGACTGATCGTGGGTCTCGTAGTCGCGCCGGCCGAAGAAGTGACACAGCGAGTTGATGCCGAAGGTCGCGTGATGCATCAGGAAGATCCTGGCGGCTCCGCCCCAGAGCAGCGCCGTCAGGCCTCCGATCACCGACCCGGTCAGTGCCACACCCAATCCAAACGCGCACGCGAGCCCGGCGATCACCCAAACGACAAACGTGCGA
>DATJOE010000097.1:0-3130 GCA_035507305.1 Solirubrobacteraceae bacterium | reverse complement strand
CATCGCCCGATCGATCGCGCATACTGACGAGGCGCCAACGGTCGCCTGCTGCGCTGAGCGCGTGGCGCGAACGCGCGTCGCGCCACGCCACCGTCCGACCGCGTCAGCATGATCGATACCCCGTTGCTCGAGCCCTCGCAGCAAATCGTGGCGCTTAGCCGGGTGGAGGCGTCTGTATGAGACGTCCTGTGTCAACCCCCAAGTGTCGTAGCGGATGTCGGCTTGCCGTCAAGCGCTTCGCGCTCGGCCGTTTGGGCCGCCGTTCGGGTGACTGCTGCGCTGGCCATCCGCTGGGTGGCGGTCATGTCGGGCCGGGGGCCCGACTGGCTGGGAATTGTGACCGTGATGTGTTGCTGCAGGCCATGGTGGCGAGCGGGGTCGTAGGGAGCTCTGTCTTGCCAGCAGCGCCACAGGACACGGCACCAGGCGCGTCCGAGGGTACGGATCGCTCGGGGGTGATCGTGGCCACGCGCGCGGCTGGCGGCGTAGCGGTCTTGCGCCCAAGGGTGCCAGTGGCGGGTTGCGTCGGCGAGGGTGCTGGTGGCCTGCCTGAGGCGCTTGTCGCAGCCCCAGCGGAAGGTAGCGACCTTGCGCTTGCCGGACTCGACCGCGACGGGGCTCATGCCGGCGTCGGCGGCGAGCGCCTCGGCGTTGGGGTAGCGCTGGCGGCAGTCACCGATCTCGGCCAGCAGCGCAGCCGCGCAGAGGACCGACTTGGGGTCGCGGAACAGCGAGAGGAAGATCTGCCCGTCGGGGTGTGTGCGGATGCGGTGAGCGATCTCGCTGGTCAGCTCGCTGATCTTCGCGACGATGGGTCGCAGCGCAGCTACGAGCGCGAGCACGATCGCTCTGCGTGCCTCGATCTCGCTCTCACCGGTGCGTCCTTGGGGAGCGTCCCGGAGCTTGGCGAGCATCTCGGCGGGCTTCTTACGCCCACAGTAGGAGTGACGTGCGAGGAAGGCGCCGAGGCGCTTCTCGCCGAGGCTCTTGGCATCGAGAGGGCTGGGGTAACGCTCCAGGAACGCGAGACCGATCGGGCTGTCGATCGCGTCGAAGATCAGCGTGGCGCCGGGCCAGAAGCGCTCCAGCTCAGCACGCAGCTGGTTGGCGAGCTCAACGCGGGTCTGCACGAGATCTTCGCGTGCGCGACTGAGCGCCCGCAGCGCCTTCGTCTCGTCGCTATCAGCGACCAGGACACGGAAGCGGTGGCTATCGGTCCTGGCCAGCTCGCACAGCACAAACGCGTCGAAGCGGTCGGACTTCCCGCCGCTGGTACGAAACCGCGGCCGCGCGGCGTGCACCTGGTTGGGATGGATCGCCATCACTCTCAGACCGGCATCGAGCATCCGCTCGATCAGCAGACCGTCGGGGCGCTCAATCGCGACCAGCTGCACCTCCAAGCGCACCAACGTCCGACACAGGGCCGTGATGCCCGCCTCGTCGTGCGTGAACGTCCCGCTGAACAACTCATCACCGGCCTCGCTCTGCACGAGCACATCGTGCTTCTCCGAGGCCCAATCCACTCCTGCGTATCTGCCCACTGCTCATCCTCCTCGCTCGAGGTTCGCTCTTCACAGAGCCCCGACCAAGAGGTACCGTTGCGGGTGCTCATTGACGGGCCCTCACAGGGGCTACGTCCTGTTGCCGCTTGCGGCACCTCGCCCCGCCGGGAGGAGCTGGTCTCATACGGGCCCTCAAACGGGCAAGCGACTCCGGCTCTCCCCCGGCGGCGGCCGAGGCAACCAAAGGATGCCCAATGAGCGCCGATCCCCGGACCGCTGCGGGCAGCTGGATCGACGATCACAACGCCGCGCAGGCTCCCCTGCGGCGTACGCTCGGGCTCGCGCGAGGAGCTGCCGCACGGCTGGCGCTGGCGACGCTGCTCGGCGCCTGCGCGCTCGCTGCGGCGATCGGGCTGATCGCCACGTCGGCGTGGCTGATCTCGCGCTCTGCCCAGCGCCCCCAGGAGTCGGCGGTCGCAATCGCGGTCGTCGGCGTGCAGTTCTTCGCCCTGACCAGAGCGCTGTGCCGCTACGCAGAACGCCTGGCTAGCCACGATGCGGCTTTCCGCCTGCTCTCGCAGATCAGGGTCGCCGTCTACGAACGCCTCGAGCGCCTGGCCCCACTCGGCCTGCCGGCGTTCCGGGCCGGCGATCTGCTCGCCCGTCTGGTCCACGACGTGGACACGCTCCAGGACCTGCTGTTGCGGGTGCTGCCGCCGTTCGCGATCGCGCTCGCCGTCGGCGCCGTCACCGTGGGCGTGGTGTCGTGGATGCTGCCCGCGGCCGGCGTGATCCTGCTCGTGGCGCTCGTCATCGCCGGCGCGCTGGTGCCGTGGCTGACCGGCAGGCTCGCCGCTCGCAGCGAGTCTCTCCAGGCGGCCGCCCGCGCGGAGCTGACCGCGAGCGTGGTCGACCTGGTCGAGGGCGCGCCCGAGCTGCTGGTCAACGGCGGCGCTGAGCAGTGCCAGCAGCGGGTGCTCGCCGCCGACGGCGCGCTCACCAGCGTGGCGAGGTCGAGCGCGCGCACGGCCGGCGTCGGGCAGGGCCTGGCGGTGCTGTGCTTCGGCCTGGCGATGTGGGGTGCGCTCGCCGTCGGGATCGTGGCCGTACGCGCGGGGCGCCTCGATGGCGTGCTGCTCGCGGGCCTCGCGCTGATCCCGCTGGCGGCGTTCGAGCTCGTCGCGGGCCTGCCCGCCGCGACCCAGACGCTCGGGCGTGTTCGCCGCTCGGCTGCGAGGGTGTTCGAGGTGATGGACGCGCCGCTGCCGGTGTCCGAGCCGGCGCGCCCGCGCGCGCTTCCCCCGCCGCCGTATGTGCTGCGCGCGCGCGAGCTCGGCTTCACCTACCGGGGCGCGAGCGCCCCGGCGCTGGCGGGGATCGAGCTCGCCCTCAGCCCTGGCCGGCGCGTGGCTGTCGTCGGCCCCAGCGGCGCCGGCAAGTCCACGCTCGCGGGAGTGCTGCTGCGCTTCCTCGACTACGACGCCGGCTCGCTGACGCTGGATGGCGTTGAGGTCTCCGACCTCGATGGCGACGAGTACCGGTCGCTCGTGGGTCTGGTCGCCCAGGACAGCCACGTGTTCGACAGCACGCTCGAGGAGAACCTGCGGCTGGCCAGGCGCGACGCGAGC
>DATJOE010000096.1:0-17659 GCA_035507305.1 Solirubrobacteraceae bacterium | reverse complement strand
AGCCAGCCACCGATGTGGCCTTCTCACGCCGTCCGATTCACCTCACGACCGAGGCGAGCACGCTGGGCTCGTTCAAGCTCGCTGCCAAGAACGTCGTGCGCAATCGTGCTCTCACCCGTCGCGGGTACAAGTGGTGGCGCTACCTGATGGGTCCTGGTGTTTCCCTGCACATGATCTGCACGAAGGGTTTCTGAGGTCAGCCATCGATCATCACCTCGCGATCGCAAAGTCCAGCGACTGCGCCGCAGAGCGCTCCCCATCTGAGTCGGTAGCCGTGATCACAAGCGTGTAGCGCCCGGCCTGAGCTTCTTCGCAGTCGAGATACGGCCCTCAAATGCCACCTTGTTAGTGCCACTGTGCCCCGTGAAGGTGAGCAACCCCGCTGTCACGGTGCGCAGGCAGGCGGACTTGTCGCGATTCTTCTCCGTCTGCGCGACGCATTTGCCGCCAATCCTGCGGCCACTGACGCGCTGGGTGAAGCTGAAGGTCACGGCTGCCTGCTCGTTGAGTGAGAACGAGAAGTTCGTGCCGATTGGCGGCTTCGCTCGGCTGATGCGAGCGAGACGATTGCCCTCGCGCCACCTCGTCCTGCGCCCGTGAGCTTTGGCCCCTGCTGGCTCCATGTGGAGCCCGAGCGAGTGAACACCCACGCTGCGCCCTTGCCGCTGTAGTCGCGGTCACCGAGTTCCCTTCACAGACTCGGCGAAGTCGTCAAAGGAACAATTCAATATTTCTACATGTCCAATAATGCGAATCTGTACGATCAAGCAGAACCGCCAGTGCACATCCACCCACATCGTTAGGACAACTCATGCCATCGCATTGTCACCGTGGGGGCCCTGCCGGTAACGGCCTCTGCTGCATCGCACCGCCATACCTTCTCGAACAGCTCGCCGAGTCTGGCGACGAGAATCAACAGAAAGCCGCTGAACGCGCGCTCGCGTCTCTGTCGGTCGTCCGCGCGCGTCGGGCGGTTACCGCCCAGCTGATCGCTGACCCCAAAGTCGACGTCAAGGCGCTAGGGCTCGTCGCCCAGGGCACCGGATCGGCGATCAAGGTCTACGACGCACACGGCCTGCCGTTCAACTCGTTCGAGCTGCCCGGCAATCTGCTACTCAGCACCGATAACCCACCACCCGGACCCGACACCCAGGCCAACCAGGCGTTCGACGGCGCGCGCGCAACGCTCGAGTTCTACAGCGAGATACTGAACCGCGACGGCATCGACGGCAAAGGCATGGACGTTATCTCGAGCGTCCACGTCTCCGACCAGCAAGGCAATCCGTGGGAGAACGCCGCCTGGATCTCGACGCAGATGGTCTATGGCGAGGGAGGTCATATCTTCAAATCCGGATCGCTGACCTCGGCCCTCGACGTGATCGGCCACGAGCTAACCCACGGCGTCACGCAGTTCACCGCCGCGCTCGAATACCGCAGTCAGTCCGGCGCGCTGAACGAGAGCATGTCCGACGTCGTCGGCTCGATGATCAAGCAATTTGTGGGCAAAGAGACTGCGGCCACTGCCGATTGGCTGATCGGTGAGGGCCTGCTCCTCAAGCCCGGTTCCAAAGCTCTGCGCTCGATGCTCGAGCCGGGAACCGCTTACGACGGGGACCCTCAGCCCGGGAAAATGAACGACTACCATGAGCTACCCGAGACCGAGGCCGGTGATAACGGCGGCGTGCACATCAACTCCGGCATCCCAAACCGCGCCTTCGCGCTCGCCGCCATCAAGCTCGGTGGCAACTCCTGGGATGAAGCGGGTCGTATCTGGTACAAGACGTTGACCGAGAAGCTCAGACCTGACGCCCAATTCGCGGACGCCGCGAAAGCCACACTCGAGGTCGCCGAGGAACTGTTTCCTGGAGGCAGGGCCAGCGCTGCAGTCGAAGAAGCCTGGAAAGAGGTAGAAGTTTTGCCGTGAGGGTCTCGGTTACGCAGACGGGCGGACCGCTCGGGGTCCCGATGCGCTTCGCACTGGATTCCACGAACCTCTCCGAGCAGGACGCGGCCGATCTGGTCCAACGCTCCGGCGCGGTTGCGCCCGCGCCGGAGCCGAAGCGCAGCTACCCGGCCGAGTACGGCTACACGGTCCGGGTCGAGCCCGACGACGGTCCGCCCGTCGAGGCCAGCTACACCGACGGCACGATGCCCGCCGACGTCCGCGGCCTTGTCCGACTGGTGCAGGAGCACCCGCGGCAGACGCCCTAGCGCCCTGAACGCGAGTTGCTAAAGGCGACGGCGCTCGCGCCGATACGCCCACATGTCAGCTCATCCGGGGGTGAGCAGGTCTAAGGCGAAGCGCCCGCGCCTACTCGGCATGCTGCTCGGCGCGATTGCGGCGCTGCTCGTGTTCGTCGTGGTCTTCATCGTCGCGCTTATCGCGACCGCCGCGCCAGCGTCGGCGATCAACGTCGAAATCGTCAACAGTTCGGGGCGCCCCGCGTCGGGTATTTACCTCACGCTCGAACACGGCTCTTCTAGTGACGGTCAGCTCCCCGAAGAAGTGCCGACGCCGCTCAGCCAGATCAAAGACTCGACGTTCGCGCTCGGGGAAATCTCCGCCGGGCGTTTGTACGTGTCTTACGGCGGGCCGGTTACCACGAAAGAACCGCCGTACGCGACGACCCGCTACGACAAGATCGAGCTGACGAACCCGGGCGTCGCCGACCTGACGGCCGTCGACTTCTTCGCGATCCCCTTCAACATGCAGTCGCTCGACGCCAGTGGCGCGACGGTGGGTGACGCGGTCGGTTACCGCTGCTTCACCTCGACGCTGCTGCAGCGGCTGCGCCCGCTGGGCCCGGGTGCGGAAGTGACTTCGGGCGGACAGTTCGTGCGCTTCCTCTCTCCGCAGCTCGCGAATCCCGAAACCTTCACATCGCTCGCCCCGTATGTCGAATCGATGGCCGGCCAGACGATCGAAGTCAACGACACGTTCGCGAAAGAAAAAGAACCCGCGAAAGCGATTCACTACACCGGGACATTTGAAAGCGGCGGCTCGATCACGCTGACCGGGACGGTCGCCGGCGTTGCGGGCCAGCCAGTGCACATCGAAGGCGCGACTCTCCCGAACGCCGTGTACACCGGTAACGGAGCCTTTACGGTCGGCGGCGAACCCGCCGACGTCTCGCAGAACAACGAATACTCCGTGATCTACCGCGACATCGTCGCGGGCTTCGGGCTCGGCTACTGGGGCGGGCGCTACGGCAACAACACCGCCGCCTGGCTGCACAAACCAGACTTCGCCGCCGCGCGATTGGGCCCCGAGCCGTTCCCGACGTACAGTCTCTACGCCTCGACGCTTGCCGAATACTCCACTGCGTACGGCTTCTCCTTTAGCGAACTCGGCCCCGACGAAATCACCACGCCGCTCGAAAGCGGGGTCGCGACGCTACAGCTGACGATCGACCCCGACCAGGGACCGAACACGCCCGGCTGCGTTGGGCAATCAACCCCGGCCGCGCCGAGCGCGCCAGGTTCGAGCGCGAACCCCGTTGCGCATCCAGGCATCGGTCCCACGCCCCCGGGGCAGGTCAGCGTCACGATTGACCCCGGCTCGGTGAGACTCGACAAGCGTGGCCGCGCGCGCCTGACGCTCAGCTGTGGCGGCGACCCCTGCAAGGGCGAGCTGACGCTCTCACCCAGCATCCTCGCCACGCGCCGTCGCCGTGGGCACGGACACGCTCGAATGCACGGGCACGCTCGCGCCCATCACGCCCGCTTCGTGCGCAAGGTGCTCGCGACCAAGCGCACGACCCTGCTCGGGCGGGTCGCTTTCTCGATCGAGGAGGGCCGGCGCCAGTCGGTCTTGGTTCCGATCTCAGTCGCGGGACGCCGAGCGATCCAGTCCTCCAAGGGCGAGCGCCTAGACGTGCTCGCGCAGGCCGACGTCGGCCCCGTGGGACAACCAACGATTGCGGGACAGCGCGCGCTCGTGCTGCGCGGCTACATCCAGCCGCGCCGACGCGCCAAGCGCTAGCCGGGCTGCCTGTCAGCCAGTCGCCGCGCCGATCGTCGCGGCGTCGATCACGAAGCGATAGCGCACGTCGCTGTTCACGACCCGGTCGTATGCGCCGTCGACCTCATCCGCACCGATCAGCTCGATCTGCGGCTTGACGCCATGTCGCGCGCAGAAGTCCAGCATCTCCTGGGTGTCGGTCATCCCGCCGATCGAGGAGCCCGCCAAACTGCGCCGCCCCGCGATCAGCATGAAGGCGTGGATCGAGTCCGGCTGCGAGGGCGCGCCCACGTCGACCATCGTGCCGTCGACGCGAAGCAGGGAGAGGTAGGCGTTCACGTCGAGGTTCGCCGAGACGGTGTTGAGGATGAAGTCAAAGCTGCTGCGCAGCTCCTTGAACGTTTCTCGCTCCGCGGTCGCGTAATAGTGCTTCGCGCCGAAGCGCAGGCCGTCGTCCTGCTTGCTGAGCGACTGGCTGAGGACCGTCACCTCCGCGCCCATCGCCGCGGCGATCTGCACCGCGACGTGGCCGAGCCCACCCATGCCGATCACCGCGACGTTCGTGCCCTCGCCGACGCGCCAGTGCTTCAGCGGCACGTACGTCGTGATCCCCGCGCACAGAAGCGGCGCGGCGTCCTGCAGGTCCAGCGCGTCGGGGATCCTCGCCACGAAGCGGTCCTTCACGACCAGTTCGCGGCTGTAACCGCCGTAGGTGACGTTGCCGTCGTAGTCGCGGCCGTTGTATGTCCAGACCGCGCGCTTCGTGCAGAACTGCTCCTCGCCCGCTCGGCAGTACTCGCACTCCTCGCAGGAGTCCACCATGCAGCCGACGCCCACGCGATCGCCCGGCGCGAAGGCGCTCACGGCCGCGCCGACTGCCGTGACGACGCCCGCGATCTCGTGACCCGGGACCATCGGAAAGATCGATCCGCCCCACTCGTCGCGCACCTGGTGGATGTCGCTGTGGCAGATCCCGCAGAACTTCACGTCGATTGCGACGTCGCGCTCACCCAGCTCGCGGCGCTCGATCGTCGTCTGCTCAAATCGCGCGCCCGCCGAGGGCGTACTCAGTGCGGGGGTTGCAGGCATGTGGGCTCCATCTGATCTCGCGGTTGACCGTGGCTCGCGGCCAACCTAACAGGGGTAGAGTCGCCTCCCCATCTCATGCGCATCCACCCGATCACGACCGGCGCGGTCCGCGTCAAGCGTTGCTTCCTCAACCCGAGCATGGGCATGCGCCGCCAGCTCGACTTGTTCATTCCCGGCCCGTTCGCCGAGCCGATCCCGATCCATTGCTGGGCGATCGAACACGAAGACGCCCTGCTGCTCGTCGACACGGGCGAGACCGCCGCGGCGCGGAACATCCCCTTCGCCCGCTTTGAAGTAACCCGCGAGCAGGAGCTTCCGGGTGCGATGGCCGCCGCGGGCCTCTCGCTCGCGGACGTGGATCGCGTGGTGCTAACCCACCACCATGGCGATCACGCCGACGGCCTCGTGCACGTAAGCGCGCCTTACCTGATCAGTGAGGCCGAGCTCGAGTTCATCGCGACCGCGCTTCCGCGGGTGATGCGCCGGGTCCTGCGTCAGCCGCTGCCGGACGGCTTCGCGCCCCGCCCACTCACTTTCGAGGATGGTCCCTTCGGCGCGTTCGAGCGCAGTCACGCGCTCAGTGCTGACGGGCGGATCGTCGCTGTGCCGACACCCGGGCACACTCCCGGACACAGCTCGGTGATCTGCGTCGACGACGCTGGGCGCCACGTGATGCTCGCCGGCGACGCGACCGACACGCTCGAGCAACTGCACGCGCGGCGCGCTGACGCCGTCGGCCCCGATCCCAAGGTTCACGTCGCGACGCTCGAACGAATCCTCGCGCACTGCGTGCAGCACCCGACTGTGTATCTGCCTTCACACGACCCCGAGTCGGTGGCCCGGCTAGCTGGGGGCGTGACCGTCAGCTGACCCTCGCCCCGCCGCGCCGGGGCCCGCGTCAGGATCGCCTACGCCGCCGCGGCCTCGGCGCCGAGACCAAAGCGCACGCCGGTCAGCTCCTCGGAGACCTCCCACAGTCGCCGCGCGACCTGCTCGTCCCTCGCGGCCCTCGTGCGTCCCACGAGCTTTGGCGCCCCGCGCGCTTCCATGAAGCCGCCCGGCCCAGCGAAGCTGTTCGGCGGGACGTCCGCGACCGCGGCGTAGAGCGTCGGTAGCGCGCCGCCCTCCTCGCCTTGCGCGATCAGCCGGTTGCCCACCACGCTCAGCAGGTCTAGCGAGCGCCGGCCGCTGTGGAACTGCAGGTTCGTCGCCGCGTAGCCGGGGTGCGCGGCGGTCGCGAGCACCGGGGAGCCCGCCTCCGTTAGGCGCCGCTGCAGCTCGGCCGTGAACAGCAGGTTCGCGAGCTTCGACTGGCCGTAGGCGCGCCAGGCCCGGTAGGGCTTGTGCTCCCAGTTCAAGTCCTCGAAGTCGATCCTGCCGCCGCGATGCGCGCCCGAGGAAACCGTGACCACGCGACCGGTCACGTGGGCGAGCAGCAGGTTCGTGAGCGCGAAGTGGCCGAGGTGGTTCGTGCCGAACTGCAGCTCGAAGCCCTCGGCGGTATGCGAGAGCGGCGGGATCATCACGCCCGCGTTGTTGATCAACAGATCGATCGGGCCTTCCCAGCCGGCCGCGAAGCGGCGAACCGAGTCGAGGCTCGCGAGGTCTAGCTCGCGTACTTCGGTCGTGCCCGCCATCGAGGCGGCGGCTGCGTCGCCCTTCTCGGTTGAGCGGACCGCTAGCACTACGCGCGCGCCCGCGCCCGCGAGGGCCGCAGCCGCGGCGCGACCGATGCCGCTGTTCGCGCCCGTCACGATCACGCTGTGGCCGGCCATGTCAGGGAGGGAGTCCAAGCTAAAAGTAGTCATAGACAACAATGTAGACTATGACAACAAAGATGTCAACGACTACTTCGCGCGATACGCTCTTACGGATGCCGGTCCGTGCCGCCCCGACAGCCGAGCACCCCGGCGAGAGCGAGGGCAAAAACGCGCGGGCGACAACCCCGGAGCGCCCATACCACCACGGCAACCTCCGCACCGCCCTGCTCGAACAGGCCGAGCGCACGCTGCGCGAGCGCGGCGCGCAGGAGCTCTCCTTGCGCGAGCTCGCCCGCGAGGTCGGCGTCAGTCACGGCGCCCCGCGCCGCCACTTCGCCGATCGCCAAGCGCTGCTGGACGCGCTGGCGCAGGCGGGCTTCGAGCGACTGGGCGAGCAGCTGAGCACCGCGGCTGAAGGTGCGGGCGAAGACTTCGAGCCTCGCCTGCGCGCGATTGCCTCTGCCTACGTCCGCTTCGCAACGCGCGACGCTGCGCTGCTGGAGCTGATGTTCGCGGGCAAGCACCGCGAGCAGGTCCCCGGCGCGCTGCACGAGGCCGCCGAGCACGCGTTCGGGGTGATGCTCGCGCTGATCGAGCAGGGCCAGCGCGAGGGCGCGCTGCAGGATGGAGAGCCCGAGCGCGTCGGGCTCGTCCTGTTCGCGACGATCCAGGGGATCGCCTCGCTGCTCACGTCGGGGCTCGTCAGAGAGGACCAGCTGGACGAACTCGTTGCCGACGGCGTCGCCTACTTCCTGCGGGCCTCGCGTTCGCCCACCGGCTGATCAGACCAGCTCACCCGCGGGCCGCTGCTACCGAGTAGCCCGGTTGTTTCCAAATAATTGACTTTTGTCCAGGTCTCGTTACGGTCGCGGGGCTGCGGGGAACCCGCGCCAGAGGGGCCGAGCGATCGTGCTCGGCGTTCTGTTCCAAGCGACAACAGGAGGTCTGATCGTGAAGTACCGACCTGCCACATCGCATCGCTTCTCGCTCCGTGGCATCGCCTGCATGGCCACGTTGTGCGCGGCACTCGCGCTGCTTGCGCTGCCGGCATTCGCGCAGGCGTCCACCTCGTACGTGGCCCTCGGCGACTCCTACGTCTCCGGGCCGTTGATCTTGCCGCCCGCGCCGGGCGCCCCGCTCGACTGCCTGCAGTCGTTGCGCAACTACCCGCACCTGGCCGCCTCGGCGATCGGCCTGTCGCTGCATGACGTGAGCTGCAGCGGCGCGACCACCGGCGACTTCAGCGAAGCGCAGTACTCCGACCAGCCGCCGCAGTTCAACGCGCTTAGCTCATCTACCGGTGTCGTCACCGTGGGGATCGGCGGCAACGACAACAACCTGTTCCTGGGCACGCTTGAGACATGCGGCGCCGAGGACCTGATCTTCCCGTTCGGGACGCCCTGCAAAGCGACGTACGGCAACAAACTCTCCGAAGAGATCAAAGCCGACGCGGCGGTCGTGGGTGCGGCGCTGCACCACGTCCACGTGCTCTCGCCCTCCGCGAAGTTGCTTGTGGTCGGCTACCCCGACATCCTGCCGCAGTCGGGCAACTGCTGGCCGACCGTGCCGCTGACGACGGGCGACACCGCGTACCTGAACAACGTCGAGAAGGAACTCAACGCGATGCTCGCGAGCCAGGCGGGCGCGAATGGCGCGGTCTATGTGGATACGTACAACCCGAGCATCGGGCACGACGCGTGCAAGTCGGCCAGCACGCGCTGGGTCGAACCCGTGCTACCTGAATCCGACGCCTTCTCCGTGCACCCCAACGAAAAAGGCATGGCCGAAGAGGCGAAACTGCTCGAGAGCGCCATGAAAGCCGACGGCATCTCCTGACGAGCAGACCGTCGCGCCTAGGTGCGCTTGGCGATTCTCAGCAGCATGAGTCGCCAGGCGCACCGGGCATCGGCCGGGCGCTGGGCGATCGCCTCGCGCACGCGCGCGTAGAACTCGTCCGCGAGCTTCGTGGCCTGGCCCGCGAAACGCTCCGCCGCGATCGCGGCGAACAGAGAGGGCTCGGAGAACGCGCGCAGGAACTCGCTCGCACTCGCGGCGTACTCCGCAACGTCGCGGCTCTGCTCGAACTCCGCCCACAATGGATCGGCGAGGTCGGTCTCCGAGCACTCCTCAAGCGAGAGGGAACCCGCGAGCGGGGCGGTGCCTTCCGTGGAGCCTTCCTCCAGCGGCGCTAGGAACTCGGCACGCGAGCGGTAGTAGGTCGGGACGACCATTCGCTCGTACTCCGCCGGGCTCAGCGTGCCCTCGCTGACCATCTCACGCAGCGCGCCGTTCGCCAGGTCGAGCAGGCCCTCCGCGCCCGAGCGGCCGTGCTCGTCCGCGCCGCTGCCCACGATCACGAGTTGACCGCCGGGCACCAACTCAGCAGCGCGGTGCTCGAGAAAATGCCGCCAGTCCTCGGCGGCCCGCGCCGCGTACGCAGCTCGCTCCTCGGGCGTGCCAAGCGGGGAGAAAATGTGCTCGCGCAGCGGGACTGGCACCGCGCTGAGCCAGTGGACCGTGATTGCGCTCCAGCCGATCGCCACCTGCGAAGCGGGGAACAGGCGCTCGTAGAACGAGCGCCCCGCGGCATAGGCGAAGACGTTCTCGCTGTCGCGCAGATAGCTCTGCGGATCGCTCGCGAGCGTCGTGAACAGCGCGGCGAAGTCGTTACTGGGGAGGTCGGTGTGCACGATCGAGATCGGCGTTGCCGGCCCGAGCCGCCCGCGTAGCGCCTTGATCGCACTCGCCATCGGCGAGAGCGAGTTGCGTCCTTGCGAGCTGCCATAGTCCGCGACGACGATTGCGTCCCCGTCCGCGAGAGGGACCGCCTCGCACGCGCGCTCGAGCAGCGGCAGGCCGTCGTCGTCAGCGACGTGTTGCGGCTGCGAGTGCTGGTTATACAGGCCGTCACCAGCCATCACCGAGGTGCCCGCCGGCGTGTGGTGCGAGTCGGGGTGGGACATTCGGCAATCCTACGAGCGCCGACGGCTTGGCCCGAGGCGCGGACGCCTCAGCTGACCGGCGGCGGCACGCCTTCGCCGCTGCGCGCGAGCTTCGGGTCCCAATCGCAGATCGAGCAGGCGTGACGATAGGCCGAGAGCGCGAACTGGAGCGCGTAGGCGTGCGGGTCCGCGGCGGCTCGCACGTCGTCCCAATCGAGCACGTACTCGCCGAGCTCGCCCTTCCAGCGCGCGGCGGCGGGTTCGAGCGACTGCTCGCCAAAGCCTTCTGGCGCGGGGTGAGAGTAGGCGTAGAAGGCCGCGCGGCCGTAGCGCTGGTCTCCGGGCCACCAGCCAACCGCGATCTCCTGCGCGTCCATCGCGTTGCGCATGATGAAGTCCTCGGATGGTGGGTCGGCGGGTCGGCCCGAGAACAGGTTCACCGCGAGGTCGAACGAACCCCACCAGGCGTTGACGGGCGTCGCGCGACCACGATAAGGGGCGCGGAACGCGGCGAGCACGAGCGCGGCTTGCGTTGCCGCAGCGAAGTAGTCCTCGACGCGCTCTACTTCGTAGCGCGCGTGCTCGTAGTCCTCGTCGAGCGCGACGCTCCACGGCACCTCCTGCGGCACGAGCGCGAGCTGCACCTTGCCCACGAGCTCGCCCACGGCGTCGAGCACGGCGCGCGTCACCTCGGCGACTGGCCGGTCTGGCGTCAGCGGGATGCGTCGCTCCTCGCTCCCGCTGCTGCGTTCCACGACCGCTTCGTGGGCGTGCAGGTCAAGCGCGACGGAGAAGGCCCCCGAGCCATCGGGTGCGGGCAACGGCGCGGTCTCCCAGCCGCGAGCGGTCAGGCGCAGGGCGGCGTGCTGTAGCTGAGGCTCGGGAGGCGCGACGGCGGCCGCGAGTTTGCCGAGCAACTGCGTGTGTGCATGCAGCGTGTCGCACGTCTCGCTCCAGCGCTCATAGGAGACGTCGGGCCACGGCGAGGACACACGCTGAGCCTACTGCGACGACCGCCGTTTCCCCTCAGGGGCCAGACTGGCTGTCTGGCCAAACTTCGTCTACGCTCCGCGAACGGGCACCCCAACAAGCCCCGATCGGGTCCGGCACATGGCTGGCCTGAACCGGGCAGACGAGAACGGAGACGAGAGATGAGTCGGACGTTTGTGATCGGCGTTGGCATGACGAAGTTCGAGAAGCCGGGGACGAAGGAGGGCGACTACCCGGCGTGGGCCGAGGAGGCGGGCGGCAAGGCGCTCGCTGACGCAGGCGTCTCCTACGAGCAGATCGAGCAGGCCTATGTGGGCTACTGCTACGGCGACTCGACCGCGGGTCAGCGCGCGGTCTACGGCCTGGGGCTGACGGGGATCCCGGTCGTGAACGTGAACAACAACTGCTCGACGGGGTCGAGCGCACTGTACCTCGCGCGCCAGGCGGTCAAGGGCGGGCTCGCGGACTGCGCGCTGGCGCTCGGCTTCGAGAAGATGGAGATGGGCTCGCTGGGCGTGAAGTTCACGGACCGCACGAACCCGATGGACAAGCACGTCGCGGCGCTGCTGGAGCTGCGCGAGTGGGAGAACGCGCCGCCCGCGCCGCAGATGTTCGGCGCTGCGGGACGCGAGCACATGGAGCGCTACGGCTCGACCCCCGAGCACTACGCGTGGATCGGCTGGAAGAACCACAAGCACTCGGTCAACAACCCCTACGCCCAGTTCCAAGACGAGTACTCGCTGGAGGACATCAAAGGCGCGAAGGAGATCTACGCGCCGCTGACCAAGCTGCAGTGCTCGCCGACCTCGGACGGCAGTGCCGCAGCGGTCGTCGCCTCGGAGCGCTTCATCGAAGAGCACGACCTGTGGGACGGGGCGATCGAGATCGTCGGCCAGTCGATGGTGACCGACATGACGAGCACGTTCGAGGCCAAGTCCGCGATCGCGGTCGTCGGCGCGGACATGAGCCGCAAGGCGGCGCAGCAAGCGTTCGCCGAGGCGCAAGTCGACGTCGGCGAGGTCGACGTGGTCGAGCTGCACGACTGCTTCTCCGCGAACGAGCTGATCACCTACGAGGCACTGGGGCTGGCGGCCGAGGGCGAGGCGCACAAGCTGGTCGAGGCACAGGCGACGACCTACGGCGGCGACGGCCCGGTCGTGAACCCCTCTGGCGGCTTGATCTCCAAGGGCCACCCGCTCGGCGCGACGGGTCTTGCACAGTGCAGCGAACTGACCTGGCAGTTGCGCGGCGATGCCGACGCGCGTCAGGTCGAGGGCGCCGCGGTCGCGCTGCAGCACAACATCGGCCTAGGCGGCGCTGCGGTCGTGACGGTCTACAAGCGAGCGGCGTAGCCCGGACCCGCTGACCCACCTTCGAGCCCGTGCGGGCCGACGGCGAGCTGACCGGTCGGCGTTAGGCGAACAAGCCTGAGCCGACCCAGTCGTCGGACCCGCGCGCGCCCGGGGGTAGGAAGAAGTAGCCCCCGCCGACCGGGACGATGTAGTCGACGAGCGGCTCGTCGATCAGGCGTTCCTGGATCGTCTCGAACTGCCGGTGTATGTCGCGCTGATAGGAGGCGAAGATCAGCCCTTCGTCGAGCTGCCCCGCGCCGTCGGTGCCACGCGCGTAGTTGTAGCCGCGACGCAGGATGCGCTGCCCATCGGTCGCGGAGGTGCGCGGATTGGCGAGCCGGATGTGCGCTTCGAGCGAGACCTTCTCACCTCTGGGATCGTCGTCGTATCGCGGCGGGGTCAATGCGTTGCCTCCGCTGAGCGGGGCACCCGTGTCCTTGCGCCGGCCGATCATTTCCTCTTGCTCGCGCAGTGATACTCGATCCCAGAACTCGACCCGGTTGCGGATGATCCGCACGACGGCGTATGTGCCGCCTCGCGCCCATTCGGGCGCCTCGCTGCCGGCCCACACGAGGTGGTCGAGCTCGGCATCGGTGGGGTTGGCGATCCCGTCGTGGAAGCCGAGCAGGTTGCGGCCCGCGACGACCGGATGGCCCTTGCGCGTGCGGTTCGGCGGCAAGAAGCCGTCGATCGTCCAGCGCACCTGGAGTGCTCCCCGGGTGGCGTTCAGCAGGTCGCGCCGGGCGTGGAGGTTCGTGTCGACGGATCCCGCACGAAGCTGCAGGAGCACGTCGCCGTGACACTGCGCGGGGTCCAACTCGTCGTTGGGGAACGTCCGCATCGGGACGAGCGAGCCCGGACGCTGCGCGGCGAGCCCGTAGCGATCGAACAGGCTCGCGCCGAAGCCGACCGTCACGGTCAAGCGGTCGGGCGGGAAGCTCGGCCCGAGGATCCCCGAGTCGACGGTGATGCCCTCGACGGTGACCGGCGGCGTGGCCCCGGCGCTCAGCACCCGCGCGCGCACGCTGAGCGTGCGCAGCGCTTCGGCGAGTTCGGCGCGCGAGTCGGCGATCGAGTCGAGCGCGATGAAGATCGCCTGCGGCGGTGGCTTGGTAGCGACGCCCGCCTGATGCAGCCCTTCAAACGGGACCCGTTGCGTGAGCGAGGCGTTCAGCAGCGCTGCCGAGCCCCCATCGGCGGTCGAATCCGCGACCGCGTTGGCGCTCGACTCCAGCGCGTGCAGCGACGCCCCGGCCCCAGCCGCGGCGAGCGTCGTGGCCGAGCGACGCAGGAATGTCCGCCGGTCGATCATTCGAGCCCCGGTGCCCGCGGCTGCGGCGGCGGGCGCAGGTCGAGCGCCTCGGGCACCGGCGCGAGCGCTTGGGCCGCGTTCGCCAAGACGCCCGCCAGGCGCTCGTGGCTTCTCATCGAGAGCGCGTCTAGCGTGGGGTAGCCGCCGCCGCTGGAACGGAGCGAGGCGACCTCCCGCGAAAGCCGCCGCATCGCCTGCGTGGCGCGCAGTTCGGTCGAGCGATCGCGGATCCGCAGCAGCGGAGTAAGCGTGCCGAGCACGACTGTCGCCCCCTGCTCGCGCCCGGCGATCACGTCGACGGCCTCGTGGCTGTAGCGCACGTTGTGACCGGTCAGATCGAGCGACAGCGAGTTCTCGAGCACCTCGTGCGCGCGCAGCAGATACTCGGCGGGATCGATCTCCAGCCGGGGCAGGCGCTCGCGCAGCGTGGCGATGTTCATAGCGAGCCGCTGCGCCCAGTGCCGCCCTTCGGCGAGCGAGGCGTGGTGCCACAGCGCGAGTTCGACCCGTTGCAGGCCGCTGAAGTGGGGGTCGCGATCGCCGCCGGGCCGTCCGTCGGACGAGCCGTTGATCTGAGTGTCGGCTTCACCGAAGGCGCCGTATGCCGCGCCGATCGCGGCGTATGCGCGCACGGCGCGTGTCCAGGCGGCTCGCGCGCCCGTAACGTCGTCGGCGTCGAGGCGCTCGCGCAGCGTGGCGACCGCGCCTGCTGTCTCGCCGAGCTGTCGCGCGACCCAGCGACGGTAGGCGGCGATCGGCGCCTTCAGCTCCGAGGCGCGCACGGGGACCTCGTCCGGCGCCTGGGCCGAGAGCGGTTGCGCCGGGGGGTTGTGCGCGGCGGTCGTGCTCGCGGCGCCGCCGCACGCCGACAGCGCGAGTGCAGCACCGGCGAGTGCAGCGCCCACGAGCGTGGCGAGCGCCGAGGAGCTGGAGAGCAGCGACGGTGCCGATCTCAGCATTTGCCGAGCTGGCGGCCGAAGGTGTTGAGGGGGTGCTCCGAGGCCGCGCCGGTAGTCGAGTCGAGGATCGGCTTGAGGTGCGGCTGCGCCTCGGCGTCGAAGCACGAGTCAGGTGTGAGCTCGACGGCGTAGCGCGTGTACCGCGCGGCGTCGTCCACGGTGCGCCAGTCGACATCGCAGCGCCACGGCCAGCCGTGCCCGCCGGAAGGTGAGGACGTCTGTGGATCACAGCGCACCGCCGAGACCTTGCCGGTCGGCAACTGCTGCCCCGCGTCGGCGGCGCCCTCGCCGGGCTGGGTCATCACCGCGAGCCGGTAGAGCCCGCCACGGAAGGCGTTGCTTAGGTGACGCTCGAGCTGCGCTCGGTCTACATACCCGGCGTGGCCATGCACTAGTGCGCTCGGGCGGACCTGCACGGACTTGTCGGGACTACCGCCCCCGCCGCAGGCGCTGAGCGCCACGGTGAGTGCAAGCGAAAAGGAGAAAACAAGGAACTTGTGCACAGGGCGGCGAGGTTAAGTACTGCGCTTGGCCGGGTTGTGAACGGCACGTTTCGATCTCGTTGCGCAGTTGTCGCCGAGTTGTCACCCGGCAGTTATTTCTCAGGGAATTTCTCTACAGAGACACGTCCCGCTAACAAGCGCCGGGCAGATCGCTGAATACCGTCCGCCTCGCTTTAGGAAGCATTTATGGCGGTGTTTTCGTGACATTCGTCATTTTTGCGATCTGATTACAAAACATCAACGGAGGCGGAGTTCAAACATGTCGATCAAGCACCTCACGCGCAAGGGCAGAATCGCCCTGTGCACCGGTGCCGTGGTGGCGGTCTCGGCGAGCGCGGTAGCGATCGCACAGATCCCGAATGGCGTCCCGAACGCCAACCCACGCACCCAATCACCCCTCAACGTGGTGGCCTCGCCCTACGTCGAGACCCCGGTCGCCTACGGCACCGACGCGCTGGAGAACCCGGTGGGGATCTTCACGCGCTATGGCTACCTGAACGACCAGCCGGCGGCGGATGCGAAAAACGGCATCTACCCCGAGTCGACGAAGACCGAGCCGGACGGCAATGCCTATGTGAAGGGCATCTCGCCGGGCGGCCCGACCCCTGGCTATGACTACGGCAGCCATTTCCTCTACCAGAGCCACGAGAACGGCAAGCTCAACACGGGCGCGACCGGCTTCCAGGCTTACATCACGCGCGTCAACCTCGACGTGAAGGACCCGGCGCACAGGATCACGCTGCAGACGCCCCCCGATGAAAACGGGAACACGGGCTTCACGCGCCTGGACGGCTCGGTCTACGACCCGTTCAACGAACAGATCCTCGGAGCGCAGGAGGGTGACGCCTCGACGACGGGTGGCATTGTTGGCTCGCCGGTGAACTGGGGCGCTTCGAACACGCCCCCCGCGGCGCAGACGTACCTTGGCAGCCTCGGCCGCGGTGGGTATGAGGGTATTCGCTTTGACTCCAAGGGCAACCTGATCGTCCTGGAGGACATCGGCGGATCGAACGTGAACGACCCCGACCCGAGTCAGTCCGGGAAAAACGCGCGTTCACCGAACTCGTTCGTGTACCGCTTCGTGCCGAAGGACGGCAAAAGTCTGGACGCGGGCAAACTGCAGGTGCTGCAGGCGACGGTTGACGGCAGCCCGATCTCCTACCACGGCGCGGGGGGCTGCGCCGACAGCTCGGGTAAGACGCTCGTGGACGACACGTTCGGCAGCCAGATCCTCGATCTGCACTCCGGCACGGAATTCCCCGTGAAATGGGTGACGATCCACGACACCGACACGGACGGGACGACGGTGTTCAACGCGAACGCGCTGGCCAAGACGGCCTGCGGGACTCCGTTCAAGCGTCCTGAGAACGGCGGCTTTTTGCCGGGAACGAAGTTCCAGCACTACGTGTTCGACGAGACCGGTGACACCTCGGCCGCTTCGGGCTCTGACCCGAACGCCGCGGCGCGCGGGGCGTGGGGCTCGATCTTCGAGCTCAGCTTCCCGAGCACGGGCTCGGACACGGGCACCGTGAAGGTGGTCGTGAACGGCGACGCGGATCACGCCTCGTTCGACACGATGGCGCTGCTCGACGACCACACGATCCTGACGGGCGAGGATCGCGGCGACGCGCTCCACGCGCAGTTGAACAAACTGGACTCGCTGTGGTCGTTCGACCTGAACGAACCGCTGAACACGATCACGACGAACGGCAAGCGCCTCGTGGCGCTCGGCCGTGACCCGTCGGCGACGGCGGATACACAGCACATCACGCCGGACTCGAACACCGGCAGTACCTCGCCGTCGTCCTACCAGAATGACGGTGACAACGAGGTCACCGGTGTGATCGTCTCCAACGGCGTGGCCACCACGAGGGGATTGCTGGGCGCGACTGCACCGCAGTCGGGTCTGCACATCTTCTACACCCAGCAGCACGGCGACAACATCACCTACGAAATCGACCAGCAGCAGTAAGGGCCGGTCGGTCGGGTGACTTCGCGAGCACGGCCCGCCGGCGGCAAGCCGGCGGGCCGTGGCTCGCTTGCGCGTTGCCGCTTGCGTTTGCCGATCGTCCCTCTCGGGTAGAGAACCGCCCGCAGGTAGCGGGTAGAGCCAGCGGGCAAAAGGGGAGCAGCCTTGAGCGGACGAGCGGTGGGCCGGAAGGTCGTCGCACGAGCGATCGTGCACACGGGACGCAGTTGGATGGGACGCAGGTGGATCGGAGCAAGCGCGATGACCTTCGCGCTACTGCTCGCGGCGACGCTGGGCGCGGGCAGCGCGAGCGCGGCGGTGAGCATGTGCAACATGCCGATTCCGATGAGCGACGGGACGGTGCTGCGCGCGAACGTGTACCTCCCGGCGAGCACCGGGCACTACCCGACGGTGCTCACGGCGACGGGTTACAACAAGGACGCGGGCAACCCGACGGGACAGAACTGCGAAGGCGGCTTTCAGGGCATCGCGGGCGACGAACCGTCGCTGACGGAAAAGGGCTTCGCGGTGATGGTGATCGACGATCGCGGCACGGGCGCGAGCGGCGGCAAGTGGGAATCGTGGGGTCAGCGCACGCAAGACGACTACAAGGAAGTGCTCGACTGGATCCAGGCGCAGCAGTGGTCCAGCGGCAGCGTGGCTACGACGGGCGAGTCCTACATGGGCATCACCTCGCTGCTGATCGCTGAGGCAGACGCGGCACGCGTGGCGGAGGGCAAGCCCCGCGCGGTGCAGGCGGTCTGGGCGGACATCCCGATGGCGGATGCCTACCGCGACGTGACCTTCCAGGGCGGGGCGGTC
>DATJOE010000095.1:0-15117 GCA_035507305.1 Solirubrobacteraceae bacterium | reverse complement strand
TCGAGCATCGCCTGGAGCTCGGACGTGAGCGGGACACGCCGATCCTGACTGCCCCATCCCCACCACCGCATCTCCTGCGGCTCACTGCCGGGGTAGGCGCTAATTGGCGATCTTGCGCAGGTCGCGAACGAGCAGCAGGTGCTTGAGGTGGGTGGCGACCGCCGCGAGGTTCTCGAGCGCCTCGACGGCCTCCTTGCGCCGCTCGGGATTGCGTGAGCGCAGCGCCGGAGCAAGGATCTGCTGCAGCAGGTTGGCCTCGCGGTCAGCCGAGGAGCGAAATACGCGCAGGTTGCGCCCGCCGACTCCATAGCGGGCAAGCTCTGCGACCGCCGCGATGATCTCCCGCTCGGTCTCATCGAAATAACGCACACCCCCGCGCAGCTCGCCCTTGACGACTCCGTACTCCTCGAGCTCATGCACGAGCTTCTCCTCGGCATGCGTGTCCTCGAGCACATCCTCCAGCGAGTAGAGGGCGCCGGTCGACTCGCGCACGCTGACACTCGGACGCAGCGCGCGCATCCCCTCGCGTCCGACGCGTCCCGGCGCGGGCGTGGCCTCTCCCTCTGAGCGACCCGAGGCCAGCTCCTGGCGAATCACACGCAGCGGCAGGAACTCATCGCGTTGCATACGCAGGATCGTGCGTAGGCGAGCGACGTCGGCCTGTCCGTAGAGCCGGTAGCCGCCGGGGGTGCGCCGCGGCGTGAGCAGTTTTTGGTCCTCGAGGTAGCGGATCTTTGAGATCGAGATGTCGGGGAACTCCTGCGCGAGCGCCTTGCAGACCGCTCCGATCGTCAGCGACTTCTGGCGCTTGCCCCCGTCCTCCTCACCCTCGCCTCGCCCGGCGCGCGAGCGCCCGCCGCCGGTGTCGCGTTCGAGCTCCTCTACGTCGAGGTGTGGCGTGCGCGTGGCCATCAGCGCACGTGGAAGGTCAGCTTGTACTTGCCGATCTGCACCTCATCCCCCTCTTCCAGCCGCTGGGACTCGATCCGCGAGCGGTTCACGTAGGTCCCGTTCAGCGAACCCATGTCGTCGAGGAACCACTGATCGCCGCGACGGATCAAGAGCGCGTGGTCGCGCGAGACGGTCACGTCATCGAGGAACACATCGGAGTCTGGACGCCGGCCGATGCTCGTGCGCTCGCGGTCGACGGCAAAGCTCTCGCCGACGCGCCCGCCGCCCGCACGAATCACGAGCGCGGGGCCACGCGCGGTCACCTGCTCGATCTCGACCGGGACCAGCTCGCCGTCCTCGTCGATCCGGTAGGTCGCCGTGACCGGCTCGCCCGCCTGCTGCGCGCGCTCGAGCAGCGCGCCACAGCGCTGGCAGTAGTTGGCTCCCTCCGCATTGAGGAAGCCGCACTCTGTGCAGTGCAGGGCCATCGCCGCCGGCTACGCAGGGACCACGACGCGCGAGCGACGGGACAGCGCAGGCGAGCCGCTGATCACGCGGACTCCTCGGCCCCGGGCTCGGTCTGGCGGTGGGCAAGAATGTCGGTGAGCTGCTGGACGTCCTCCCCTGTGATCAGCACCTCGCCGCCGTCGTGCTTCTTGCGCAGGCGGTTGACGAGCTCGGCGCGCAGGATGTCGATCTTGCCGTGCAAGATGCGCCGCTTGTAGGAGACCTCGGTCTCTTCCTCGGTCAGCTGACGGATGACGTCTTTGAGTTCGACATCCGTGAGCGAGCCAAGATCCGGGAACGTCTCGTCCATCGTGGCTTCTCTCCTCGTGCGGGGCTTTTGGATCGGCGCACGAATCCCTCCGTAGCGCCGACAGGAGCGCGGAGTATAGACCAAACGGTCAGGCTGAGCTTGAGGCTGTGCACGCTCTCGTGCACGACACACTTTCCGCGCTCCGAGCGCACGTATATACGATCGCTATCAATAGCTCCAAAAGGGGTGTCCTCCCCCGGAGGGGTGTCCTCCCCCGGAGGGGTGTCCTCGGAGGGATGTCCTCCTCCCCCGGAGGGATGTCCTCCCCCGGAGGGATCCCTCGCCCCGGGCCCTGCGCCCCTACCCGGCGGCGGCCCTACGCGCTTCATGCACGCCCGTGCGCACATACAGCGCGGTCGCGGTGAGAGCCAACGCAAGCCCGACGTAGAGCAGCACTTCGCCGAAACCTTCGAGGCCAACCATCGCGAAGAAGAACGAGCCCATGACGGGCGCGACCGCGATCCGCCCGGGCCAGTTGATCCGCAGCTCGACGCCGCGACGTAGGCCAAAGCGCCCGAGCCCTAGCATGAACAGCTCGCGAGCCGCGAGCACCGCGAGCGCCCAGCGCGGCAGCAGGTCAAAGCGCCAGCAGACGACCGCGCCCGAAACGACGAGCAGACGGTCGGTGACGGGGTCCATCAACGCACCCAAGCGGCTGTACTGACGCGTGATCCGCGCGGCGATCCCGTCGGCGTAGTCGCCCCAGCCGATCACGGCGAACAGGATGGCCGCCAGCGCGCTGTTGCCATCGCGGCTGGACAGCGCGACGATCAGGAAGATGGGGATCAGCGCGAGGCGCACGAAGCCGATCGCGTTCGGGATCGTCCAGGGGTTCAGCGGGCTCCCGGCGCGCGTCGCGCTGGGCAGCGGCCCCGAACGGTCGAGCCCGGACAGGCGCGCGAAGGTCAACCGGCGGCGCTCGGGCGGCGCCCCCGCGTTCGTCCCCGTGCGCTCTGGCGGCGCCCCCGCGTCGGTTCCCGTGCGCTCGCGAGGACCCTCGCCACGGCGCTCATCACCGCGGCCTGCGCCCCGGCCTACGGGAGGCTCTGCCACAGCTCGTCCACGGCGGCGAGCAGGGCGAGGGGCTCATCGCGGAGCGCGAGCCCCGGCAGCTGCTCGCGCCCACGCCGCTTCTGCACCTCGATCTCGCGGGACTCGAGCGAGCGCTTGCCGACGGTCAGGCGCAACGGGCAGCCGAGCAGCTCGGCGTCGGCGAACTTCTCCCCGGGCCCGAGGTCGCGATCGTCATACAGCACGTCCACCCCGCCCTCGCGCAGCGTGGCGTACAGCTGATCGGCCGCCTCGCGCTCGGGGGTACCGGGCTTACCGAGTGTGACGAGGTGCACGGCGAAAGGCGCGAGCGCGCGCGGCCAAGAGATCCCGTGCTCGTCAGCGAACTGCTCGACGGCGGCGGCAACGATCCGCGCGGGCCCGATGCCGTAGGAGCCCATCCAGATCGGTTGCTCCTTGCCTTGCTCGTCCAGGTAGCGAGCGCCGAGCGGCTCGGAGTAGCGGGTGCCGAGCTTGAAGATGTTGCCGACCTCGATCGCGGGCTCGATCGTCACGGGCACGCCACCGATCGTGTCGCCCTCGCAAACCTCGCGCACGTCGACCTGGGTGAAGGCAAAGTCGCGGCCAGGAACAACGCCTCGTAGGTGCTCATTAGCGCGGTTCGCGCCGGTGACGTAGGCGCCCTCGGGGCCGGCGGCGACGGCGCGGTCGAGCAGCACCTCGACCTCCTCGCTGAGGCCGACTGGGCCGATATAGCCGACGGGGCCAATCGCGCGTTCGATCTCCGCGGCTTGCGCGGGGCGGCTGCGGGCCCCAAGTACGTTCGCGAGCTTGGTCTGACCAACCATGTGATCGCCGCGCACGAGCGCGAGCACGAGGCGCTCGGGGCGATCTCCCTCGCCCTCGACCACGACCGCATAGGCCTTGAGAAATGCGCCTTCGGGCAAATCCAGCTCGGCGGCGACGTCGCGCACGCTGGTCAGCCCGGGGGTCGTGACGAGCTCAGGAGCCTCGCCAGCGAGCGGCAACGTGACGGGCTGCGGGTCGGCAGTCGCGATCTCGAGATTCGCGGCGTAGTCGCCTGCGAGCACGATGTCATCCTCGCCCGCAGGGCAGGGCGCCATGTACTCATGGGCGCCGCTACCGCCCATCATCCCGACGTCGGACTCGACGCGGTAGTAGCGCAGGCCAGTGCGCTGCATGATTCGGTCATAAGCGCCGACGTGCAGCTGGTACTGACGATCGAGACCCTCGGCGTCGCGATCGAAGGTGTAGGAGTCCTTCATGACGAACTCGCGCGTGCGCAGCACCCCCGCGCGCGGACGCGCCTCATCGCGCTCCTTGGTCTGGACGTGGTAGAGGATCAGCGGCAGATCGCGGTAGGAGCGGATGATCTGCGCGACATGGGTGGTTACGGCCTCCTCATGGGTGAGGGCGAGCACGAGCTCTGATCCCTTGCGATCCTGAAGCTTGAAGAGCTCATCGATCGCGTAGCGCCCGGTCTTGCGCCAAGGCTCGGCGGGCTGCAGCACGGGCATCAGCATCTCCTGGCCACCGATCGCGTCGATCTCCTCGCGCACGATCGCGACGGCGCGCTCATGCACGCGCCAGCCGGCGGGCAGCCACGTCCACATCCCCGCGCCGATCTGGCGGATCAACCCGGCGCGAACCATCAGCTTGTGCGAGATCGCCTCGGCGTCCGCAGGCGGCTGCTTCTCGGTGGGCAGTAGATATTCGGAGAGGCGCGTCATCGCTGTCGGCAGCGCCCGGAGCGCGTGGTGGAACACGAGCGTATAAGGCAACGCGGCCGCGCGGGCTCCCGGCCCGACCACTGTGCAAGCTAGCCGAGCCAAGAGTCCGCGCGCTACCTCAGCTCGCGAGGGGGATCAAGAGCGAGCCGAGGGATCATTTTAGACAGACAACAAGAAAAGTCTCAAACGGGTTTACGACTTTCCCCGTCGAGAGTGGCGCGAGGGCTGAGCGGCCCGCGATGGGGGTTTCTCTTTTATTGATTGATAGCGAACGTATATACGGGCATGCCGATGCCGAGCCCCACCCAGCACCGAGCCGTGCCATCTCCCCCGGGCCGTAAATACGATTGCTATCGCAACCCAAATTGGGCCCTGCTATGCCCACGCGATCGGCGCTCGCGACATCTCAAGCCCCCAGCAGCGCGGCCTCGATCTCGCGCAGACGCGCGGTGTCGCCGCGAATTCCGGCGATCGCGTCGTTGTACAAAAACGCCTCGGCGAGGCGCACGATCGCGTAGGCGAGAACGTTGGGATCGACCTTGGGCGCGTAATTACCGGCGTCGACCTCGGCCCGGATTATCCGCTCGACGGTCTCGACCATGCGCGGCTGCACGACGCCCCCGCTGGAAGTGAGGATCCGCAGCGCGCGCTCCTGCTCCTGCGCGAGCAAGAAGCGCAACCCTTGGGAGGCGGCGAGCTCACGGTTGTAGAGATCGAAGGTCTGCAGCAGCGCCCGCGCCCCGCTGCCACGGACCTGCGCGCGGTTACTCGCCAGGCGCCGTTCGCCTAGTGAGGCGAGTACCTCGCCGAGCAGCGCCTCGCGCGTCTGAAACCAGCGGTGCATCGTCGCGCGGGCGAGTCCGAGCTCGCGGGCGATCGCCTGCACGTCGATCCGCTCACCCGCGAGGAAGTGCCTGGTAGCGAGCCCGAGCGCCGCCTCGCGTGTGGCGGCCGCGGGCCTTCCGGGTCGGCCGGTTGCCACACGCGTCATGTGTCCAGCCTAACCGCACGGCCAGTTTGGCGGTCGGCTTCGTCTGATCCGGTCTCCCGGCGGGTCCGAGGGCCTCTGATAGAACAGCGAGCAACCGACCGAACTCGATTGATACTCGACAAGGAGCCACCGACATGGCCTTTTCCGTACCGCCTCTGCCCTACGCATATGACGCGCTGGAACCGCACATCGACAAGGCGACGATGGAATTCCACCACGACAAGCATCACCAGGCCTACGTGGACAAGGCAAACGCCGCGCTCGAGGGGACCGAGTGGGCGGACAAGCCAGTCGAGGACGTGCTGAAGAACCTCGACAGCCTCGGCGACAAGAAGGGGCCGGTGAAAAACAACGGGGGCGGCCACTACAACCACTCTCTGTTCTGGGAGAGCATGAGCCCCGATGGCGGCGGCGAGCCGAACGGCGCGCTCGCGGATGCGATCAACTCGGCTTTCGGCTCCTTCTCGGACTTCCAGGCCAAGCTCAAGGAAACGGGCGTGAATCAGTTCGGCTCCGGCTGGTCGTGGCTCGTGCACGACGGCTCGGGGCTCGCGATCGTCGGCAGCGCCAACCAGGACTCGCCGATCTCAAACGGCCAGACGCCGCTGCTGGGCGTCGACGTATGGGAGCACGCCTACTACCTGAAGTACCAGAACAAGCGCCCGGACTACATCGACGCTTGGTGGAACGTCGTGAACTGGGAGAAGGTCTCAGAGCGTTTCAGCGCCGCAAGCTGAGCCAGGCTGGGATTCAGGCGTCGTCGCCTTGTGCATCGGGCGGCGGCGCCAAGTCGGTCGGCAGCGCGTCAGCGCTCGCGCTTGCCGCGGCGCGGTTCTCCTCCTTGACGGAGACCCAGATCTCCTCGCGGTAGATCGAGACCCCCTCGGGCGCCTCGATACCGAGCCGCGCGGTCTGACCGCTGATCTCGAGAACGGTGACGAACACGTCCTCTCCGATCACGACGCGCTCTCCGGGGCGTCGCGTCAGCTTGAGCATGCGGCAAATTATGCCGCGTGCAGGAGCGGCACCTGAAGCTCGGCGCCGGGCGCGGTGTTGATCACCTGGTGGCCGCGCCCGTTCCAGACCACGAGGGGGGCACGCAGGTTGGCGAGGATCTCGGTCGGGTCGGAGGCCGCGCGAACCGTGACGTAGACCTCGGCCAGGGCCGGGTCCTCAGCGCCAATCCGCGTGCGATCTTCCTCGCCGAGCCGCAGCTCGAACTCGGCAAAGAAGCGACGCGGATCGGCGACGGGCAGCGCGAGCGCGCCGTCGTCCAACGAGTGCAGCCAGAGAAAGCCGCTGCCGGGGTTGCGATCGAGCAGCGTCCATTGATGCCCGCCGAGCCCGATCAAGCCCAGAGGGAATTCGATCACGCGGTCATCGGGAACCTCGATCGGTCCGAAGCGCACGCTGTCGATCAGTGTCGCGGCGGGCATCTCAGTGCAGGAATTCCAGCAGCGACTGCTGCACGATCGAGGCGCCGGCGCGGAGCGCGGCCTGGTAGGCGGCCTGTTGGTTTGAATATTCCATCGCGACTTGGGTGAAGTTCGTGTCCTGCACGTGCGAGAGCTGTTCGGTGGTCGTCAGGGTGAGGTCTTCGATCCGGGTGATCGACATCTTCATCTGGTCGGTCGCGGCGCCGACTTGTGCCTCGAGGCCAGAGAGCGCGTCGATGTTGGCCTTGAGCGCTTCGAGGTCTTCGCCAGAGAGAGCTTTCTGTGCGGCGGGGGTGCCTTCGCGCAGATGTTCGGCGATCGTACGCAGCGTATCGAGCAGCTTGCCGTCGCCCGCGGCTTTGCCTTCGCCGAGCACGTTGTTGAGCGCGACGTTCACGGCCACACCGGCACTCGGGCCGGCGAGCCGGATGATCGAGCCGCCGTTGCCGGCGTATGCATCGCTTGCACCCTGCTGATAAGGCGCGGTAGCGGTCGCGGTGCCGGAGAAGATGTACTGGCCCGCGTACTGGGTGTCGGCGGTCTGCTTGACGCTTTCGGCGATCTGTTCGATCTCGGCGGCGATGTTGTTCAGGTCGGCCTGGCTGTCGATCCCGTTGGAAGCCTGAAGAATGAGTTCCCGCGCGCGCGAGGTGAGCTGGTTCAGCCCGGTGAGCGCGCCGTCGGCCGAGTTCAACCAGGCGATCCCGTCGTGCACGTTGCGTTCGTAGCCGACGAGGCCGTCGAGCGTGCTCTGCAGGGCGATCGCCTGGCCGGCACCGACGGGGTCGTCGGAAGGTTCGTTGATCGATTTCCCGGAGGAAAGCTGGCGCTCGCTGCGCTGCAGCGCGAGCTGCGCTTTGTTGAGGCTCGCGAGCGTCGAGCCGGTGACCATCTCGTTCGTGACGCGCGTGCTCACAACCCGACCGCCCCGGTGTGGTTAATCAACGTGTCGAGCATCTCATCCATCGTGGTGAGCGCGCGGGCCGAAGCCTGATAGCCGCGCTGAAAGGTGACGAGGTTGGTCATCTCTTCATCGAGCGAGACCCCCGAGACGCTCTGCCGCTGGTCGCCGACCGCGCTGAGCACCGCCTGCGAGTTGGCTTCATCGCTTTCGGCGTTCTGCACCGCGCTGCCGACCTGCGCGACGAGCGCGCCGTAGCGCTGGTCGGCTTCGCCCCCGCGCAACCCCGCGATCGCGATCGCGACTTCGTTGCCGCCGGGGTTGCTGGGCGCGGCGGTCTGCACTTCGGAAGCGGTGACGGCAACGGCGATCGTCGCGGCGGTGCTGCCGCTGAAGAAGGGCGTCGCGGTGTGCAGCGCGTTCACGGTACTCGCGAGTTTCGCGGCTACTTCGTCAAGCGCGCCGCGATATTCAGCGAGCGCGCCGCCCGGACCGGAGAGGCCGAGTAGCGCGCCGAGCTGGCCGCCCGCGGCGGCGGTAAGCGTTTGCGGCCAGTTCACGCTCGGGCCTTGCACGAGGGGTTTGGCAGCGTCGCCGAAAGAGACGGTGTCAGTGCCGTCGGCTTCGGCGGTCACCGAAACGTCGCCGAGCGCTGAGAGCTTGTCGAGCAGCAGGTCGCGACGGTCTTCGAGGTCGTTGGGCTGCTGGCGCGCGAGCAGCGACTGCTTGATCTGCTGGTTGAGCTGGGCGATCTGCGAGGCGTAGCTCTGAACTTCGCCGCTCGGGCCGGCGATCGCGGCGTACTGCTGCGCGGCCGCCGCTTCGACGGTCTGCAGCTGCGAGCTGAGCGTGTTGAGCGTGCTCGCGATCTGCGCGCCCTTGCTGACGACCGCGACCTTCGCGGGTTCGCTTGCGGGCAAGTTCGCCAGCGAAGACCACGCGCTCCAGAATTCGGAGAGCTGGCTTGAGAAGCCGGCGCTTGAGGGCTCGTCAAACGCGCTCTGCGCCTGCTTGAGCGCTTCGACTTCGGTCGAGGCCCCGCCGAGCGAGGTGTTTTGGTTGCGGTACTCGGCGTCGAGGTAACTCGCGCGGATTCGCGTGTAGCCCGTGACCATCACGCCGGTGCCGAGCTGCCCGCCTGCGCCGGTGCCGGGCGCGATCGCGGCGATCCGCATCGGTTCGTTGGTCTGCAACTGCACGACCTGGCGCGAGTAGCCGGGGGTGCTCGCGTTGGTGATGTTCTGCCCGGTGACGTCGATCGCTTGCTGATCGGCGAGCAGTCCCGAGAGCGCGGTCTGAAGTCCTTGGAGCGTGGGAATCGACATGACCTACGCCTGGAGGTCGAGCATGTGCAGCGCACCATGCGCGCCCACGCGAGCACCATCGTTGACGGCGCCGCGCGGGTCGTAGGAGTGAGTGGCGTGGTCGAGCTGCAGCGATTGCATCAGGTGGTCGAGGAACGCCAGCTCGATCCGCATGACTTCGCGGTTGCAGTTGTGCACGCCACGCAACTCGTCGAGCAAACCCTGAAGGCGCGCGCTGCGTTCGCGCACGGCGCGCGCGGTCCCGGGCTCCATCAGCGCCGCGAGCTGCGTGACGGTCACGCGTGCGGGCTCGATGCCGAGCCTGGCGCCCGCGCGTTGCAGGAGCACGGTGCGATCGCGCTCGATCTGTTCGCGGCGCGAGAGCTCACCGTGCAAGAGCCCAGCGAGCCGGACGACCTCGTGCACATCGCGCGTGCGAATCGCGGTGCCTTGCTCGACGACTATCTCGAGCAACCGCTCGACGGAGGCGATCTGCGCGTGCAGATGCGCGAGCACCTCCTCCGCGAGCGTGTCGGCACCTGCGGGCAGAGCTGCGGGTGCGATGCCGAGCGCGGAAGTGCTCACGCTGGTACGCCCCCCGCACTACTGTCCGCAGCCGGAGCGACCTGACCGCCCTGGGCGGTCCCAGGCGAGACACCCTCAGCGGAGACGCCCGGCGTAGCTTCGGGCGAGACACTTTGAGCGGCCTCCGGCGAGGCACCCTGAGCGCTCTGGGGGTCGAGCGAGCGCGTGAGCGATCCCGCGAGACCGAGGCCGCCGCCGCGCATGATCGATTCGCTGAGCGCCTGCGGCACGAGCGAGGCGAGCAGCGGGTTGGCCCCGCCGCCTTCACCAGCTTCGCCCCCGGAGTCTTCGCCGCCGAGACCTTCGCCTCCCCCGCCTTCGAGGCCGCTGCCTTGGACGAGCGACTGCGAGAGCTCGCCGACGAGGATCTGCTCGAACTGAAGCGCGGTGGCGTATGCCTGCTTGGCTTTGGGATCGCCGGCGCGCACCTGCGCGGGAGTCCCCGGCTCGATCGTGGTTGGCTGCGCCGTAATCCCGGGCCCGGCGGTAGTCCCGATCTGTGCCGAGATCGCGGACTGCACGTTCATGAGCGCAGCTCGTTTGCGATCGAGGACATCTGGTTCTCGGTCTGGATGGCGCTGCTCTGCAGCTGATAGCTGCGCTGCGTGTCGATCATCTGCACCATCTCATGGGCGACGTCGACGTTCGAGGTCTCAAGCGCGCCTTGGCGCACGGTGGTGGCCGCCCCGACGGCGCGCGGGGCGCCGCTGTCCGCGGTGGCGACGAACAGGTTCGAGCCTTCGGCGCGAAGCCGATCAGGCGCGGCAACGGTGAGAAGCTGAAGCCGTCCGAGCCTGCGCCCGGCCGCGGTGACAGTACCGTCGCTGGCGATCGATACAGCGCTGGACGGAGTGCCGCGAGGCACGGTGATCGGCGGCTGGACCAGCTCGCCGCCAGCAGTAGTGAGACGCCCGCGCGCGTCGAGCTGCAACGAGCCGTCGCGAGTGAGCGCGAGTGAGCCGTTCGCGCGTTTTACGCTGAGAAAGCCTTCGCCCTGGATCGCGAGGTCGAGGGGATTGCCGGTTTCGTGAATCGCTCCCTGGGCGTGATCCCGGCCAAGGACTTCGGCAGCGGCGCCGGCCCCGGCTTCGGTGCTCGTCCCCGCCTGCCCAACCTGGCTGTAGAGCAAGTCGCGAAAGCCGACGCGCTCGGACTTGTAGCCGGTGGTCGAGGCGTTGGCGAGATCGTTTGAGATCGCCCCGAGTTGCTGCTGCTCGGCGTTCATCCCGGCGGCGGCAGCGTACATCCCGTCGAGCATTGACCCTCCCCTAGCTCCCGCTCACGGAGCCGACCTGCGTGGCAGCCTCGCCGAGGGTCTGGTCGATCGCCTGGATTGCCTGTTGACCGGACTGGAAGCTGCGCAGCGAGCCGATCATCTCGACCATGACCTTGGCGGGCGAGGCGCCGGATTCCTCGAGCACGCCGGAGCGCACGACGCCGGAGGCACGCCCAGCGGGAGTCCCGGAGTAAAGATTTTCGCCCTGCTTGGCAGCGTTCGGAACGTTGAAGACGCCGAGCGTGCTGGGGGGCACAGTTTCGCGGGCGCCGACTTTGATGGTCCGACCGGCCTGGTCGAGCACGTCGTGCCCGGCGCCATCGGTCAAGAGACCCTGCGCGGAGACGGTGAACTGGCCGTTGCGCGTGTAGCGCACGCCCTGCGGCGTGCGCACGGCGAAGAAGCCCTGCCCGACGATGCCGAAGTCGAGCGGGTGTTCTGTGGTCTGCATACCCGCGGGCGTGAGGTCGGTGTGGGTCTGCCCGAGTGAGACGCCCGTGGCGATCGAGCCGACGGGGCCACCGGAGGAAGTGTTTGAGAGCAGCACTTCGCCGAAGCTGCGCTGCGGTGTCTCATCGGGCTTGAAGCCAGGCGTCGAGGCGTTGGCGAGATCGTTTGAGAGCTGGTCCTGGCGAGCTTGCTCGGCGACCATGCCCGAGGCGGCGATGAAGAGTCCCGCGTCCATCGCGCCGGGTGATCGCCCGAGGAGGGCGAAACTTGAGGAGCGTCGTGAGGGGAACGTCCCCGCGGGACCCACCGCGAGCGCCCGTGAGGACTAGCCTGGGTTCTTCTCTTTTATTGATTGATAGCGAACGTATATACGCGTGCCGCTCACGCGGGAGCGCCACTCACTCCGAGACAAAGTCGTGCCCCAGGGGCGTACATACGATTGCTACCGCAACCGAAAAATGAACCCCCACTCCCCGGAGCCGGCCGGAGACTGGAGTCACACATCAGGCATCTAAGACTCAGGCAACGGCCTTGAAAAGCGATTCGTCGCCCTGCAGGTGCTCGCGCAAGCGGCGACGCAGCTCGCTGTGAATCTGGGAAACACGACTCTCGGAGACCCCGAGGCGCTCACCGATCTCGTTGAGGGTTTTTCCCTCGGCGTAGAGCAGCACGGCGACGGTCTGCTCGCGCTCAGACAGCCTCCCGAACGCTTTGCGAAAGCGTTCCTTGGCGGCGCGTCGCTCGGCATTGAGCCCGGGCTCGCCGGCCTCGTCGTGACTCTCGACAGTGTCGATCCGCTCGATCGTGGAGCTGTCCTCGCTGCGAATGGTTGTGTTCAAGGAGCTGACCTCGGCAAGCGCGAGCTCGTCGATGCGCGCGCTCAGCTCGGCCTCGTCGATTCCAGCGGCATCGGCGAGCTCGGCGCGCGAAGGTTCGCGCCCGTGCTCAGCGATAAAGCGCCGCTGGGCGCTTGAGATCGTGCGCTCGACGCGGCGCAACGAACGCGGAGCCCAATCCAGTCGCCTGAGCTCGTCGAGTACGGCGCCGTGGACGCGCGTCCAGGCGTACTGCTCGAGCGTGGCGCCCTTCTCGGGGTCATACCGATCCACGGAACGGATCAGCGCCTCGATCCCGCAAGACAGCAGGTCCTCGACGTCGCAATGCGCGGGCACCTCGCGCACCTTGCGGTAGACGATGTATCGCACCATCGGCGCGAAGGTGAAGATCAGGCGATCGCGCAATCGCTTCTCGCCGGTTTGCTGATACTCCTCCCAAAGTGCGAGCACCTCCTCTGCCGAGGTTCGCTCCGCGCGCTGCCCGATCCGTTTCATTGCATCCTGCTCCGATGGTCGAGGGTGGTGTTGTCCGCGGTGCCGAGCCTCCCGCTCGATAGCCCCCATGGTCTTGGCTCCTGTCCGGGGGCCCGGCCCGTGTCGCCCAAAGAGGACGACCCGACGCCGCCCTAATCGGACCGCCCTGACGCGCGCTTGAGCTTGCAGGCATGCGGGTAAACACCTCCACAGTCCGAGCGTTGCCCGGGGGCACATACGAAACGGATCGAATCTCGCGAAAAGAAGGAAGACCCAAGACGCTCACGGATCGAGCAGCGCGGCCGATCACCGGCTGACACTCGTCCAGCGAGTGGCCAAAAGCGAACCGCCGCCAGCGCGACAGCGAAACCGAAACGACCTAAAGAATCTCGATCATCTGTCGATGAAGATGAGGAAACCTAAACGCAGCAACGCGGTCCGCAAAGCGGACCGCTTCAGCTCTCGGAAGGAGGCCGGCATGGATGCGGCCATCCAGGGCGCCAGCGCAGTCGGCGCCACGCAGGTGAATCCCAGCGAGACCACGGCCCGCGCGAAGCGCGCGGAGAGTGCGGCCGGAATCCGCGCGACCTCCCCGGCGGCATCGGTGGACGCGCTCCCGAGCAGCCCGCCGCCGGAAGTGCTGGAGCAGATGGCCCAGGCACAGCGCGTCTATGACAAGCTCGCCTCCCAAGGACAAAGCCTGCACTTCGACCATGACAGCGCGGGACGCGTGACGGTGGCGCTCCGCGACAACGAGGGCAAGCAGATCCGCGAGCTGTCGTTGACCGAAGCACTCGCGCTGACGAGCGACGAGAGCCAGGAGTAGGCGATGACGGCGGTGAGCTCAGCCGCGAACGCCCCGCTGAGCGTCACAGGCTTGGCATCGGGTCTGAACACGAGCGAAATCATCTCGGCGCTGCTGGCGGTGGAACGCCAGCCGCTGGCCCGGATGACAAACGAACAGACACAGATCGAAGGTCAGCGTCAGCAACTGCTCTCGATCCAATCGGACCTGGCGCAGCTGAGCTTCGCGGCGCAGGAACTTGGCTCGGTGGCGTTGTTCCACAGCAACCAGAGCGTGAGCTCAAGCAACCCGACGCAGGTGAGCGCGAGCACGAGCGCGGGCGCGGCGGTGGGCGGCTATGAGCTTGAAGTCACCCAGCTGGCCTCCTCGGCGCAGCGGACGTTCACGTTCCACAGCCCGGGCGCATCTGACACGGTGACGATCGATGGCAAGCCGTTCGCGCTGGCGGCGGGGGCAAGCGCGCAAACGCTGGCGAACGCGATCAACGCGAGCTCGACGGCGACGGTCTATGCGGCGGTGACGAACGGCGAAACACTCGTCCTCTCGACCCGGGTGACGGGCGCAAGCGGGCCGGGCTTCATCGAAGTGAGCGATCCGGGCGGGACGCTCACCGAACAAGCAGGCCTGGCAAAAGCGGGACGTAACGCGGAATACAAGCTGGACGGCGTGGCGGGCACGTCGGCGTCGAACACGCTGACAGGCGCGATCCCGGGCGTGACGCTGAGCCTGAAGGCGCTGACGAGCACCGGTCCGGTGACGATCGCAGTGACGCCGCCGGCACCGAACACGAGCGCGATTACAGAACAGCTGAAGTCGTTCGTGTCGCTGTACAACGAAACGATCTCGGCGATCGGGCAGCAGTTGACAACGAAGCCGTCGCAGAGCCCGGCGACGAAGGCGGAACTCCAGTCAGGCACTCTGTTCGGCGACCCGGAGCTACAGGGAGTATTGAGCAGCATGCGCAGAGCGATGTACGAACCGCCGAGCGGGGCACCAAGCGAACTGCCGAACCTCGGGCACATCGGTGTGGGCACGGCCGCGGCGAGCGCGGGGGTCGTGTCGCAGTCGGCACTTGAAGGCAAGCTGCAGCTGAACGCCTCAGAACTACAAGCGGCGCTGGAAGCGAACCCGTCGGGCGTCCAGCAATTGCTGCACTCGTGGTCGACGGCATTCCGGGGAATCGTGGACCCAGAGTCGTTGCCGGGGGGAAACCTAGAAACGCGGGCGAACGGCGACGCTGAACAAGTAAGCACGCTCTCGCGGCAGATGACCTCGCTGAACGAAGCAATCGCAATTCGTCAACGCACGCTGCAGCAACAGTTCGCGGCGATGGAAGCGGCGGTCTCGCGCAGCCAATCGCAGGGCTCGTTCCTGAGCGCACAGCTGGCATCGCTGGCGGGGTTCGGCGGCAGCTCGTCGTCGTCCTCCCCGGGCACGCTTTAGCTAGCGGTCGCTCAACTCTCGGCGGCGCGGACCGATTACCGGGATGGCGTCGGGCCCGACGGCCCGACGTATGAACGATGACCCCGCCGAGCGCAACAGCCCAGGCCTACCGCGAGAACACGATTCTGGCTGCCTCGTCGGCGCAG
>DATJOE010000094.1:0-5919 GCA_035507305.1 Solirubrobacteraceae bacterium | reverse complement strand
CTTCCATGCAGACGTTTCCTATAGAGCCGAGCCGTAGAGGCGTGAGCGCGTAGGTGAGCCTGATGTGCTCTCACAAGGCTGTCAAGCACCTACGAGAAATTGTCTCTATTACCGCTCGTCTGCCATGTTCGCCTTCGCCATCGGGTGCACGCCCATCTCTAGCAACGGCGCGCCAGAGTGTGGCGGACGTCTGGATCTCGGCATTACATCGCTACTCAGCGTCGACTCAGGCGCCAGACCCTTGACAGATGTAAGCATCAATGACACGGTTGGCTAGGCATTTGCGCAAGTACCTAGGTCCATAAGTAGGCATCCACCAAGAGAGGGGAACAAGCAAATGCGGAAGATCGAGCTGCTCGCGATATCGACGCTGATTGTTGCAGGGCTGAGCATCGCCGCGTCGGCGTACGCAACACTGCCGGAATTCTTACCGGGCAATGCCGGTGAAAAATTCACTGCTTCGGGCGGCGTCGGACTGCTGGAAATCAGCGCGCTCGAAAAAGTCTCCTGTTTAACCAGTACAGCGAGCGGCGAAAACGTTGGTACCAGCAAGAAAGAAGCAACAGCAACGGTTACATTCAAAGGCTGCTCGGCCTTCGGGATTGCTGGGGCAAAGTCGTTAGGCGAAGCCGAAGGCACGATCGTAGCCAAAGTTAAACTGAAACTTTGCTACATCAATAAAACGAACAAAGAAGTCGGCGAGTTAACCAAAATCTCGTTTCCGGTTCACATCGAAGTGGCTGGCAAATTACTCGTAGTCGAAGGCGACCAGGTGAGCAGCATCGGGCCACCTAACACTAAAACAAAGACCTACACGCTCACCTACATGGAGGGCACCGGTAAACCCGATCCGGAAGGATGCGAAGGCGAAAAAGAGCATTTTGTCGCCGCAATTAATGAGGGCGCGTTCAAAGAAGCCGGAGAGGAGACGACCGAGACCATCAGCTACGCAGCCGAACAGACGCTCGATGCGTAGGGACGTTTAGTTCGGTCGCCTTCTGTCGTTGCTGGGGTGCGGGGTAAGCGTCGCCCCGCACCCCGTATCGGCAGCGAGTCGCAGCAGCGCTGGCAGTCACCCGACCTGCCCGCAGACCTTGAACCCGGCAGACGTCGCGAATGCCCGCAGTTCGTGGTGGCGCTTTGCTTTCGAGACCGCGAGCTTGCGCACGGCGGCGGCATCGCCGTTCTTCGCGTCGGTGCCTACCTCCGCAAGTTCATCGGCGAGGGTCTTTCTCACGGAAATCACTCGTTGCAGCTGCGCCGCGAATTCGCTCCCTGGTTTGAGCGAGCCGAGTTCCGAGACGACTCGCTGCTCGAGCACGGCGCGGTGCGGTGTGATTCGCGCCGTCTCCGCGATCCCCAGATTCTTCGGTTCGTCAGCCGCGAATTCGCTGTTCATTCGCTGGCAGATTGCGTCGGCCTTGGCGATCACCTGCCCCTTCGGGAGGGCGACAGCTGTAGACCGAGCCGGTCCCGTCGAGCGGGAAGTGCCGCCGCCGCATCCAGCTGCGAAACCGACGACGACGATCGAAGTCAACACCACGGCGCGCCTCACGCCCGACAATATGTCCTCGCGGTGCCGACAGAGTCAAGAGCTGGGCAAAGATGTCTCCAACTTGTGTGAATCCAACTGGAGACATTTTTCTCAAACGTGCAGTGAGTGACACATTCACGGGTAATGCTGGTTCGTCGTGCGCATGTTCGGCACCGGAATACGCATTTTTCCCATCGCGATGACCGTGGCGCTTTTGGCCTGCGGGCTGACAGCTTGTGGAAAGACAGGCAAGGACGTTGCCGCGCAGGTGGGCGGGACGACGATCTCCAGAAACGAAGTCCAGCACTGGATGTCGGTGATCGCGGGGGAAGTGTCGACTGCCGCCGGGCACCCCGAGCCGCCCGTGCCGGAGCCGCCCGGCTACGGCGCCTGCATCGACTACAAGAAGCGGTACCCCACAACGTCGGTGGCCGCGAAGCGGCCGACCGCGTCGATCAGGCTTGAATGCCGGCGTGAGTTCGAAAAGGAGAAGTTGAAGGCGCTCTACTTCCTGATTCCGTCGGTTTGGGTGAGAGGCGAGGCCGCCAAGCTGGGCGTCGACCTGACCGGCAAGGAGTTGGAACGAGAACTCGCCGCCGCGACGGCCCACTTCCCCAGTGAAGCCGTAGCCCGGAAACTCCTCGTCGGGGCGAGGGGCACGGCGAAGGATCTGTCGGCGCGGCTCACCCAACTGGTGCTTGTGACACGCGTCCAGCGAGCGCTGGAACGGGAGGCCAGGCAAAGCCACTTGACCCTCCCCCAGCGCCAGCAGGCGCTCGACCGGTTCAGCGAACGGTTCGAACGGACCTGGCGGGCCGCCACGAGCTGTCGCCCGGGGTACGTGATGCCGATCTGCAAGCAGTACCGGACCCCGAGGATCGCGCCGCCGATCACGCCGCCGACGCTCCCGCTCACGAAACTGACCGCCGAATAGCCCGGTCACGCGCGTGATGGATAGGCTTGCGCGCGATGCGTGGCGCGACGATCCGCGAGCAGGAGATCGTGATCGAGGAACACCCCGACCCGGAGCCCGGGAAGGGCGAGGTGCTCGTGCGCGTCCGCGCCGCGGGGCTGAACGGCGCGGACATGATGCAGCGGCGCGGCCTTTACCCAGCGCCGCCCGGCTCGCCACAGGACATTCCTGGGATGGAGTTCGCGGGCGAGGTCGCGGCGCTCGGCCCGGGTTGCGAACGCTTCGAGGTCGGCGCGCGCGTGATGGCGATCGTCGGCGGCGGCGCGCAGGCCGAGCTGTGCGTCGCGAACGAGCGCGTGCTGATGCCGGTGCCCGGCGGCTTGGATTGGCCCGAGGCGGGGGGCCTGCCGGAGGTCTTCACTACCGCGCACGACGCGATCTTCATGCAGGCCGAGCTGCGCAGCGGCGAGCACCTGCTCGTCCACGGCGGCGCCGGCGGCGTCGGCACCGCTGCGATCCAGCTCGCCCGTGCCACGGGAGCGCGGGTCACGGCGACCGTGCGCAGCGAGGCGCTGCGCGAGCAGGTCGCCGCGCTTGGTGCCGAGGCGATCGCGCCCGAGGGCTTCGGCGAGCACGGCCCCTACGACGTGATCATCGAGCTGGTCGGCGCGCCGAACCTCGCCGAGAACGTGAAGTCGCTCGCGACGCGGGGGCGGATCGTCGTGATCGGGATCGCAGCGGGGGCGAAGGCGGAGCTGAACCTGGGCGCGCTGATGGGCACGCGCGGGCGCATCCAAGGCTCGACGCTGCGGGCGCGGCCGCTTGAGGAGAAAGGGCTCGTCGCGCGCCTCGTCGAGCGCGAGGTGCTGCCGCTGTTCGAGTCCGGTGCGCTGAAGGTGCCCGTCGCGGAGACGTTCCCGCTCGCGGAGACGGCCGCCGCCTACGAGCGCTTCGCCGCGGGGGGAAAGCTCGGCAAGGTCGTGCTCACGGTCTGAGGTCGTCGTCCGCCTCCGGGGCGGGTCGCAGGAGCCCGAACGGTGGGAACCAGTCCGCCGCCAGCACGAGCCCGCCGAAGCCGAACGATCCCTCCGTCAACTTCGTACCGGGAGCGGGGTCGTGCGCTGAGAGCCGGTCGAGCAGCCGTTGCCAGTGCTGGAGGGTGTCTGCGTCGGGCATGCGTATCACGTAGCCATCGAGACGCTCGCGCGGCGCGGCGCGTGCGAATGCGCGGAGCGAGCCGGCCAGCGCGGCGGCCTGATTCTCCATCGAGCCGGCCGACGGCACGCGGGCGCCCCACAGCCGCGCCGTGGCGGCCTCCCAGCCAGGCGGGCCGACGCCGAGTGCGCGGAACTCCTCGACGCATGGCTCGGTGCTCCGGTCCTCGTAGGAGCGCGCGAAGCGCTTCGAGTCGCCGACGACGATCGCGCCGAGCTTCTCGTGCACCGCGGCGCCCAGATCGACGTCGCGGGCGCAGGCGTAGAGCGACAGCTCACGGTGAAACGTCGCCACGGCGTCCCGGAGGCTCGGCAGCCGATCGGCCTCGCGGGGCACCTTCGGGCCGTCGTAGTAGTTGACGACGCGGGCGATCTGCCCCGCGGCCGCGGTCAGCCCCGCGAGGCTCGACAGCCGATCGCCGCCGCCGTTGCCGGTTGCGGCCGCGGTCCCTGGCTCGGCGACCTCGGCGAGGAACTGGTCCGCAAGCGCGGTCGTAATGATCCACAGATCCGCCAGCTCCGACGCCGTCTGCCGCGCGGGTGCGGTGGCCAGCTCCTCCTCAGCCAGCTCGCCCAGCTCCTCCAGCAGGCGCGCCACGCCCGCGAGCGGGCGCCAGTAGCCGCCGAGTCGCCCCATCGTCTCCCGCACGCGTCTTTGCGCGGCGCCACCGTGTCCGGCGGCGAGCGGCCCGGTGCCGTCTCTTGCAGCGAGCGTCTGCCGGGCGCTCAAGCCCCGACCTCGACCAGCTCCACTCCCGCTCGTTCCAGCACGTCCTGGCCATCCAGTACGGCGTATCCGCTGCGGAAGTAGAGCTTCGCCACCCCGGCGCCGGCGATCAGCTTCGCGCAGGGGGGGCAGGGAAAGTCCGTCACGTACATCAGCGCGCCCTCCGTGGAGATCCCTGCGCGGGCGGCGCTCGCGATCAGCTTCGCCTCCGCGTGGGTCGCGGTGCTCAGCTCCAGGCGCACGCCTTTGTGGAAGTTGGCGCGCGGATCGCCCACGGCGTAGGTGCTGAGCGGGTGTGGCTCGTGCTCGTTGCGCGCGACGGCGATCGTGCCATCGCGGAAGCGGATGCAGGCGCCCACCTGCCGCCACCAGTCGACGCTGCCCGCGGCCTGCTCCTCCGCGGCGGCGACCAGCCTGGCCAGCTCCTCGTCTCCTTCAACCAGCGGACGGCCCCGTGGGGTCATCAGCTGTGCGGTGCGCGTCTTGTCCCAGCGCAGGAACACCGTGTCGTAGCTGACGTCGCAACGGCTGAAGAAGCGCTCCACGAGCTGATAGCTGACGTCCTCGGCGGGCAGCGTCAGCGCCGGGGCTTCCTCCGCGAGCCGCCGCGCGCCCGCCTCGTCCAGCACGCCCACCTCCGCGCAGATGCCCCACGCCGCGATCGACCGCGCAACCAGCTCCGCGTCGAGGTGGCGGATGTCCTTCGCCAGCGGGCGGTAGTCCGCGTACAGCGACGGGCCGACCACGAACAGCCGCCCGTCCCTCGCGTGCGCCTCCAGGAACCGCCTGTAGCCCTCGTGCAGGACGGGGATGTAGGCGACCGTGGCGTTCACGCGCGCTTGAGGATGCTGTCGATCAGGCCGGGGAGGATCTCCGCCAGCTTCGGGCCGAGGCGCTCGCCCAGGTTCATGTACATCTGGCGGATGCGCTCGCTCGTCGTCACCGACGCCTGCCGCTCGACGACCTCGATCGCCCCGCACAGCTCCCCGAGCGCGCGCAGGTCCTCCTCAGCGTAGGAGTGGTCGGCCGTCAGCACGAGCACGTCCGGGCGCACCGCCTCGATCAGCGCCCAGCGCTGTTCCTCGTCCTGCTTGAGGAAGATCAGGTCGACCGGGCGCTGGTAGGCGAGTAGCTCCAGGCGCTCCTGCTCGGGGACCATCGGCCGGTCGGGGCCCTTGCGACGCTTGATCTTCGCGTCGCTGTCGACGCCCACCGCGAGCACGTCGCCGAGCTGCTTGGCCCGCGCCAGGTACTTGACATGGCCAAGGTGGATCAGGTCGAAGGACCCGGAGGTGAGCACCACCCGGTAGCCGAGGCCCTTCAGATGCGTGACCGTCCGGGTCATCTCCTCGAGCGACCCGATCAGCCGGCTCTCGAAGTTGACCTCCTGGCCGAGGATTCCGCTGCTTGTCGCCATTCGCCCCGGGTCGTGGAAGTACCGGCTCAGCACGATACCGTCGAACGCGGTCACGCCGGTACCCGCCCGAGGGGCCTCGTGGTCCATCTGCCAAGGCGATCAAACTGCCAGGCT
>DATJOE010000093.1:0-3847 GCA_035507305.1 Solirubrobacteraceae bacterium | reverse complement strand
ACTAGAACATGGCGAATCGCAGCGCGACCACCCGGCAGTCCTGACGACCAATCGGCGAAGCCGGTCAGCTCGGTTCGCTCAATGGCAGGCGCAGAGGAGTGACAGGCGCATGACCGCGCTCGAGCTGGTCCAGTAGACAGCCTCATCGTCCGCGGCGATGTCGAGGAGACCGTCTCCGTACGCGAGCGTCTGCGGCGCGCCGCCCGCCAGCGGCACCCCGACGACCGCGCTGGCGTTCGTCCAATAGACTCCCGACGAAGTCACCTGAGCGTGAGCTCGTAGTTTGAGGTGGCCTGGATCACGAGCAGCGCGGGACGCGTTGCGTCAGAAAGGCAGGTCGCCGTGGAGGTTCGTGCGGAGGACGCGTCGGACTTCTCGCCTGTAGTCGGCGACGGCTCGTCGGAGGAGCTGGGCAAGGCGAAGGATGCGCCGCGCGCGCCTCTGGACAGGAGGGTCGTCGGGGGCGGCGAGGTCGTCGTCGAGCAGTGGATGCTCGGCGAGCAGAGCGAGTCGGAGGGCGACGAGCGCGCGGTCAACGAGGTTGACGACGACGATCTCCGGAGCAGCGAGGAGACGTTGGAGCTGTTCGGCGGTCATCGTTTGCGCGCCAGGGTGGCGACCTTGGTCTTGGTGGGCTGGGCGAAGACGTCGAGGAAGAGCTTTTCGTCGAGTCTGGCGAGCTCGCGCTCGGTGGCAACGGCGAGCAGCTCGTCGCAGAGATTCATGAGCACGCGGTAGTTGCCGGCGGCATGGTCGGCGAGGGTGACGCGCAGCTCACTGGTCATGAGCGAGGCGTTTCCCGCGGCGACGAGGAGGTGGTCGAGACATGCGAGCAGCTCGTCGCGCGAGGCGTATTCGAGGGTGAGCCGGCGGCGGATGCGGGAGCCGAGGGGGAGCAGCTCGGGGCCGCGCAGTCGCTCTGGGAGGCGGGCGTCGCCGGCGAAGACGACGCAAAGCAGCTGCTTGGAGTCGAGCTCTTTGCTGGCGAGGATGCGTAGCTCACTGAAGACGGTGGTGAGCGCCTCCTGGGCCTCATCGATGATGAGGACGGGGCGGCATCGAGTCTGGGCGATGTGGTCGGCCCACCGGGCCCGCAGTGCCTTGAAGCCGTTCCACCGGTTGTGCGCGGCGAGAGGAACGCCGAAGAGGTCGCCGAGCTCGCGGTAGAAGTCCATGGTTCGACTCTGCGGATGCTCAATGGTGCCGACGACGACGTCGGGCAGAGCGCGCAGACGCTCGGCGAGCAGGCGCAGGGCGACGCTCTTTCCGGTGCCCGGGTCGCCCGTCAGCAGGGCGTAGCCGCCGTCGGCGATGCCGAGCTCGACGCGACGCAGATAGCTGTCGAGGGCGGGGGTGGTGAAGAGGGCGTCGATGGGGACGTCGGGTCGGAACGGATGAAACTTCAGGCCGTAGAGAGATAGGAGCTTGGTCATGGGTCCTCGGAGTCGTCGTGGTGGGGAAGGAAGGCAGGGGGCAGACCGGTGGCGGCGTAGTCGGCCATGAGTGCACGCAGGTGCGGGGCGATGCCGCTGGGGCGCACCGGCGCGCCGTCCAAGGGCGCGCTCACCGTGCGGCGGATGCGCTCGGCATTTTTCGCCTTGTCGAGCGGCAGGAGGGTGCAGAGCAAGTCGCCCGAGCGCGGGTCGACCAGGTCCGCGCTGGACAGGTCCCAGCGGGCGACGCGCACGCGCAAGAGGACGAGGGTGCGATAGGCGGACGGGACCTCGAAGCGGACGCCCTCGACGGTGACGGTACCGTCGCTGCGGCGCTGGGTGCGGGTGACCTCGACGCGGAACGCTCGCCGCAGGGCGTCGGAGCTGGGGCTCTCGCGTCCAACGGAGGGTCCGTCGTGGTAGCGCGCGAGCGGGGTCTGTTTGATCTCCGAGTGCTCCTTGCGGTGGTATTCCTCCTCGACCCACGCCTGGGAGGCGACGTTGAGCAGGTCGAGCGTGAGAGCGGGTTCGCCTTCGAGCATGGGCAACAGGCGCCCCTCGATCTGCCCCCAGAAGGACTCCTGCTTGCCGTTTTGCTCGGGGGAGTAGGGCAACGTGGTGTGGTGGACGACGCCGAGTCGTTCGAGACCTTGGGTCGTCTCGGCGGCGAGCATGGCGGCGCCGTTGTCGGTGAGCAGAGCGCGGGGCAGACCACGCTTCTGAAACGCCTGCGATAGGCCGTGCACGAGCGACTCGGCCGTCTCGTCCAGGTACCACTGCAGGTGGCAGCAGAGCCGCGAGCGGTCGTCGAGGATGCCGAGGAGCTGGGGCTTCTTCCGCTCGCCGCCGCGGGTGAGCACGGCGCGCGAGCCCTCGTGGAAGTCCAGGTGCCACAGGCCGTGTACGTGGGAGACCTCGAAGGAGCGGGTCTCGCGTGGGACGAAGACGGGATCCTCGTCGCGCGCTCTTTTCTTGCGCACACGCAACAAACCCCGTCGCCTCATGTAGCGGCGGACGCTCGCGTACGTGGGCAGCGGACCAAGGCGCGGGTCCTCGCGCGCCAGGGCGCGCAAGTTGTCGTAATGCAGCTGGAACGTCCAGCGCGGGTGCTCGCGGTACTGACGCACCACGGCTTCGGCGAGGGCAAGGGAGATACTCGGGTGGGTGCCGGCGTGGCTCGGGACCTTGCGTGCGAGCACGGCCATGGGATCGGTCGCGCCGCGGGCGGCGTAGTACCAGCGCTCGATCGTCTTGACGGAGAAGCGCACGACCTCCCCCGTGCTCGGGTGCTTCCAGACGCGCGCGGCGAGCTCTTCGAGACGAAGAGAGAGCTCGCCGTCCTCGGGAGGACCGGCCAGCAGCGTGCCGATGATCTGAAAGCGCAGACGTGCCCATCGCACACGCGCCGGCGTGTCGTCCGTCGGGGACATGGTCCTCCTGACGCCTGGGGCCGTGTGGCCGGCGTCTGTCTCAGACCCTACGCCGTGCCGACAATCATGGGTCGCGCCATCTTCTGCGTGGACGCGCCCGACGCCACGGTCATGCGATGGCCCTCACGAATCGTGATCCGTCCCGGACGCTCGACGTCGTCAGCGGCGCCAGCCACCGGCCCAGCTCCACCAGTCGCTCACTCGGCGAGCCGACCATCGCTGCGAGGATCGACATCGGCAGCTCCGTCGCAGTCGGGGGCCGCAACAGCCGAGCACGAAGCTCCTGGAAGATGCTCGTCGCGGGGAACCCGTCACGCCACCATCTCCCCCACCGGCGCAGTGTCCTCGGGGCTATCCCGGTCGCCCGACGCGCCGCCGCCGCCGTCGTGAGCACGAGCATCCGCACGCACGCGACGACCACGACCGCGCCGATGTACACGCGACGGCCGAGGAACCGGACCGAAGGGGGAGTCGCCCGCTTGCGGCATCCTTCACGACTGCAACAGAGGCTGAAACGCCTCGATAGCTCCTCCAGCTCCGGCGCGATCGAGCCTCCGCGTGGCTTGCGCGGGTAGTCGCCTCGGTGCAGCCGGCCGCCGCAGTGCGGACACGCTCCGGCCGCCACCCGTCCCAGGATGGACTCGTCGACCTTCGTCAAATGGTCGAAGAACTCGCGCTCCAGCGCGATCAGATCGAACATGGGCTCCTCCGTTTCTCGACAACTCGGAGGCGAGCCCCTCAGGACGTCTTTGGACAAGTTTCCTGGGGGGCTTCGTTTGTGCGGCCCTCACCCAACATGATCAGAACGGTCGAGCGGCCCCTCGTTTCTCCTGCTCGTGCTCATATCGACGACGAAGACGTTCCAGACGAAGCGCGGTCGGTCAGCGTCTCGATCGACCGAGTGTCGGTGCCCATGGAGGAGCCGCGACCTCGTACGGCGGGCAGACCTCGAAAGGACGCGCCGAAGAACCCCATCTCGCGCGT
>DATJOE010000092.1:0-22838 GCA_035507305.1 Solirubrobacteraceae bacterium | reverse complement strand
TCGCTCGAAGCCACGCGCGAGCTCGACCTCGATCTGGTGCTGTCCGGGCACGGCCGGCCGATCACCGACCACGTCGCGCTCATCGACGAGCGCTTCCGGATGCACCGGCGCCGCGCGGAGAAGATCCTGCGGCTGATCTCGGCGGAGCCTCGCACCGCGCACGAGATCGCCCAGGAACTATGGGGCAACGTAGCCGTGACTCAGGCCTTCCTAACGCTCTCCGAGGTGCTCGGCCACGCCGATTTGCTGCTGCGCGACGGCAGCATCGTCGAACAGGAGTCTGAGGGCGTAGTGCGCTTCCGCGAGCCTTAGCCGCGCCGCGCGCCCGAGCCGCGCTCGATCTCGCTGAGGTGCGCGATGTTCGCGCGGTCTTCCTGTTGCTCGCTCGGCATCCCCGCGAACCACGCGTCGAGGATCTCCCCCAGCTCGGCCTGCGAGGTACTGCGCAGGCTGAGCGCGAGCACGTTCGCGTCATTCCAGCACCGCGCGCCGTCCGCCGTCGCGGCATCCAGGCACAGCGCCGCGCGAACCTCAGCAACCTTGTTCGCGGCGATCGAGGCGCCCGTGCCCGTCCAGCAGCAGACGATCGCTTGCTCGGCCCGGCCCTCGGCGACGTCTCGGGCCGCGGCCTCGCTCGCCCAGGCCCAGTCGTCGCGCTCGGGCTCGCTCAGTGCGCCATGTGGGATCGTCGAATGGCCGCGGCGCTGAAGCTCCTGGGCCAGCGCGGGAGCGATGCCGGTCAGCTCGTCGGCCGCGATCGCGATTCGCATCGCGGCGAGTATCGCCGATCTCACGTTTTGCTCGGCCGCGCCGTTTGACTCGCATGACTAAAACACGCGAGGACCTACGCTTCGAGAGCGGCGAAGAGCAGTGCGCCGCTTGGCTGTATCGCCCGGAAGGCGCAGAAGGCATGAACGGCGACCGCGCGGTCGAGGCCGACCGAGCGTCGAGATCGACCCCACTGGTCGTGATGGCCCACGGCCTGTCGGGCACCCGGCGCGATCGTCTCGGGCCGTTCGCCGAGCGCTTTGCTGCTGCGGGGATCGCCGCGCTCGTGTTCGACCATCGCGGCTTCGGCGACAGCGCCGGCGAGCCGGACCTGTTCGAGCCCAGGCGCCAGCTCGAAGACTGGCGTGCGGCGATCGCCTGCGCGCGCTCGCTGCCGCACGTCGACAGCGAGCGCATCGCGACGTTCGGCTCCTCGATGGGCGGTGGCAACGCACTCGCCGCGGCTGCCGCCGATAGTCGCATCGCCGCGGCTATCAGCCAGGTCCCATTCCTGGACATCGTCAAGCAGTCGCACCGCAACCATCCGCGCGTCAGCGCCCAGATCATGCGCGCCGCTGCACTCGGTCGCCACCTGCCCGTACTGGGCGAGCCGCACGAGCCAGCGCTGCTGAACGCACCCGGGGCCGCGGAGGGCTGGCGCCACGTCGTCGCGATCGGCGAGGACTCGCTCTGGCGCGACCGCGTCTCCACCCGCTGGCTACTCGGACGGCCCTACCGCCCGGGACGCGTTGCCGCGAGACTGCACTGCCCGTGGCTCGTCTGCGTCGGTGAGTCCGACCGCGTCGCGCGACCCGGTCCCGCGATCGCCGCCGCGCGACGGGCTCCGCTGGGCGAGTTGTGCACTTACCCCGGCGTGGACCACTTCGACATCTACGACGGCCCTGCGCACGAGGCGCTGCTCGCCGACCAGCTCGCCTTCCTACGCCGTCACTTGCTCCAAGAGCAGCCTGTGCAGGCGGGCATCGCCGCCTAGCTCGGTGTGGAATGCGACCGCGAGCATCCGGCCCTGACGCGCGGCGATCGGGTGGCCGTCGAGCTCCGCCAGGATCTCGACCTCGGGACCATGCTCCTCGATCCAGGGCGCGCGGATGAAAACGCCGTGTATGGGACCGCCGTCGAGCCCCGCTAGCTCGACATCCGCCTCGAAGCTCCTGATCTGACGCCCGAAGGCGTTGCGCTCAGCGCGCATGTTCATCAGGCCGAGATGGTCGCGGTCGAGCATGATCAGCCCCGCGCAGGAGCCGAGGACTGGTGTGCCGGCATGCGCGAGCGCGCGAATCGGCTCAGCGAGTCCCTCTCGCTCGATCCCCAGCGTCATCGTCGTCGACTCCCCGCCCGGGATCACGAGGCCCTGAAGACCCTCCAGGTCGGCGATGAGCCGAACCTCGCGCACGTTCGCACCTAGGCGCTCCAGCACGCGCCTGTGCGCCTCGAAGTCGCCCTGTAGGGCGAGGACGCCGATTAACGGCGACCTCGGCTCAGGCACAACGCAAGCGACGCCGCCGAGGATCGAGCGGATCAAGGACACAGGGAGCGTGGCGTGCTGGCCGAAACGGGGATGCGAGCGAAGCGAGTGTCTCCCGGCTTCGGTACGCGAGCGACCGAGGACGCAGAGCCGCGAAGGTCATCGGTGGCGTCGCTACCAGCCTCTCTGGGCGAGCAGTTGCTCGCCCTCGAGCTTCGAGCTCTCGAGGCTCTCCATCGCAACGCCCAGGCCGCGCGAGGCCGCCGCGACGCGCTCGGCGTCTTGCCAGTGCGTCGTTGCCTCGACGATCGCCCGGGCGCGGGCCGGCGGGTCCTCGGACTTAAAGATCCCCGAGCCCACGAACACGCCTTCGGCGCCGAGCGCCATCATCAGCGCTGCGTCCGCGGGTGTCGCAATGCCCCCAGCGCAAAACAGCACGACCGGCAGCTTGCCATCCGCGGCAACCTGCCGGACGATGTCAAGCGGCGCTTGCAGATCCTTGGCCGCGGTTGCGATCTCGGCCTCCTCGAGCATCGTCAGTCGCCTGATCTCGCCGCCGATCCTGCGCATGTGACGCACCGCCTCGACGATGTCACCCGTGCCGGCCTCACCCTTCGAGCGGATCATCGCAGCGCCCTCACCGATTCGCCGCAGTGCCTCGCCGAGGTTCGTCGCCCCGCATACGAACGGGGCCTTGAACTGCCACTTGTCGATGTGGTTGGCCTCGTCAGCCGGGGTCAAGACCTCGGACTCATCGATGTAGTCGACCTCCAGCGCCTCCAGGACCCGCGCCTCCATGAAATGACCGATCCGCGCCTTCGCCATCACCGGGATGCTCACTGCAGCCTGGATTCCCGCGATCATCTCGGGATCCGACATCCGCGCGACGCCGCCGTCGCGGCGAATGTCCGCGGGCACGCGCTCCAGCGCCATCACTGCCGCAGCGCCTGCCTGCTCGGCAACCGTCGCCTGATCAGACGTGACCACGTCCATGATCACGCCGCCCTTCAGCATCTCCGCCAGGCCTGTCTTGACCTGGAACGTCGCCTCGTCGCGCATAGGCCCAGTCTATCTCCGGCGAGCCGAGCCATACGCCGCGGGCAACTCGCTAGGTCACATTCTCAGACGGTGCCGACTCTCGGAATCAGGTACCCTCGCGCGCCTGGAGATCGGAGGTGACAGAGAAGGGGAACGGATGTCCAAGAAGTCAATCGCGAGCATCTGCGCAGTGGCCGCTTGCTCGCTAATCGTGCTCTCGGCCTCGGCAGCCGCGGCGCCGACGCTCACGCTCAGCACCGGGGCGGATCCGGTCGAGTCGGTCACGACACAGGTCATCGCCATGGGAAGCTCGGGAAGTAGCGACACAGGCCTCAGTGTCACGGTCAAGCCCACGGGCGGACAAGGCTGCGCGGCCAACTTCGAAGCCGACCGAAGCGGAGGCGGCGAAACCGTCTTTCAGTCCGTGACGCTGAAAGAAGGTCCCTTCACGGAATCGACCAACGAAACCTTCTCGCGCGCCGGCTCCTACTTGCTTTGCGGATGGCTGAACGACTTCGCACAGAGCGGTTCGCCGGTGGTCGCAACGGCCTTCCAGACCGTCGCGGTGCGACCACCTCATCTCCTCCTGACGGTGAGCGCCCCCTCGACCGTCAGCACGGGCCAGGCGTTTCAAATCGCTACGACCGCCCAGGCAGAGGTAAACCGCTACGCGTACGAGTTCGTGCTGCCGAGCACTGGCCGCGGCTGTCCCGCCAACGCCGGAGCGGCGTCGAGCGCCTCGGGCGAGTCGCGGATCTATTGGCCAAATCACGGCAGTTCGTGGGGCGTCAACGGCGGCCCCTTCTCGGAAAGCGTCAACGAAACGCTGCGCACTGCCGGCCAGTACCTTGTCTGCGCGTACGTCGAGTACCCCAGCGAAGAAAGCCCGCCGGAGATCAGCGCGAGTGCGACCGTAACCGCAGTCTCCCCACCGCCCCCCTGCATCGTCCCCAGCTACTCCTCGGTAACTAGGCTGCACGACGCTGAACAGGCGATTCGCGCCTCGGGCTGCGCCGTCGGCAAGGTCCGGCGTGTCGCGAGCCGCCGAATCCGGGCCGGCTATGTGATCGGCCTGGGTGCAACACCTGGAACCCATTTCGCCCCTGGAACCCCGATCAACATGACGGTTTCTACCGGGCCGCCTTGCATCGTTCCGTTCGTCGCGGCGGGCACTACGCTCGGCAGGACTGAGCTGCGGCTGCTCGCGAACCACTGCGCGGTCGGCAAGGTTAGCCTTGCTCGGAGCCGGCGCGTTCGCCACGGGCGCGTAGTCCGGTTGGGAGCCAGGACCGGTCAGGTGCTTGCATCGCACACGCCGATTGCGATCCTGCTTTCCAGGCGCCGCCGTTGAGCCCTGCCTCGGGCTACTTCAACCTGAAAGCCTTAATCCGGTCGTCGTACTGCGCGGTGTCCTGCGCGTAGACGCCATAAGCCAGCGCCTGGATCAGGCTGAGCAACGCCGTGTGCGAGCGCACGTAGGCCGGGCTGTTCGAGGAGTAATAGAGCTTGATCTGAGCGAGCTTCGCGACCTCCGAGAGAGTCGCGTCCGTGACCGCCGCGGTCTTTGCCTTTCGGTGGCGAGCAAGCTTCATGGCGCGTACCACCAGCGGGTGCGGGCGCCCGGCCGAGAGGCCAATCACGAGCGTCGATTCGTCGATCCGCCCCAAGCGGCTGAGCGCCTCCTGCGAGGGGCTCGCCACGACGTCAACCCGCAGGTCGAGCAGCATCAACAGGTGGCGCAGGTAGCTAGCGAAGAACGCCATCTGGTCCGTGCCCGCGACGAGCACCTTCTCCGCCGTGACGATCGCCTCGATCAACGCCTCAACCTCGCTTCGTGAGACCTTGCGCGCGGTCTCCTCCACGTTTAGGTGATCGGCCGTCAGCGCGGTCTCAAACTCGTTTTGGTCCAGCGAGAACAGCGGCGCCGAGCTCGAGCTCGCGCTCGCCTCCGATTTCCCGTGAACGCGGCGGTATTCCTCGCGCGCTGCGGCCTGCAGCTCTGGAAAGCCCTCAAAGCCGAGCGCTTGTGAGAAACGAACCACCGTCGAGCTGGAGGTGTTTGCGCGGCGCGCCAGCTCCTCCGCCGTCTGGAAGGCCGCCTCGTCGAGGTGGTCCACGATGTACTGCGCTACGTCCTTCTGCGAGCGCGAGCACTCCTCAAAGCGCGCTCGAATGTACTTCGACAGGCTCTGGTGCTCACTCGTGCCGTTGATCGGCGATCCGTTCTGTTTCTGCGGGTCGCTCGTCGGGGTAGCTGTGCGCTTCATCGGCGCACTTGTTCGACGTATCAGCCTCGCACTCCTGCTGAGGACTCGCCTAGCTTCGTTCATTCGGATGATCCACCCCGGGCGAGCGGCGCGTACATAAGCTCACACGATGCAACGTGATGCTCAAAGCGAATGGGGGACGCCATGAGGATCGCGATCGTCGGCGCAGGCATCTCCGGGCTCGTCGCCGCCCACCTGCTGCACCGCGAGCACGAGATCGTCGTCTACGAGGCAAGCGACTACGCGGGCGGGCATACGAACACGATTCGCGTCGACACCGCGTACGAGACCCACTACGTCGACACGGGCTTCGTCGTCATGAACGACCGCAACTACCCAAACTTCACCCGCCTGCTCGATCGCCTGGGCGTCGCCTGCCAGCCCACGCACATGAGCTTCTCGGTCAAGGGCGAGGAGCACGACTTCGAGTACAGCGGCACCCCCTGGGGCCTGTTCTGCCAGCCCGGCAACCTCGCGAGCCTGCGCTTTCAGCGGATGATCTACGACCTGCTTCGTTTCAACCGCGCGCTGCGCGCGCTGCTTGACGGCGAGTCCGAGGGCCCGCGCGGCGAGGAGTCGATGCAGGACTTCCTCTCGCGCCATCGTTTTTCGCGCGCGTTTATCGAACGGCTGATCGTGCCCCAGCTATCCGCGGTCTGGTCCGCCGATCCTCGCGCCGCGGGCTCGTTCCCCGCGCGCTTTATCGCCGAGTTCTTTGCCAACCACGGAATGCTCGGCTTTCGCGACCGCCCCCGCTGGTCGACCGTCGCGGGGGGATCGGCGCGCTACGTCGAGGCGTTGACTGCCCCGTTTCGAGACCGAATCCGGCTAAGTGCGCCCGTCGCGTCGATCACCCGGCACGCCGACGCCGTCGAGATCGGCGCCACGGGCGGCAGCCCTGAGCGCTTTGACCACGTGATCGTCGCGACCCACTCAGACCAGGCGCTGCGCATGCTGCGCGACCCCTCGCCGACAGAGCACGAGCTGCTGGGCGCTATCGCTTATCAGCCCAACGAGGCCGTGCTGCACACCGACAGCAGGCTGCTCCCGCGACGGCGCTTCGCCCGTTCGGCTTGGAACTTTCACCTACTGCGCGAACCCAAGCCGCTCAGCACGGTCACCTACTGGATGAACCACCTGCAACGACTCCGCGCCGACCGCGACTTCTGCGTAACACTGAACCGGACCGAGTCCATCGATCCCGCGAAGATCATCCGCACGATCACCTATTCGCATCCGATGTACACGCCACGCGGCGTCGCCGCACAGGCTCGGCACGCAAGCATCTCGGGGTTGCACAGCCGCACCCACTTCTGCGGCGCCTACTGGGGCTGGGGCTTTCACGAGGATGGGGTCGTAAGCGCGCTACGCGCCTGCCGGCCGTTCGGGGTGACGCTGTGAGCGCGCTGAGGACGCACGCCTCCTGCCTATACGAGGGCTCGGTCCGCCATCGACGCCACGGTGCACTGCGCGATGAGTTGCACCACCGGCTGTGCATGGCCTACCTCGACCTCGAAGAGCTGCCTAAGCTGTTCGACGGACGGTGGCTGTGGTCCGCGCGCGGTCCCGCGCTCGCTTGGTTTCGCCGCGCCGACTACCTCGGCGACCCCGAGGTACCGCTGCGCGATGAGGTCTGCAGGCTCGTGCGCGAGCGCACCGGGGTCGCACTGGATGGCCCCGTTCGCTTGCTCACCCATCTCCGCTTCCTCGGCCACTGCTTTAACCCCGTCAGCTTCTACTACTGCTTCGATGCCGCGGGCGAGCAGGTGCGTAGCGTCGTCGCTGAGGTCACGAATACTCCCTGGCACGAGCGCCACGCCTACGTGCTACCTGTCGACCCACGCCCGGGCACCCGTGTGATCCGTGGCGAGTTCGCTAAGGCCCTGCACGTCTCACCGTTGATGGGGATGGACCACACCTACGACTGGCGACTCACCGAGCCGGGCGAGAGCCTGTCAGTGCACATCGAGTCCTTGCCCCGGGAGAGCCGTCGAGCTGATGAACCCGTGGACATGAGCGCGCGAGGCGCGCGAGAGTCTGAGGAGCGAGAGCCCTACTTCGACGCAACGCTCTCGCTCGCGCGGCGCCCGATCGATGCGCGCTCGCTGCGCCGCGTGCTGCTGCGCTACCCGTTGCCCACTGTGCGTTTGACCACCCACATCTATGCCCACGCCCTGCGGCTGCGCCTGCGCGGCGCCCGCTGGCATCCGCACCCGAGCCGCACGGGGCACGAGTCCGGGACAGAGCGCGAGCCAGCTACGAAGCACGACCGGCACGAGGAGGCGATCTCGGCATGAGCCCCGCCCGCACAAGCGACCGCATAGCCCGAGGCCTCGTGCTCGCGCTGCTCTCGCGGCTGCGCCGCGGCGAGCTTGTGTTGGTCGATGGTGATCGCCGCCTGCGCTTCGGCGCGCGCGGTCCCGAGCCACGGCCCTCCGCGGAGCTAGTCGTTCGCTCGCCACGCTTCTATCGCGACTTCCTGCGGGGCAGCGTCGGACTCAGCGAGGCATACGTCAGCGGTCTCTGGGAGTGCCGCGACCTCGTTTCACTCACGCGCATCGGCGCCCTGAACGTCGGCGCGATCGACCGTGTCCGGCGCCTACTCTCCCCCGTGCTCGCGCCCGTGCATCGCCTCGCGGGTTGGGTCCGCCGCAACACGCCTACTCGCGCGCGCACGCAGATCGCCGCCCACTACGACCTCGGCAACGAGCTGTTCGCCCAGTTTCTGGATCGCACGATGATGTATTCCTGCGCAGTATTCGACACTCCGGGCGCGACGCTCGAGCAGGCTTCGCTTGCGAAGCTCGAGCGCATCTGCCGCAAGCTCAGGCTGAGCCCCGAGGACCACGTGCTCGAGATCGGCACCGGCTGGGGCGGCTTTGCCGAGTACGCCGCGGCGCATTACGGATGCCGCGTCACGACCACGACGATTTCTGCCGAGCAGCACGCCTACGCGACGCAGAGGGTCCGCGAGGCCGGCCTGGACGAGCGCGTCAGCGTGCTCTCACTCGACTACCGCGACCGCATGCTCGACCGAGGTGGCCCCTACGACAAGCTCGTCTCGATCGAGATGATCGAGGCCGTGGGCTGGCAGTACTTTCCCACCTTCTTCCGCCGTTGCTCAGAGCTGCTAGCCGACGACGGGGCGATGCTCTTGCAGGCGATCGTGATCGACGATCGCGCCTACGAGGTCGAGAAGGCCACGAAGAGCTTCGTCAACACGCACATCTTTCCCGGCGGCTGCCTGCCCTCGCTGCGCGTGATCGCCCGTAACGTCGCGCGCGTCACCGACTTCCGCGAAGCCGACCTCGAGGACATCACCGCGCACTACGCGCTCACCCTCGCGCGCTGGCGCGAGCGTTTCCTCGCGGCCGCCGAGCGCCTCTCCGAGCTCGGCTACGACGAGCGGTTCCGCCGCCTATGGGAGCTCTACCTCAGCTACTGCGAGGGCGGCTTTCGCGAGCGGCGGATCCAGGACGTGCAACTGCTCCTCGCCAAGCCCGGCTTTGCGCCAGTGAGCTGAGCGCCCGCGCGCGAGGCGCGCGGGTCGGTAGGGTCAGCCGCATGCGTCGCAACCTGTTCGAGGACGTCCACGAAGACTTTCGCGACAGCTTTCGCACGTTCCTTCAGCGCGAGGTGATCGGCGAGGAGGGACGCTACGGCGAGTGGGAGCGGGAGGGAATCGTGCCCCGCGAGGTTTTCGGCCTCGCCGGACGCGGAGGCTTCCTTGGCATGGCCGTGGCCGAGCGCTTTGGCGGCGCCGGCGCCGAGGACTTTCGCTTCAACCTCGTGATCGGCGAGGAGTGCCAGCATGCGGGCGTCGGCGGCTTCGGCCTCGGAATCACGCTGCACAACGACATCTCTCTCCCCTACTTCCTTAGCTACTGCACCGAGGAGCAGCGCGAGCGCTGGCTGCCCGGGATCGTCTCCGGCGAGCTGATCACCGCGATCGCGATGACCGAGCCCGGAATCGGATCTGACCTCGCCTCGATGTCTACCCGCGCTCGGCGCGAGGGCGAGCACTTCGTCGTTGACGGGTCGAAGACCTTCATCACAAACGGGATCAACGCCGACCTCGTGATCACCGCAGTGAAGACCGACCCCTCCGAGCGCCACCGCGGGATCAGCCTCTTGATCCTCGAGCGTGGGATGGAGGGATTCGAGCGCGGGCGTAACCTCGAGAAGATTGGCCAGCACTCCCAGGACACTGCTGAGCTGTCTTTCTCCGGCGTGCACGTGCCAGTCGAGAACCTGCTCGGCGAGGAAGGCGAGGGGTTTCGCTATCTGGTCTCGAATCTGCCGCAGGAGCGCCTGTCGATCGCTGCCGTCGCCGTCGCCGCCGCCGAAGCCGCGCTGGACTGGACGCTCGAGTACGTCCGCGAGCGCAAGGCTTTCGGGCAGACGATCGGCTCTTTCCAGGCCTCGCGCTTCACGCTCGCCGAGGTGCGCGGCGAAGTCGATGTCGCCCGCGCGTACATCGACCGGTGTGCCCAGGCGCTCGACGCGGGCGAGCTGACCCCCGAGGACGCCGCCACCGCGAAGTGGTGGTGCACCGACCTTCAAGGCCGGGCGATCGATCGCTGCCTGCAGCTGTTTGGCGGCTATGGCTACGTAACCGAGTACCCGATCGCGCGCGCATACGCCGACGCGCGCGTCACCCGCATCTACGGCGGGGCGAACGAGATCATGAAGGAGATCGTCGGGCGCTCACTCGGGTTGTAGACGCTCGTTCAAGCGCAGTAGTGCACGCCCTATCGTCGACTGCATGCCCCGCATGCGGTCGGTCGAGTCAAGCTGTGTCGCCGCCGCCGGATACGAGCGAGCCGGCGAAGAGGTCTACATCGAGTACGTCGATGGCGACACCTACGCCTACGCGCCCGTCCCCTACGTGATCTGGCGGGCCTTCCAGGCAGCCGACAGCAAGGGGCGCTTCGTCAACGCCGTCCTGAAGCCCAACTTTCCCTACCGCAGGGTTTGAGTCGCCGCAATCGCCACCTGGCGAGTGCCATGGCTCAGCGCAGCGATTGGGGCGGCAGGCGTTGGGCTACTCAGCGCGGCAGCGGCGTACCCGCGGGCCTCAGATCCAGCTCGCGCGCCAGCTCCACGAAGTAGTCCAGCGCCGCCGGGTTCGCGAGCGACTCCACGCTCGCGGCTTCGCTCGCCGGCGTGCCCATCAGGATCCGCTTTACCGGCACCTCCAGCACCTTGCCTGAGAGCGTGCGCGGTACCTCCACGATCTGACGGACTTCGTTTGGCACATGGCGCGGCGAGCAGTCCTCTCGGATGCTGCGCTTGATTCGCGCCGTTAGCTCATCGTCCAGCGCGACACCCTCGGCCAGCGCGACGAACAGGACCATCCACAGCTCGCCTTCACCGCCCGGCTTCGGGATGTCGACCACGAGTGCGTCCAGCACCTGCTCCACCGCCGCAGCCGCGCGGTAGATCTCGCTCGTGCCCATGCGCACGCCCATCCGGTTGATCGTCGAGTCCGAGCGCCCGTAGATCACTGCCCCGCCGCGCGGGGTGATCCGGATCCAGTCGCCGTGGCGCCACACCCCCGGATACATCGCGAAGTAGCTGTCGTGCAGGCGCTCGCCCGACTCATCGTCCCAGAAGAACAGAGGCATCGAGGGCATCGGCTCGGTGATCACCAGCTCGCCCACGCGGTCGATATGCCCGACGCCCTGCTCATCCCAGGACTCCACCGCACAACCCAGGATCCGGCATTGCAGTTCGCCTTCGTAGACAGGCAGCAGCGGGTTGCCACCGACGAACGCCGTACACACGTCGGTCCCGCCGCTCGTCGAGAACAGCCAGATCTTCTCGTCCACCGCCTCGTACACCCAGCGAAAGCCCTCGGGCGAGAGCGGCGAGCCCGTCGAGCCGATCGCCCGCAGCTTTGACAGGTCGCATTCGCGCCCCGGGTGTAGCCCTTCCTTCTCGCAGCTGGCGATCAGACCCGCGGAGAGGCCCATACATGTGATGCCTGCCCGCTCCGCCAAGCGCCACAGTACGCCGAGGTCCGGCTCGGCCGGGCTGCCGTCGTACAACACGATCGCCGCGTCCGAGAGCAGACAGCCCACGAGGAAGTTCCACATCATCCAGCCCGTCGTCGTGAACCAGAACATGCGGTCGCCCGGGCGCAGCTCCATGTGCAGGCGCTTCTTCAGCTGCTCGACCAGGATCCCGCCGTGGCCCTGGACGATCGCCTTCGGCAGGCCGGTCGTGCCCGAGGAGTAGAGCACCCACAGGGGGTGATCGAACGGGACCTGCTCGAAGGTCAGCTCCGGGGTCTCGCTCTCGCCGACGCCCGCCGCCTCCCGGCCTCGCGCGAGCAGCTGCTTCCAGGTCAGCGCATCGCGCGCGAGGTCGTCGCCCCTCGCGTCCTCGCGCAGGTAGGGCAGCAGCACCGCCCGCTCGACAGTCGGCAGCTCGACGAGGATCGCCCGCGCGTTCTCCATCCGATCGAAGTCTTTGCCACCGTGTCGATAGCCGTCGACCGTCAAAAAGACCTTTGGCTCGATCTGCGCGAAGCGGTCGATCACGCTGCGCGCCCCGAACTCCGGAGCGGCGCTCGACCAGATCGCGCCAAGCGAGGCCGTCGCGAGGAATGCGATCAACGTCTCGGGGATGTTCGGCATGTAGGCGACGACGCGGTCGCCTCGCTGAACGCCCAGCGCCCGCAGGCCTGCCGCCGCTTGCGCCACCTGCTTACTCAGCTCACCCCACGTCAGCTGCTCCAGCTCGCGCAACTCCGAGCAGTGCATCACCGCGACCGCCTGCGGGTCACGCCCGCCCTCGTGCCCGTCACTGTGCGTCGGGCCGCGCAACATGTTCTCCGCGTAGTTCAGCTCCGCGCCTTCAAACCAGCGCGCGCCCGGCATCTTGCGCTCCGCGAGCACCCGCTCGTAACCGCGCGAGGCGCGCACGCCGAAGAACTCCCAGATGCAGGCCCAGAAGTCCTCTAGCTCGTCGATTGACCAGCGGCGCAGCTCCTCATAGTCGGCAAACGCGCGTCCCCGGCGCTCGCCAACCCAGCGCATGAAGCGCGTCATCTCCGCCTGCGCGATCTCCTGTTCGCTTGGCCGCCACAGCGGGGTCTCCCCCTGAGCCCCGTTCGCCGCCTGGCTAGGTGCGCTGGACATGGGGGTATTCTCGCGGTTTGTGGACGTCTTTGGGCTGCGCGCCGAGTTTCCCGTTCTTCGGAACGCCGCCTACCTGAACGCGGGAACCGACGGCCCGCTGCCGACCCGCGCCGTGCAAGCCGTCAGCGAGGAGCTTCAGCGCGAGGCAGAGGACGGGCGGACGTTCGTCCACTTCGAGCGCCGCGGCGAGCTGGGCGACCAGCTACGCGAAGCCTACGCCCGAGCGTTGGGTGCCGAGAGCGCCGACGTCGCGCTCACCACCTGCACCAGCGACGGTATGGCGCAGGTGATTGGCGGCCTTGGGCTGCGCGCGGGTGATGAGATTCTCACTAGCGACGAGGAGCACCCCGGGCTGCTCGGCGCGCTCGGCGCCGAGCGCGAACTGCGTGGCGTCAGCATCCGCGAAGTGCCGCTCGCTCAGATCGCCGAAGCCGTCGGACCAGGCACGCGGCTCGTGGCCTGCTCGCACGTCGGCTGGATGAGCGGCTCCTACGCCCCGACCGAGCTGGCCGAGGTCGAGGTGCCCGTTCTGCTCGACGGCGCACAGGGCGTCGGCGCCGTTCCCGTCGACGTTAAGGCGCTCGGCTGCGACGCCTACGCCGGGGCGGGACAGAAGTGGATGTGCGGCCCCGACGGGCTCGGCATGCTCTACATCGCGCCAAAGCTGCGTGAGCGCGTCGCGGTCTCCCGCCGCGGCTACGCCAACCTCGAGGATCCCAACAGCGGGATCGAGGCTCAACTGCACGCAGACGCGCGGAGCCTTGAGGCGATGTCGCTCAGCGCCGAGGCGCTCGCCTGCGGCCTGGCCGCCGCCCAACTGCTCGAGTCCGTGGGCTGGGAGCAAGTGCACGAGACCGCGCGCGCGCTTGCGGAACAGCTCGCCAACCAACTGGCCGCGCACGGACGGACTGTCGCGCCGCGCGATCGGACCACGCTCGTCTCCTTCGAGAGCGCCGATCCCGAGGCCGAGCGCGAGCTGCTTGCCGAGCGGGGCTGCATCGTGCGCAACATCCCCGGGCGCCCCTGGCTGCGCGCCTCGGTCGGGGTCTGGAACGATGAGAGCGATCTCGAGCGACTGCTCTCCTCGCTCTCCGCATGAGCGCAGTCACCCAGGACGCCACAGCGCCCAGCTCGCCGAGCGCCCGCACGACTCGCTCCCTGCGCGAGCGCCTCGCCTTGCTGGGCCCGCATCACCTCGCGCTCGCCGCCGTGCTCGCGAGCGCGGCGGTCCTCGACTTGCACCGGCTCTCGCAAAACGGCTACGGCAACATCTTCTACTCAGCCGGGGTCAAGTCGATGTTGCGCTCCTGGCACAACTTCTTCTTCGTCTCCTTCGACCCCGGCGGGCTGATCATGGTCGACAAGCCGCCGCTCGGGCTCTGGGTGCAGGCGACGAGCGCCAAGCTGTTCGGCTTTCACCCGCTCAGCGTGCTCCTGCCCGAGGCGGTCCTCGGCGTGCTCTCAGTCGCGCTGCTCTACGTCGTGCTCGCCCGGCGACTCGGCGGCTGGGCCGGCGTCGCAGGCGCGCTCGCGCTCGCGATATTCCCCTCGTTCGTAGCGGTCTCGCGCACGAACAACGTCGACGCGCTCTTGATCTGTCTGATGATCCTCGCCTGCGAGGCTGCCCTGCGGGCCTGCGAACGCGGACGCTGGCGGACGATTCTGTGCAGCGGTGCGCTCGTCGGGCTGGCCTTCAACACCAAGACGCTCGCCGCCTATTTGATCGTTCCCGGCATCGCGCTCGCCTTCCTGCTGTGCGCGCCCGGCTCGCTGCGTCGTCGCCTACTGCAGTTGCTCGCCGCGGGTGCGCTGATGATCGCCGTCTCCGCCGTCTGGATGCTCGCCGTCGAACTGACCCCCGCCTCGCAGCGCCCCTTCGTCGGCAGCTCGACCGATAACACCGAGCTTGGGCTCACGTTCAGCTACAACGGCTTCGGTCGCGTCGGCGGACAGACCGGCGGGCCCGGAAGGATCCCGGTCGGCGCCGGTGGCGTCGCCAAGCGCGTAGCGTCCGGCCGAGGACCCGGCAAGCCGAGCCCCGTGCGCACGGTTAGCTCCCCCAGCAAGCCCCCGGAATTCCTTCCGAACGGCCGTGAACGCAACCCGATCGCCTTCGGCGAAGGGGTCGGCCCGCTGCGACTGTTTGAGCGCGGTCTAGGAAATCAGGGGGCCTGGCTCTTGCCCTACGCCCTGATCGGGTTGCTCGGCTTTGCCTGGCTCGTGCTGCTGCCGGGGGGCACAGCCGCGGGAGGCCTCGAGGCCGAGGCCGCTGAGGGCGAGGCGGCGAACAAGATGACAAGCCAGACCGCACGCGGGGGACCCGATCGCCGTGACCCCCGACTCGCGCTCTTGATAGTTCTCGGCGGCTGGCTGCTTGTCGAGACCGTCGTGCTCAGCTTCTCCAAGGGGATCGTCCACCCCTACTACGTGTCCGCGCTCGGGCCCGGCGTCGCTGCGATGGTCGGCGCCGGCGTCTACGCCTTCGCGCAGTTCGCCTTCCGCCGCGATCCGCGTCTGCTGCTGCTCGCCGCAGCCGCGCTTGCCACCGTGCCCGCCCAGCTCGTGTTGCTCCACCGCGACCACTACATGTCCTGGTTCACCGCGCCATTGATCGCCACCACGCTTGCGGCGCTGCTACTCCTCGGAGCGCTCGTGCTCTCCGCGCGCACGCGGATCGTGGCCCCCGCCGCGATCGCGCTCGTGCTCGGCGTGCTGACAATCGCACCTGCCGTTTATGCCGCCAGCAACTGGCTCGCACCCGTGCAGTCGACCTTCCCCGCGGCGGGCCCGCGCGCCGCCTCGGGCCCTGGCGGCTACGGCGTCAACGACGAGCACGTCGCCGTCGACCGCGCGCTGCTCGCCTATGTCGAGGGCCACGGCGCCGGCACCCGCTTCTCAGTGCTCGCTGATGCGTCGAATACCGCTTCGCCGATGATCCTGCTCGGCGGCGACGCCGGCTCGCTCGGCGGTTTCAGCGGCACCGACCCCGCGCTCGACGGGCCCGGCCTCGCCACGCTCGTGCGCGAGGACGAGGCACGTTACGTCGTACTCGGCGGCGAGTTCTCAACGCGCGGCGGCACCAAGTCCACCGAAGCCGTGCAGCGTTCTTGCCAGGTCGTGCACGCACGCGCCTGGCTACCGCGGGGCCTCGACCCCAACGGCCTGATCTTGTTTGACTGCCGCGGCCGTGCTTCGCAGCTCGCCTCCGACTAGCAGCGCTCCGCGACCAGCGCGCCGGGCGGTGCACACCGACCCGCGTTCGGCACCGGATCATGTGCGGCTCAGGCCGCGACCGCCAGCTCGCGGTGAAATGCGCGCGCGAACAGCTCGGTCTCGCGGTTTGCTGCCCAGCGTGGGACCGCCGACTCCCCTTCGGCAATCAGCCTAAGCTCAACCTCGTTCTCGTGCAGCTCGATCTGCGTGCGGCGCACGAGTTGGTCGCGCGAGCGCTCAAGGTCCTCCGCGAGGCGTAGCAGCACCGCACAGCGATCCAGGCGCGCGGCGTCGCCTGCGCCGAACAGCGCCCGCAACGGCCCCGGATCGGGCATGCCCTTGCGGTGATAGCGCGCCGCCTGCGCGATGATCGCGACCTCAATTGGCGTGAAGCCCGGCAGCCCCGCGTTCAGAATCAGGTAGCGCGAGTGCTTGTGGTGGTCGTCGTAGTCCACCGACATCCCGATGTCGTGCAGGATGCTCGCCGCCCACAACAGCTCCCGCTCGCGCGGGTCTCCTGTATGCAGCCCTAGCTTCGCCAGCTCGTCGAACATTCCGAGCGCAAGCGCCGCGACGTGGCGCGTGTGCGGCACGTCGAGGTGGTACTGCCCCGCGAGGTTCAGAACGCTCGCGCGGCGGACGTCCGCGAACAGCGGCTCGCCTGAAGCGGTCCCCGGTGTGCCCAGCTCGCCTCCCGAGCCCGGTCCCGCAAACGCCCACGGCGAGTCGCGGTCGAGGAGCCGCTCGAAGAACACACCCTCGCGCAGCCCCGCCTCCGTCACCTCGAGGCCAGTAAAGCCGCCCGCGAGCAGCACACCCTGCACCACGACCGCACCCGCCAAGATGATGTCCGCTCGCGCGGGCTTGATCCCCGGCACGCTCGCCCGCTCCGCCGCCGGCAACGCCGCGAGTCGCTCGACCAGCTCGTCGAGCGCTTCGGCTTCGATCACCATGCCTTGCACCCCGTTTGAGGGCAGGCCCGCCGCGCGCTGCGCCGCTGCCGCGAGGTTGCGCACCGTCCCGCCAATCCCCACGAGGCGTCTGCTCGCCGCGGCGCTCGTATCGGCCTCTGAGAGCCACTCCGCTTCGGCCAACTGCTCGGCCACGTGCTCGCGCAGCGCCTCCAGCTGCTTGCGCTTCGCGGGGCCGTTTACTGGCAGGAAGCGCTCGCTCATCCTGACCGTGCCTAGACGCCAAGAACCCGAGCCGCGCGCGAAGCGATCGCGGACCTGAACGAGCTGCAATGAGCCGCCGCCTAGGTCGAGCACGAAGCCGTCGCTTAGCGTCGTCGAGTTCACCGCCGCCAGATAGCCGTAGCGGGCCTCTTGCTCACGCGAGAGCACCCGGATCGGCAATTCCGAGCGCTCGCGGGCTTGTGCTAGGAATGCCTCCGCATTGCTCGCGTCGCGGATCGCGCTCGTGGCCACCGCATCGACCGCCGCGCCTGACAGCCTGCTCGCCCGGGCGAAGTGCGCGAACACGTCGAGCGTCGCGAGCGCGCGGGAGATTGGCTCCTCGCCCAGCTCCCCGCTCGCGGCCAGTCCCTCGCCGATCCGCACCGGCTCATAGATCTCATCCGTGCGCTTCCACCACCCCTCGCCCGCCTGAAACACCACGAGCCGGAACGAGTTCGAGCCCAGGTCGATTACCGCCAGTCGCTCCCCGGGCTTCATTGTTTGAGCGTATTCCCCGCGTCGGCGGGCCCAAGCGCCTTCGTGGAGCTCGTGGCCGCGTATCCCAGTGCGCCGAACGCCCGCGGGCACGTCGGAGCCGCCCGCGATCGTCTCTGAGCCGAGAACGGCTATACAGGCAAGTCGTCGGGCGAGGCGAGCACCTGCATGTGCTCGGCAACGCTCGTGATGCTCAGCAAGCGCTGGACTTGCTGCGAGCCCGGCGTGATCGCGAACTCCTGTCCGCGCTCACGCGCTCGCTCGTGAGCGAGCAGAATCACCCGTAGACCCGTGGAATCCACAAACTTCAGCTCGTCGAGGTCGAGGACAAGCAGCGGCGTCGCGCTTACGTCCGCGTCCTCGAGCGCGCGTTCAAGGATCGACGAGCTGGCCAAGTCCAGTTCGCCCATCAGGTGCAGCACGACGCGGTCCTCGCTGCGTCGTACGTCGACCTGTAGGTGCTCTTGAGCGCCCACGCTCGCATCGTACCGCACCGCTTTTCCCCACTGTCCCGCATCGTCGAGTCCCTGCCGCGCTTTTTCCGATGCTTCTGGGATCTCCAGGATCTCCGCTCGCGGGGCCTCGAGTGGAGCACGCGCCACCTTGCGCAGCAAGGGTGCCGCGAACCACAGCCCGCCGAAGGGGATCACTGCGAGCACAGCCGTTATCACCCCCGCCTTCGCACCGAACAACTTCGTCGTCACGAGCAGCAGGCTGCCGCACATAGCGAGCGCCAGAAATGCCAGCCCCGCGATCGAGACGCGATTCGCGAGAAACACCACGTAGCGCTTGTCATCAGAGCGAAACAGCAGACGGTGATAGGCGGCCGGTGCCAGCGTGCACACTGCCGCCAACGCCGCGCACAGCAGCGTCGCGAAGTAGACCCCCCGCTCGAACGGGCCGACCCCCACGAACCCGCTGTCGAAGGGCACGACCAACAAGAACGCGAACAGCACCTGGACGCCCGTGACGACCACGCGCAGCTCGCCCGTCATCTCATCAAGGTTGCGATCCAGGCGCTGCAGCGGTGTCTCAGGACGACCCGAATCGTCGTTGACTGACTGAGCTTCCGGCATCGACCACCCTCTTTTAGGCGATACCCCCTATGCCGCGAGGCAATCGTCCCTGGCCGTTTGGCCCAAATGCGCTCGGGTAGGGGAACACCGGACATGTAAACGGCCCGAGGAGGTGCCTCAGATGCCGCCGCGTGGTGTCAAGCCCGGGAGCAAGCGCGCCCGTCAATACGAGCACGTCAAGGAAAGCGAGCGCGAGCAAGGGGCCTCCGAGCAGCGCGCCGAGGAGATCGCCGCGTGCACCGTCAACAAGGAGCGGGCGCGCAGTGGCGAATCGCGCGAACGCTCGCGCACTTCGGTCGAGGACATCTCATCCGGGCGGCGCGGCGGGCTGCGCTCCGGCAAACCCGGGCCTCGCGGCAGAACCCGCGAGCAGCTTTATGAAGAGGCGCGCAGTCTCGGGATCGACGGACGCTCCCGCATGAGCAAGTCTCAACTTCAGCGGGCCGTCGAGGCCAAGAAGCGCTAGCCGACGGTGGGTCGGCCGGCCAGTCAGCACCGAGCGGGGTCGGCAGCGCCGGGTCGGGTCGGGTCAGTCAGAGCGGGGTCGGCAGCGCCGGGTCGGGGTCGGGTCAGTCAGCGCCAGGTCGGGCGCTCGCCCGCGCGCATTCGCACCCGCGCGACCGTCCCCTCCGGGCCAGAGCGAATCTGCACGAGATCGCAAAGCTGATTGACCAGCCACAGGCCACGACCGCCGTACTGATCCACTGGCGGCGGGATCCGTCCCGCGAGCGGATCTTCGATGAAGCCGTGGTCGCGCACCTCACAGACCAGCTCGCCAGCCTCTGGCCAGATCGACAGGGTCCCGCCACCGCCACCGTACTGCACGCTGTTCGTCACGAGCTCGTTCACTGCAAGCACCAAGTCTTCGCGCGAAGGCTCTGTCAGACCCGCGCGGATCGCGTGCTGGGCGACCAGGCTGCGTATCGCGCCCAGCCCACCCGAAGTGAACGAGAGCTCTTCGCGCTCCTCGGGCCTCGCCGGCAACGAGCCCGCGAACGGCCACGCTACCCGTTGGCGCCGGTCATACGCGTTGCTGCGCCTGCTCACCCCTTCATGCATCAGTCCCGGGTGAGTCCTGCGGGCCGTCGCGATCGCCTCCGCGCCCAGCCCGTCCAGGTCATAAGGGCAGAGCAGATGCCATGCGGGACCGTTCGCGAACACCTCGTTTAGAAGCGTCTCGTGGCGCTCGCACTCGTCGAGCTCCTCAGTTGAGCGACCTGGCCAGACCGCTTCGCAGATACCCCGCATCGTCCGACCCCGCTGGGCATGCTCCTCCAAGAACTCGCGCCACGCTGGCATCGCGCGCGCCGGATTCTCCAGCGTCTGTGCCTCCAGGAAGCGCACGCGCTCAGCGTCCTCGCCAAGCGCCTGCCTCAGTAGCTCGGCTCGCTGCTCGCTCACCGCAACCAGCACCGGCTCCTCAGCCTGGAGCGCTTGCTCAACGAACGGCAGCGCTCCCGCCAGGAAGCCTTCGCCGCCGCTGTAGAAGAGCGCTTCGTGGCGAAAGGCCTGCTCGACCGGCGCGACCTTCACCGCTCCACCGGACGCTCGCTCGCGGGTTTGCGGTTCTGTGCTTGCCAATTTCAGTTGAGCTTGTTGCACGGGATCCAGGAGTGGGCCTAGCGTCCATACCACCGCCGTCGGCCGTCCGTCGCACCGCCAACGAAGAAGCCGATCAGCCACAAGAGAATCGCGAAAATCAGCACGTACCAGAGCACGTGCGCTGCAAATCCGAGTCCCCCGAGAATGGCCAAGATGAGCACGAGTGCGATCAGGGCAACCATTAATTTCCTCCTTGCCGAGTGACCGGCAGTTCCACCGGACGCTTGCTCAGGTGTACCCCGTCTGGTCGCAGATCAATCTGAGCGTCGGCAGACGCGTCTCTCACCTGGAATTACGGCCCAGCGCGTGGACGGCTGTTTCCGCCCTGGCGAGGCTTCGGCGCTGTGAGTGGCGTGCTGCCGTTTTCTCTCTCAGGCCTCGGGTAGCCGTCTCGAAAGGCCGCAAGCAACGAAAGGAGGACCGTCATGGCCGAGGAGCTGAGTGGAAAGAAGATCGCCTTCCTCGTAGCGCAAGAGGGCATCGAGGAGGTTGAGCTGACCGAGCCGTGGAATGCTGTCGAGCAGGCGGGCGGTGAGCCCGTGCTCATCGCGCCCGAAAGCGGTGAGGCACAGGCGATGAAGCACCTCGACAAGTCGGGCACCTATGCAGTGGACCGCACACTCGCCGAGGCCGACGCGACGGAATTCCAGGGCGTCGTGCTGCCGGGGGGCGTCGCCAACCCCGATCAACTGCGCACAGAGCCCGCGGCGATCGAGTTCCTGCAACAGATCTTCCAGGAAGGCAAGCCCGTCGGTGTGATCTGCCACGGCCCGTGGACGCTCGTCGAGGCCGATCTCGTTCGTGGACGCAAGCTCACCTCCTGGCCCTCACTGCAGACCGACATTCGCAACGCCGGAGGCAACTGGGTCGACGAGGAAGTCGTCGTCGACCAGGGACTCGTTTCCAGCCGCAAGCCCGACGACCTCCCCGCCTTCTGCGCCAAGATCGTCGAGGAGTTCGCCGAGGGGCAACACGAGGTCGCAGGCGCCGGGGCAACGGCCGATGCCTGAGCCGACTCGCCCGGGGACGAGTTGCTCGAGGTCACCTCACGCGCCTGACCGGCCCGGCGCCTGAATCGGCCACCTTGGGTTAGCCGGAGGGAGACTGGGCGGCGCCCTGTGCCTTAGGGGTGCCGCCTGGCCCTGTCGCCGACAGCGGCCCCGCCGCAGTGAGCGGTTTCGCGATGCTCTCGAGGCTCCGCCGCTCCGCGTCCACTCCGAACACCAGCTCCGCCACGCCGCCGATGATCATCATCACCGCGCCCAGCCCCAGCGCCAGGAAGACCTGCTCGTAGCTTTCGGTGTTGATCATCCGGCTGAAGATCTGCGGCCCGATCACGCCGCCTATGCCTGTGCCGACCGCGTAGAAGACCGCGATGCATAGGGCGCGCGTCTCCATCGGGAACACCTCCGAGACCGTCAGGTATGCCGCGCTCGCGCCCGCCGAAGCGAAGAAGAACACCACGCAGGCGCACGCCGTGAATGAGATGTCGTCCAGCTGGTGTTCCTTGAACAGCAGCCCCGTCGCGATCAGCAGCACGCCCGAGAGAATGTAGGTGCCCGCGATCATTGGCCGGCGCCCCACGATGTCAAACAGCGGGCTCAGCGCCAGTGCGCCGAAGAAGTTCCCCGCCGCGAACACCGCGATGTAGTAGGGCGTATTGCCTGAAGGCGTGTGGAAGTAGAGGCTCAGCAGGTTGCCGAAGCCGAACAGAATCGAGTTGTAGAGAAACGCCTGGCCGATGAACAGCGCCAGCCCGAGCACCGTTCGCTTCGGGTAGCTCTTGGTCACCGTAGCGATGATCGTCCGCAGCGGGATCGCACGCCTCTGGTGTACCGTCAGCGGCTCGCCTTCGGGCTCCGGCAACGGCCGTCCCGTCTCGTGCTCGACCTGTTCTTCGATCTCCGAGACGATCTTCTCCGCCTCCTGCTCGCGTCCGTGGATGAAAAGCCAGCGCGGGCTCTCCGGGACGTGACGGCGCACCAGCAGCACCGCCAAGCCGATCACCGCGCCCAGCACGAACGAGAGCCGCCAGCCCAGGTTCGTCGGGAAGATGCTCGTGTTCAGAAGCAGCACCGAGAGCAGCGCGCCACCGACCCCGCCCAGCCAGTAGCTGCCGTTGATCGAGACGTCCACCCGGCCACGGTGGTTTGCCGGGATCAGCTCGTCGATCGCAGAGTTGATCGCCGCGTACTCGCCCCCGATGCCCATCCCCGTGATGAAGCGCACCACGAAGAACCACCACGGCGAGAACGAGAGCGCGGTCAACAGGGTCCCGCCCAAGTAGATGATCAGCGTGATCATGAACAGCCGCTTGCGCCCGAAGCGATCGGTCAGCTCGCCGAACAGCAGGGCCCCGCAGCAGGCACCCGCGATGTACAGCGAGGCTGCCCAGCCCGAGACGTCCCCTGCCGATATCCCCACCCCCGCCCCGTGTTCGGAGATCCGGCTCGAGATCGAGCTCACCACATTGACCTCCAGGCCATCGAGGATCCACGCGGTCCCCAGGCCCAGAATGATCATCCAGTGAAAGCGCGCCCACGGCAGCCTGTCGAGCCTCGCCGGGATACGCG
>DATJOE010000091.1:0-7764 GCA_035507305.1 Solirubrobacteraceae bacterium | reverse complement strand
CCCTTGACGATCAGGCTCGTGCCCGCTGAGCTCTGGACCCTCACGTCCACCGTGCCAACCGCGCCCGGCGGTGAGACCGCGGTGATCGTCGTCGAAGACACAACCGTAACTTCGGTGGCGGGCGTTGAACCGAACAGCACGGTGACCGATCCCACAAATCCCGTCCCGGTAACCGTGATTGAGGTGCCCCCGCCCGCAGGTCCGGATTTCGGCTTGACTTTCTTAATCGTCGGCGGCGGCGCGGCGACGCGCTGCTGACACCCCCCGGCCTGGTTGCTCCACATCTGCTGATACCAGTAGAGGTCGCCGTCGATCACCTCGTTGTAGTTCGAGCCGTTCGACGCTTTGCCGAGCGGTTCCCCGAATTCAGTCGCTTTGTGGGTGCGGCACTTGTCGGCGACCTCTTCTTCCTTGGAGTCAAACCAGGCGGTCAGCTCGGGGTCCGTGACCGACTCACTGTGCTCGTGCACCAAGCCTCCGCCGAGCGTCGCGTCGGACGGATTGCCGTTCGGATGTTCTTCGCCCGTGTCGCAGTTCGTGCCGTTCATGTACGGCGTGTTCGCGTATACGAGCGGTCCAGCCCCGGTCGTGATGAAGCCGTGGTAGGCGCAGTAGACCGGCTTTTTGCTCCCTGCCGAGCAGGAGTGCCCCGCCGCTTCAAGGCAGCTTTCCACGCCAGGTGGCACGAGCAGGAAGTACTCGTGTTGCAGATCGGTCGGCAGGTGCAATTCGCCCACGTAGCGCGTCAGCTCCGTTCGCAACTGGGCGTCGGTGAAGCAGACCGGCGCCTGCGAGCAGCCATTTGCTGGATAGGCGTGCGTGTCAAACAGTGGACCACCGAATTGAGATGAGTACAGAGCAAAGTGCCCGGTGGAATCGCCGTACTGAGCCAGTATCGAATCCGTGTTCTGGATCCCGCCGCTGTCGTGCGCGAGGTCTTCGAAGTAGCGATCGATCCCTGAGCTGTAGCCACTTGGGTATGCCGCCGCACCCGACGGAGCCCAGTAGATCGCGTAGTTCATATTCGACGGCATGACCGGTCCGCCGTGATATTCGAGCGGCCTGACCGAAGCGCCCTGCTCCTTCTGGACCGCGGCCGGGGCCGATTCCGACGAATCGGCGCGCAGTGGCTTGTAGCTGACCCGCGCGCTGCCGGCATTCGTGATCAGGGCCGACGCACCAGGAGCAGCGAGTGCCGCTCCGGCCACGAGCGCCGCAAGCGACGAACCGACCGCGATCCATCGCGCCACACGAGGTCTCATCCGCCCGAGCCGTGCCTTTCTTCGCGTTCTGTTTTGCGTTCTTCGCGCCTACGTTCGTGTTCTTCATGCAGTTCCTGGCGTTCCTGGGGCGTCCGCTTCGGCGCACCCGACATGCCGACTTCCGGGACTTCTTCGCTCGGCTGTTCGTCCGATCCGTGTTCGTGTCGCGCTTTGCGTTCTTCGCGCGCCCGTTCGCGTTCGCCACGCGCGAGTTCGCGTTCGCGGCGGTGCCGCGCGTGCTCTTCGTCATGCGGCGGCTTCGTCGGAGCCGCGCTCCAGGCTTCGGCGCTCGGCGTCTGCGACCCCGTGCCCGAATGCTGATCGGCGGGCGCGGGGCCGGAGGGCGACGGTGGCACCTGGCCTTCCGAGGACCCTACGATTGGTCGCGCCGCAGGCTCAAGACCAGGCGTCTGGGCTTCGTCGTTAGTCCCCGGCGAGGCCGCCGATCCCGGCTGTGCGGCCGACCGCGCCGGCGAGAACCTGATGTTGTGCTCGATCGCGGGGGCTGCCTTGGGAGCGAGTGAAGCTGCCGCGAGGGTCTTGTTCGTTGTCGGGCTTGCACCGACCTGCGCGCTTTCGCCTGAAGCTCCCAGCGATCCGTGGGAGGCATTCGTCGCTTTGAGCACTGACATCCCAACCTCGGCCGTAGCCCCGATCGCGATTACGCCCGCGGCAAGCTTCGCGGCAAGGGCTTTCATGCCGCCTCCCGCCAGCTCCGCGATTGCTCCCGTGATCGCCGAGCCGATCGCCGCGCTTTCCGCATACGACGTCGGGTCAGTGACGCCGACGCCGAACAGCTGCTCCAGTATTCGGTACTTGAGTCCCAGAGTCGGCGTCACCGGAAGCAACGCGGTCAGCTGGCGCCGCTGAGAGCGGACCGACTCGGCATAGGCCCTGCAGCCATCGCACGAGCGCGTGTGACGGCGAATCCGCGAGCGGCGAAGCGCCGGACCGTGCGAGCTCGCGAGCTGCTCGCGGATCTCCGCGCAGTCCGCTTCGCGCGCCCCCCGCTCTGCAATCAGGTTCGTGCGGGCCTGGTACATGTAAGCCTTGACCTGGTCCGCGCGCACGCCCAGGATCCCGCCGATCTCCGCTTGACTGAGCCCGTCGACCTCCGCCAATACGAGCGCGGCGCGCTGGCGCTCGGGAAGCCGGCGGACATCTTCGACGACCCCCTGCACCTCCTCGCGCAGCGCCAGCGACCTCACCGGGTCGCCGGTCATCGCGGGCTCGCCGTTTAGCTCCACGGTCGGGCGACGCTTACGCAGGATGTTGATGCACTCGTTACGCGTGATCGTGAACAGCCATGGGCGCACAGCCACCTCGCGGCGACGTGACAACAACGATCGATGCGCGGCCGCAAACGCGGCCTGGACCGCGTCCTCGGCATCGTCACGCGATCCGAGCATGTAGATCGAGAAGGCCAGCAGCCCGCGTACGTGACGCTCGTAGAGCACCTCGAACGCCGCGGTGCCTACCCGACCGCCACGGTGCCTTACCAGGGCGACGAGGTGCTCGTCCGTCGCGAGCCGCAGGCTGACGCGCGAGACGGGCGAGATCAAGTTACTGCCGTTCGCCAACGCGCCCTCCCTACCCCGGTCGATCCCTTCATAAAGCTACGCGTAGCTTCGCACTCCCAAAGCGATTTCGGGGTCACTTCGAGCACAAAAATATTTCTCGATACCCATCCAACCTTTGGCTCCTTGACACGTTGCATCAAACGACACACCGCAAGGCGCGGCACTGCCGCGCGCCGGGCAGATTTCCTCACGGATCAGCGCTCGAAGGTGCGGCGCTTGCCGGGTCTGTGACGGAAGGCTGCGAGCGAAACCACCAGCACGAGCGCGGCGTTCGCGGCACACAATGCGCCGATCGCGAGTGCAAGGCAGTTCAGTGTCGACATGGCGAATAGAGAACGGACTGTCTTCAAGAGAAGCCCGCCACCCCGTTAAACGCCGAACGCGAGGCAAAGGTTGGACGCTCGCGTGAAGTCGATTACGCCGCCCCTAGGGCGGCGTTTCTCTACCTAGAGGTAGTCGACGTCCGTCACGCTCAGCGCGATACCCAGACCGCGCAGCGACACCCGTCCGCGCTCCGGGTAGAAACACATGTCGCCCGGCTCGCGAGTTCCGTAAGCCAGATAGATGAGACCGCTCTGGCCCGCGCGGAAAGCGTGCGCCACCCCGCTGCCCGCGGGGCAGGCGATCACATCGCCCTCCGCGAGAGAGTGCTCCTCACGCTCGCCCCTCTCCCACAGCTCGATCACTCCGTCGCCTCCGAGCACCACGAACGCCTCCTCCTCCAGCGAGTGGCAGTGTGCCGGCGCGCCGGACTCCCCCGCCGCAAGCTTCACGTGGTTTAGTCCCGTCGCCCGCGCTCCCGCCGCACGCGCGAGAGCATGCATCCGACCGCCGAACGCCGCAGGTGCCTCCTCGATCGAGACCACATTCGCCGGTCGGTCCTCGCTTGGTTTCGGGCATTCAGGCGGACCTACCTCGGCCTCCTGCTCAAACGGCCCAACACCCGTGCCGAGCTCAAGCCAGCGTGGCCCCGACCATGCGATCCCCGCACGCGGGAGCGCCGTCAGCGCCGGGTCCAGACGCTGCCCGAACGCCAGAACATCCAGTCCTCCCTCCCCCGCGCGCAACGTGTGCACGCCGCGCAGTGGCCGATGCACGACGCAGTCGCCCGGCGCGAGGCGATACGTCTCCCCGTCCTGCCACAAAAGGCCCTCCCCGCTGAGCACGAAGAAGATCTCCTCCTCTACCCCATGCTGGTGCGCAGGCGTCGAGAAATGATCCGGCGCAATCTCGATCCGGCGCACGCCGATCGTACGCGTGCCCGCTTCGCCGCCAAGCTCGTGCCACACGCCTTTGATGTGGCCTGCCGAGCGCTCGCCCACCCGACTACCCGTATACATGTTCCCGCGCCTCACGATCGCCGCGAAGTTATCAGCGCGGGCTGCGAGGCTCACAGGCGTAGACTCGATGACCCCGATCGCGTCCCCAGCGAGGTGTTGCCATGAAAAGCCAGCTGCCCCCCGGACCGCGCCTGCCGAGCGCGCTTCAGACCGTCGGTTGGTGGAGCCGACCCACCGCCTACATCGAGCGCTGCCGCGCGCGCTACGGCAAGCGCTTCACGATCCGCCTCGTCGGCCAGTCACCCTTCGTGATGATCTCCGATCCCGAGGAGATCAAGCAGATCTTCCAGGCCCCGCCCGAGGTGCTACATCCCGGCGAGGGCGCACACATCCTCGAACCCGTCGTCGGCCCCAACTCGGTGATCCTGCTCGACGAGGGCCCGCATCTGCGCCAGCGCAAGCTGCTGCTACCCGCGTTCCACGGTGAGAAGATGCAGGCACTCTCAGGGCTGATGAGCGAGCTGGCCGAACGCGAGATCGCTTCCTGGCCGCTTGAGCAACCAATCGCTCTACACCCACGCGTTCAGCGACTCACGCTCGAGATCATCCTGCGTGCAGTCTTCGGTTTGGACCGCGGCGCCCAGCTTGATGAGCTGAGCGGCCTGCTCACCGATGTGCTCGCCTTTGGCGAGAGCCCCATCTCACTGTTGCCCATCGCACAAAGACTGCTCAAAGGGCGCGGTGCCGTCGGGCGCATGGAAAGGGTCGGGGCACGCGCCGACGAGCTGATCTACGAGCTGATCGATGAGCGTCGCCAGGACAGCGCAGATCGCGAGGACGTGCTCTCGATGTTGCTCGGCGCGCGCGACGAGGACGGCGCGCCGATGACCGATGTCGAACTGCGCGACGAGCTCGTCACGGCGCTCGTCGCCGGGCACGAGACCACCGCCTCACAGCTCGCGTGGGCATTCGAGCAGATCGCACGCTCAACCGAGGTGCAGCAACGCCTGCACGCCGAGCTCGACCAAGGCGAAGACGACATCTATCTAACCGCGACGATCCACGAGATCCAGCGCCGGCGTCCGGTCGTACCTAACGCCGAGCCACGACTAGTCAAGCAGCCCATCGAGATCGGCAGTGTCCAGTACCCGCCCGGCGTCGTGCTGTTTGCCAGCGCTTACCTCGTCCACCACGATCCCGACATCTACCCAGAGCCCTATGCCTTTCGCCCCGAGCGCTTCCTTGAGAAGCCACCAGGCACCTACACCTGGATCCCCTTTGGCGGCGGGCGGCGGCGCTGTCTCGGCGCGAGCTTTGCGCAGCTTGAGATGAAGCTCGTGCTGCGTGCCGCGCTGCAGCGCCTCGATCTGCATCCCGCGTCGGCCGAGCCCGAGGTCTCGAGCAGACGCGGAATCACGTTCAGCCCCTCCAAGGGAGGCCGCGTGATCCTCGCCCGGCACACGCCCGCTCCGTCCCGCGAGCCCATGCTCGCCGCCGCCGAGCCGGTTCCCGCCTGACGCTCGCGCCGAGCCTCTCGCCGATCGACGGCTCGCGGACCCGTCGTCTGCGGCCGAATCGTGGCACGGTCCGCGAGCTAATCAGCGATCGGTTCGCGTGCCAGCTGATGGCGAATGCGGTCGCGTGATTCTGCGTAGCGGATCGCCTCGTAGGCAATCAGCGCCGCCAGCAGCCCCGCGAGAATCCCCAGCGTCGTCAGCGCCGGGAGCCGCACCGCCGCGGGGATCAGCGCGAGCAGCACACCCGCGCACAGAAGCCGCCGCACGCTCAGCGTGTGAACATTGCGCAGACGGAACGCCACGTGCGCCAGGAGATAGAGCGCCGCGCCGCCAAGCAGTGCCGTCGCCGGGACCACCTTCAGCTCGTCTCCGACATGAGCGATCGTGATCTTCAGCCCTACCGCCAGGAGCGCGATCCCCGCGATCATCGGGAAGTGCAGATAGGAGTAAGAGTCGCGCGCGATCTCGTTCTGCTCGCGTCCCCGCGACGCTTTCGCCAGCCTGCGCGCCGCCACGATCGAGGTCACGTCGAAGTACACCCACCACAACGCAGCCGCTACGACGACGCCCAGCACCGCTGCCGCCACGATCCCGGCATCCAATGAGACCTGCGCGCCCACCCCGATCGCCACGACCGCCTCGCCCAGCGCGATCAGCACGACCAAGCCGTGGCGCTCGGCGAAATGGCCCGGCACGAGTTTCCAACCGTCCTGACCAAACAGATAGGGGCCGCCCGCGTCGAGCAGTAGCGCCGCCCCCCACAGCCCCACGCGCAGATCGCCTGAGGCCGCCGCCGCCGCGAACAGGAGTCCGACGCCGATCGCGGTGCTGACCGCAAGCGAGATCACCGAACGGCGCAGCAGCTCGTCGTCGCGGCTCGCCAACATGAACAGCACGATGTGCGCTGCACGGACCACCGCGTAGGCGCACGCGAACGCCAGAGCCTCGGAGCCGAACGCCCGGGGCACGCACAGCGCCGCCACCAGGAACGCCGCCATCGCGGCGAACATGACCAGACGAACCTCACCCTCCTCCGGGTCGAGCACGCTCGTCAGCCACGCATACCCCACCCACGACCACCACAACACACCGAGCACCAGCACGCCCTTGAGCACGCCACCCCACGTCGGCGTGTGCGCGATCAGCGTCGTGCACTGCGTCAACGCGAGCACGAACACCAGGTCGAAGAACAGCTCCAGCGGCGTCACCCGCTCGTCTTCGCGCATCACCGCCGAGCGATGCTCCGAATCGTTGGAGCGTGTCGCGCTCACCCGCGCATCTTCGCAGCCGGGCCGCCCGGCGCTCGCGGCGAATGGCCGGCCGCACCGACTGCGGGCGCAGCCTGGGCGCCGGGCATCGCGCCCGGCGCCCAACTGCAACCTGGTTGTTATTTCAGCGACATGTTCGGCTCGCCCGCAGCGTTCAAGCCCGTGCCTGACATCGTGCAGGTGCCGCCTTTCGGCGTGCCCGCGTTGTACGCCTGCGTGAAGCAGTTGCGTAGCGCGAGCTGAGCCCAATAGTTCGGGTGGATGTCTTCCTGCAGTTCGTAAGGCCCGAAGATCGCTTCGAGCGTGCGAATCTGGTTGAACCACTCCGTTTTGTCGACCGCACCGGCCGCTTTCCAGTTCGCCAGGCCCTTCTCCTCGAGCAGCCCGACCGTGTTGTCACAGAGCCTGCGCGCGTTGAACGCCGAGCTCAGTTCCATCGTCTTGACGTTCGAGAGGCCCGCGGCGGAGGCCGCGCCGAGCACCGCGTTGTCGATCGTCGGCAGCATCGTCGCATTGGCGTAGTTGGCGTCTTTGTTCCAGAAGCCGCAGCCGCCTGTCGTCTGTCTGCTGTATCCGCTCTGCGTGTAGCGGAATTCCGATCCGTTCGGGATCGGCGAGGGGTAGTTCTGGACGAGGATCGTGTACTGCGAGCTCGTGTAGCCCGCGTTCGTCATCGCCTGCGCGACGTTTTTGATCGCCGTCGTGATTTCACCCTTGACTTTGTTCACGTTCGCGGTCGTGAAGTTGTTCGTCACCGAGCTTTCTTCGCTGCAGTAGAAGTCCCAGAAGATCGTCGACTCCAGGAAGTCCTCGACGCACGTCTGCACGATCCCCGCGAAGTTGAAGTTGTTGCCGCC
>DATJOE010000090.1:0-21502 GCA_035507305.1 Solirubrobacteraceae bacterium | reverse complement strand
GCTGGCGCTGGCGCCGCTCGCGCTGGTGCAAAGCATCGCGGCGGGCGGGATCGGCCTGCTGGCGTACCTCTCCTCGCGCATGGGCGGCCAGCGCCTGGGAGGACGTAGGGTCGCGGGCGCAGTCCTCTCGGTGCTGGGCCTGATCGCGCTGGCGGTGTCACTGGCGAACGGTACGAGCGAAGGCCACAGTGGCTCAGATGCGGCGGTGCTGGCCTGGATCGGGGGCACGGCGGCGCTTGCGGTGGCGGTGATCGTGATCGGGCGCCGCACGATCGGCGTGGCGGTGGCGAACGCGCTCGCGGGCGGCCTGTGCTTCTCGATCGGCGACATCTCGACGAAGCTCGCGACTCAAGGCGGGGCGCGGATCGCGTTCGTGGCCACGCTGATCGCGGGCTACACGTTGGGAACGACGCTGCTGCAGCTCGGCTACCAGGCGGGCGCGGCGCTGACGGTCGCGGGCCTGGCGACGCTTCTGACGAACGTGCTGCCGATCCTGGCGGGGACGATCGTGCTGCAAGAGCCGGTGCCCGCGGGCGCGCTCGGCGTGCTACGCGTGGTCGCGTTCGCGGCGGTCACGCTGGGCGCGGTGCTGCTCGCGCGTCCGGACGCGCCCGCGGGGCAGGCGAAGGCCCAGCCGGCGGTGACCCGCGAGCTTGCGCCCTAGCGCCCTTTGGGCGCGACGATCGCGACGGCGGCCTCGGGCGTGAGGACGCGGAAGCTGTAGGACTCCTCGATGTAGAGCGAGACGACCTCGGCGTCGTGGGAGTCGTAGCCGACTGAGAGGTCCTGCCCGGACTCAAAGGCGAAGTCTCCGCCGCGCATGCTGATCACGACGGCGCCTTTGACGCCGGGCGCCCAGACGAGCGGTCCCTTGACGATCTGGCGCAGGTGGTCGAGCAGCGGGTAGCCGCCGTGCTCGGTGGTTTCCACGACGCTCGTGTAATCCTCGCGACCGAGCGCGATGCCGTAAGGACCGGCGACGCCGTTGCGCAGCAGCAGCTCGACCGCGCGCGCGACGCAGCCCGGGTAGTCCTCGAAGCTTTTCTTGCGGACGATCGGTTTGTGCGGCGAGGCGGCGGCAATGCCCTGCACCCCGGCTTTAGGCCAAGAGTGGAAGACGGCGGTGTTCTCGGCCTCGACGATCCGCTGGGCCGCCGCGTCGAGCGCGGTGAAGTCGACGTCCTCGGCGCCACGGTCGCCGTCACGTAGCTCGGCACGCGAGACCGTGAAGCGCGAGCGCAGCTCGAGCAGCGGCTGCACGACGCGGCGGTTGGCCTCGATGCCTTTGAGCTCGCTGACGTTCGTGTTCTCGACGCGGCCGAGGTTCGTGGCGGAATGCTCCCAGCCCTTGGGGCCGGAGAAATCGACGAGCCGCCGTGCGGCAAGCCCGGGCAGCAGTCGCTCGCGGGCCTCCTGGTCGATCAGTCGCCAGCCCTCGTCGGTGATCGGCGCGTGCCCGCGCAGCAGATGGCTCACAAGCCCTCACCTCGCAGGCTGCCGATTCCGAGCGAGCCATTGCCGGAGGCGATCCCCTCGGCGCGCTCGCCTGCTCCGGGCGCGTCGCCGTCGGGCCCGTCGTCGGCGGCAGCCTCAGCAGCCTCGCCGTGCTCGACGATGTCGCCCTCCTGGAACAGCACGCCTTTGGCGATTGCGCGCCACTTGGGCGTGCGGCGCAAAAGGAACTCGAGGTCCATGCTGAAGTGCTTGTACTCCTCGCCGACGGCATCGGACATCACGGCGACGGCGTCGGGATCCTGCTCGACCGCGAGCCGTTGCTCATACCAGCCGATCGCTTCGGCCTCCTCGGTGAGCGACGCACACAGTCGGGCGAACGTCCGCGTTTGCTGAGGCAGCTCCTCGGGCGGCTCGTGGTACTGGTCAAAGCCCATCGCGGCGATTCTATTGCTCGCGCGCGGCGGGAGCCAAACCGCTCAAGATCCCGCGCGCTTGACCAGCGGTCCGCCGACGAACAGCAGCGCGACGATCAGCGCGCAGAACGCGAGCGCGGTATCGAGTCGAAAAGCCGTGTGCAAGCCGGCCACGAACGAGTCGCGCACGAGCGCGGTCAGCCGGTGCGCGACGCCGCCGGAGAATTCGGCGAGTATGCGCTTGCCGGAATCCGTACCCGCAAGGATCCCGTGCACGAGGTCGGACTGCGTTTCGGTGACGGCCGCTCCCAGACTGTGGAGATGATTATTTAGATCCGTCTTCGACGACGACGTGAACAGCGTCGTGTTCAAGCCGAGCCCCACGGAGCCACCGGCGATCTGGAACATGTACACGATCCCCCCGGCGAGCCCGGAGCGCGAAGGGTCCAGGGCGGTCACGCTGGCGGTCGTGATCGAGGAGTAGAACAGCCCGATCCCGACCCCGAGCACGAGCATGCCGGGGACGAGCCCGCCGTATGAGTCGTTCTCGCCGATCAGAGAGAGCAGCAGGATGCCGACGGTGATCGCGGCGCAACCGGTCGAGACGATCAGCTTGGGGCCGGTTTTTTCATACAACGGCCCGGCGACAAACGAGGTCAACGCGAACATGCCCATCATTGGCACGAGTCCGACGCCGGAGCGCAGCGGCGAGTAGCCGATGATCTTCTCCATGAACTGCGGCAGATAGAGCAGCGAGCCGAAGAACACTGCGGACATCAGCAGCACGGCGAGGCAGGCGGTGGCGAAGGGACGGTTCTCGATTACGTCACGGGGGATCAGGGCCGCGGCGCCCATCCGCCGCTCGACGAAGCCGAAGGCGATCAGCATCGTGGCGCAGAGCACGAGCAACACGATGATCCGCGTATCGCCCCAGCCCCAGTCGGTCACCTGGTCGAGCGCGACGAGCAGTGAGACCAGGCCCAGCGACAGAGTGACGACTCCGGCGTAATCGATCCGATGGGTCTCGGGTTCGGGTTCGGTTTGATGGATCGCGTACCAGGTCGCGAGCACGCCGAAGGCGGCGATCGGGACGTTGACGAAGAAGATCCAGCGCCAGCTGAGCAGATCGGTGAGCACCCCGCCGAACATCGGCCCGACCGCGTTGCCGATCCCGGCCGCGCCGAGGATCAGCCCGCCCGCGAGCCCGGCCTTGCTTTCGGGCAGCGCGGCGAAGGTCATGCCGAGGATCGCGGGCCACATCAGCGCGCCGCCGATTCCCATCAGCGTGCGACAGGCGATCAGCCAGGCGGTGTCCTGGGCGGCCCCACCGAGCAGCGAGAAGCCCGCGAACACGGCGGCGCCGACGATGAACATGCGCTTGCGTCCGAAGATGTCGGCGAGTCGTCCGCCGACGACGATCAGCACGCCGAAGGTCAAGGCGTAGGCGTTGATGACCCACTGCACGGTGCCGACGTCGGTGTCGAACTGCTTCTCGATCGCCGGCAGCGCGACGGCGAGGGCGGTGAAGTCGTTGGCGATGATGAACACCGCGACGCCCATCGCGACGAGCGCGAGGATCGTCGTGCGCCCGAGCGGCTTCGCGGGCGTGAGTGGCGCGACGGAGGTCGCGGTCGGCATGCAGCCGAAGATACCCGCGCCTCCCGACGCTTCAGAGGGTTTGGACAGTCGGTCGATTCGCGCCCGGCCCGGCGGCGGCTTATGCTGGCGGGGTGAGCGAGCCGTCCTCACCTACGTTCGCGACGCTCGATCGAGAGCACGGGGAACGCTTCCAGACGCTCCGTCGCGAATTGGGCGTCCAGGCGTTCGGAATCAACCTGATCGTGCTTCGACCGGGCGAGCGCGGTCGCATCCACGCGCACGCTCGTCAGGAAGAGGTCTACCTCGTGCTCGCGGGAGAGCTGACGTTGGGCGTGGAGGGCGTCGAGCATCGGATCGCCGTCGATGGCCTGGGCCGCGTCGCGCCGAAGCTCCGCCACCAGCTCATCAACGCGGGGCGCGAGACGCTTGTGCTGATCGCGCTCGGTGCAGCGGGTGAGCACGTCGGGCGTGACGGAAGCGCGTGGGAGTCCTGGGGGGAGGAAGGACCCGGCCGCCCACCGCAGGAAGTGCCCTTGCCTGAGGATCTCCCGGTCGCCTAGCGATGGAGGTTCGTTCCTACTCGGAGCTGCCTGCATTCACGACGCTCGACGGCTCGGAGATCCGCGAGTGGGCCGGGAAACTCGCGATGCCTGCCTGTAACCAGAGCCTTGCCGAGGCGACGATCGCCCCGGGCGGCGCGACGACCGAGCACTACCACGTCCTCACCGAGGAGCTGTACCTGATCGTCGAGGGCCGCGGGCGGCTGGTGATCGACGGCGAGGAGCGGCCGGTAGGGGAGGGCGATTGCGCGCTGATCCCGCCGGGGGCGCGGCACAAGCTGTTCAACGCGGGCGAGCAGCCGTTGCGGGTTCTGTGTGCGTGCGCGCCGGCCTACTCCGACGAGGACACGGTCCTGACGGAGTGAGCGAGCGCTTGGACCTTGCCGGCGCGCCTCGCGCCCCGCTCGACTTGCTTGGACGCTGGCTGGGAGACGCCCACGAGGCGAAGCTGCCTGCCGCGGACTCGGTCGCGTTTGTGACGGTTGGCGAGCAAGGCAAGCCCAGCGCGCGCACGGTCTCGCTGAAGCGCCTCGAGGACGGCGCGCTGGTCTTCACCTCCGCGCTGTGGACGCGCAAGGCGCGCGAGGTCGCGGAGAACCCCCATGTCGCCCTGCTGTTTCACTGGCCGTCGCTCGGTCGTCAGGTGCACGTGATGGGCGCGGCGGTGCTCGCGGAGAGAGATCTGGCGGAGGAGCTGTTCTCCGAGCGCGCACCCGCGCACCAGGTGCAGACGCTCGTCTCGCGCCAGGGCGAGCCGATCGATGACCTCGCGCCGCTGCGGGCCCGCCACGAGCATCTGCTGGAGGCAATGGAGGCGCCACCCGCGTGCCCTCCGGACTGGGGCGCGATCCGCGTGCAACCGGAGGCGATCGAGTTCTGGCTCGAAGGCGAGGACCGCCTGCACGACCGGTTGCTCTACGTGCGCGAGGACGAGGGCTGGTCGCTCACGCGGCTGGCGCCGTAGCCAGGCGCCGCGCGGTGACGAGCGTCGCCTCGTAGGGCATCTCAAACGATCCGCCGAGCAAGTCGATCGCCTCGCCGATCGCAGCAAGCAGCCGGGCGCGCCGCTCGGGCACAAGCGCCTGGTGGTCGCTGTGGGTTTGCAACAGGTCAAGCCACTGCTCGCGCGTGTGCGTCTTGTGCCATGCGAACGTGCGCGTCTCGGCGGACTCGAATGCCTCTGCGGCGGCGATGCCGGCGAGGGCAGTCTGTGCGCGTGCGTCGTTGCTGCCGAGCAGCACCGAATACTCCTCCAGGCGGGGGGCGTAGCGTGCGTAGATGGGGTCGAACAGCTCGGCCACTGCGGGCGGCGGGGCTCCGAAGTTCCAGAACAGGCCAAGCAGGCCGCCGGGCGCGAGCGCTGCGGCGGCACGCTGCGCGCCGAGCACCGGGTCGATCCAATGCCATGCCTGGCCGCAGCAAGCGAGTTGGAAGCTGCGTCCTTCGGGCTGCCAGCGCTCGAACGGCGCGACCTCGACCGCAATACCGTTCGCTCTTGCGACTTGCGCCATGCGCTCGTCGACCTCGACGCCGAGCATGTCGCAGCCGCGCGCGGCGAGCAGCCCGGCGACGATGCCGGTGCCACAGCCGACGTCGAGCGCTCGCGGCCTTACGGTGGGCGCACCAACGAGCAGCGCGTCGATCAACGCGGCGGGGTAGGAAGGGCGCACGCGGTGGTAGAGCTCGGCGACCGCACCGAAGGACTCGGCGCGCGAGCGCTGTTCGAACAGCATCCGCGCCATGATCGCAAGCGCCTCGTGGGCGTGAGCTCGGCACGCAAGGCACGGTGCAAAGGCGCTCGGCCTAGGCTCGGATGACGGCGGCACGATAGGCTCGTCGCGAAGTCGGGGCGGGAGAGAGAGATGGTCACCCAGACGCACAGCATCGGTACAGGTGAGTCACCGCTGAGCGCGGCTCGGCGACTGGCGCCCCGCGCGGCGGAGCTGGCCGAGCAGAGCGAGCGCGAACGCACGCTCCCGCAAGAGCTCGTGGACGAGCTGCGCGCGGCGAGGCTGCTCTCGTTGTGCCTGCCCCGCTCGCTCGGCGGGCGCGAAGCGCAGCCGGGGGAGCTGATTACCGCGCTTGAGGAGCTGGCACGCGGTGACGGGGCGTGCGCATGGTGCGCGATGATCGCCTCGACGAGCAGCCTGCTCGGTGCCTACCTGCCCGTCGCGGAGGCGGAGCTGATCTTCGCGGGCGGGGCGAACGTCACGGGCGGGGTGTTCGCGCCGCGCGGACGAGCCGAGCTGCGCGAGGGCGCCTACGTCGTGAGCGGGCGCTGGGCGTTCACGAGCGGCGTGCAGCACTGCGATTGGGTGCTCGGTGGATGCGTGGTGCACAAAGGCGAGGAGCCCGAGCTGCTCGCGAACGGCGCGCCCGACGTTCGCCTGATGCTGATGCCGGCCGACGCAGTCGAAGTGATCGACACGTGGTCGGTGTCGGGTCTACGTGGCACGGGCAGTCATGACATGGTGGTCGGCTCGGTGCTCGTCCCGGCGACGCGCGGTATCTCGTTGCTGACGGACGCGCCGCGCGATGACGGACCGCTTTATGCCTTTCCGCTTTTCGGCTTGCTCGCGCTGGGGATCTCCGCAGTCGCGCTGGGGATCGCGCGCGGCGCAGTCGAGGACTTTCTCGCGCTCGCAGGCGCGAAGACGCCGGCGGGCGGGCGCAGGACGCTGGCGGAACGCTCGACCGTGCAGGCGGAGCTTGCGCGCAACGAGGCGGAGCTGCGCGCGGCTCGCGGGCTCGTGCTTGGCGAAGCCGAACGTGCGTGGCAGGCCGCGCTAGAGGGCGGCGCGATCGCCGAGCGCGAGCGGGTCGGTCTGCGCATGGCTGCGAGCCACGCGACCGCGATCGCGGCGCGGGTCACGACCGCGATGTACCAGGCTGCGGGCGGAACCTCGATCTACGATTCGAGCCCGTTGCAGCGTCGCTTTCGCGACGTGCACGTTGCTACGCAGCACGTGATGGTGGCACCTGCGACGTGGGAGCTGACGGGCAGGCTGCTGCTCGGGCTGAGCACCGACACGACGCAGCTATAGAAGTGCGCCTGCTGAGCTACGACGACGGCACGGGGCCGCAGGCAGGAATACAGGTAGGTGGAGGCATCGTCGCGCTGGCTGCGCTCGATGCACCGGCCGACTCGGTACGCGGGCTACTGCAGGCGCTAGACGCGGCGGGCCTGGCCGAGCTAGGCGAGCGAGCCGCCGGCGCGGACGGCCAGCTCGCGCTGGCGGACGTGCGCCTGCTCGCGCCAGTGCCCGACCCCGAGAAGATCGTCTGCCTGGGACTGAACTACCGCGACCACGCGGCCGAGGCCGGACAGGAGATTCCAGCGGCGCCGATGTGGTTTGCGAAGTTCGCGAACTCGCTAATCGGAAGCGGCGAGCCGATCGTGCTGCCGCCGGCACACGCCGAGCACGTCGACTACGAGGCCGAGCTGGCGGTCGTGATCGGCCGCCCTGCGCTGCGCGTGCCCGCGGAGCGGGCGCTCGACTACGTCGCGGGGGCGATGCCGTTCAACGACGTCAGCGCTCGCGACCTGCAGTTCCAGAACCCGCTTTGGTGCAGCGGCAAGGCGATTGACACGTTCGCCCCTTGCGGGCCGGCACTGGTGACGCTCGATGAGATCGGCGACCTGCAGTCGCTGAGGCTGCGCACGCGGATCGACGGCGAGGTCGTGCAGCAGGGAACGACGGCGAACCAGATCTTCGGCGTGGCGGAGACGATCGCGTGGCTTTCACGCACGATGACCTTGAAGCCGGGCGACATCGTCGCGACTGGCACGCCAGCGGGGGTCGGCGCCTCGCAGGGTCGCTTCCTGCGCGAGGGACAGGTCGTGGAGGTCGAAGTAGAAGGACTGGGCGCCGTGTCCAACCACGTCCGTGGCGTCCTGACTTGATAGCAGCGCACTATCTCGTTTTCAAAGCGACGGACGGTGGTCTGATCGGCGTAAGCTGGCCGGTGAGATGAGCGCGACGGATCGGAGTCAAAGGGTGGTGCAACCGGGTTCGCGCGGACGCAACCCGTTCGACGAGACCGGGGTCGAGCGCGACGGTGAAGGACGCGCGCGCTACCGCGATCGTCCGCGCTCGCTGGTTCACATGCTGCGCGCGAGTGTGGAGAGAGATCGCTCGGCGAGCGCGATCGTCGAGCTGGGAGGGCGCTCGCTGAGCTACGGCGAGCTGTGGGACGGGGCGGCGCGCGTGGCGGGCGGCCTGCACGAGCAAGGCGTGCGCCGCGGCGATCGCGTCGCGATCCGCCTGGGCAACGGCGCCGATTGGGTGCTCGCGTTCTTCGGCGCGCAACTGCTCGGCGCGGTTGTCGTGCCGGTGAACACGCGCTTTACCGAGGACGAGGTCGCCTATGTGGTGCAGGACTCCGGTGCTGTGTACACGTTCCTGCCCGACGCGGCCCTGCCGGACGGCGAGCCCCAGGCCGTCGAGGACCTGACGCCCGAGGATCTCGCGGCGATCTTCTACACAAGCGGGACGACCGGCTTTCCGAAGGGCGCGATGACCTCGCACGAGAACTTCACGACGAACATCGAGAACTGCTTCCGCGTGCTGAACATCGAGCGCTCGGAGCTCGAGGGGATGTCGACGCTGGTCTCGGTCCCGCTGTTCCACGTGACGGGCTGCAACAGCCAGCTGCTGCCGGCGCTCGAGTGGGGGGCTCGCGTCGAGATCCTCGCGAGCCCGCTGGACATCGACGGCTTCTTTGCGGCGGTCGGCACGAACGGCGTAAACCAGCTGGTCTCGGTGCCGGCGATCTACCACGCGGTGATCCGCCACCCGCGATTCGCCGAGCTGGACGTGAGCAACGTCAGCTGGGTCTCCTACGGCGGCGCGCCGATCTCCGAGAGTCTTGTGCAGAGCATTCAGCAGGCCTTCCCGAACGCGCGCGTGGGCAATGGCTTCGGCTTGACTGAGACCTCCTCGCTGACCTCGTTCCTGCCGCACGAGGAGGCGGCCGAGCACGCGGACTCCGTGGGCTTCTCGATGCCGGTGGACGACCTCGCGATCGACGATCCGGACCCGGAGACGGGCGTGGGGGAGCTGCTGGTGCGCGGGCCGAACGTGGTACAGGGCTACTGGAACAAGCCCGAGGCTACGGCGGAGACGTTCGTGGATGGCTGGCTGCACACGGGTGACCTCGCGAGGATCGACGCCGACGGCCTGCTCTACATCGTGGATCGCAAGAAGGACATGATCAACCGCGGCGGCGAGAACGTGTACTCGATCGAGGTCGAGAACGCGCTCGCCTCGGCGCCGGGCGTCGGCGAGGCGGCCGCGGTTGGCGTTCCGGACGAGATGATGGGCGAGAAGGTCGGCGCGGCGATTGTCCCGGCGGCAGGTGTGACGCTTGACGTGGCGGCGGTGATCGCGCATTGCCGCGAGCGCCTGGCGGACTTCAAGGTGCCGCAATACGTGGCGGTGCTGGGCGAGCCACTACCGCGCAATCCGGGAGGCAAGGTGCTGAAGGCACAGCTGCGCGATCAGACCGACTGGGGCAAACCGCTGCGCTGAGCGCACGACACAAGGAGATCGGGAATGGCAGAGGTGCAGACCGTGCAGGGGCCGGTGGACGCGCAGGAGCTTGGGCTGACGCTCGCGCACGAGCACGTGTGCTTTCGCGACGAGGCGGTCGTGGCGCAGTGGCCGGATCGCTACGACGATCAGCTCGAGTTGGACGCAGCGCTGCTTCACGTGAACGCGGCGAAGGATCGGGGTGTGCGCACGATCATCGAGCCGACCGCGATGTTCGGCGGACGCGACGTCCGCTTCATGAAGCGCGTCGCGGATGAGACCGGCGTACAGATCGTGGCCTGCACGGGGATCTATAGCTACGACTATCTGCCGCACTACTTCCAGAACCGCGACGTCGACGTGATGGCCGATCATTTCGTAGAGGACATCGAAGTCGGCGCGCAGGGGACCGAGATCCGTGCCGCCTTCCTGAAGTGCGCGGCCGACGCGGCGGGCGTAACGGAGAACGTCGAGAAGATCCATCGCGCGTGCGCGCGCGCGAGCCTGAAGACGGGCGCGCCGATCATGGCGCACTCGATGCCCGCGGTGGGGACCGGCCCGCGCCAGGTCGAGATCTTCCGCGAAGAGGGGGTTGATCTCTCGAAGGTGCAGATCGCCCACTGCGGCGACACGGACGACCTCGCCTACATCGAGGACCTGATCGAGCAGGGCGTGTACGTGGGGCTCGACCGCTACGGCCTCGAGATGTTCCTGCCGATCGAGAAGCGCAACGCGACGGCGGCGGAGCTGCTGCGTCGGGGGCACGCCGAGCGGTTGATGATCTCCCAGGACTTCTGCGCGAGCATCGACTGGTTCCCGCCGGAGGCCGAGGAGGTGTTCGAGAGCCAGGGGGCGATCCGCAACTGGTCGATGACGCTGGTGTTCGACGAGGTCGTCCCGGCCCTGCGCGAGGATGGTGCGATGGATGACGACTCATTCCAAACAGTGTTCGTCGAGAACCCGAAGCGCTGGCTGACCGCGTGAGCGAGCGTTCGCGTCCGCGGGCGGTCAGCGCGCTGCCGGCGCAGTTCGACGAGTGGCAGATCGAGCTGCACGGGCGGCGAGTGATCTACCGTGTGGCCGGCAGCGGCCCGCCGATCGTATTGATCCACGGGATGCTCAATTCCTCAAGCCACTGGCGCGCGGTGGCGCTGAACCTCGCGAGCGAATACACGGTGATCGCCCCGGATCTGATCGGGCACGGCGACTCAGCGGCGCCGCGTGGGGACTACTCGCTGGGTGCGCACGCGGCGAGCATCCGCGATCTGCTGGCGGCGATCGGGATCGATCGCGCGAGCGTCGTGGGGCATTCGCTCGGCGGCGGCGTGGCGATGCAGTTCTTCTACCAGTTCCCCCAACGTGTGGAGCGGCTGGTGCTGGTCTCAAGCGGCGGTCTCGGCAGGGAGGTCAAGCCAACCCTGCGCACGGCGGCGCTGCCAGGCGTCTCGGCGCTGCTGGCGCTGACGATCCGCCCCCGGCTGATTGGCGGGTTGTATGGAGCGGGCGCGCGGATGCGTGAGCGCGGCGTCGGCGCGGGCGTCTACCTGCAGGCGGCCGCCCGCGCGCTGCGCCCACTGCAGAACGCGGCCTCACGCGGCGCGTTCCTGCACACGCTGCGCGCGGTGATCGACATCCATGGGCAGCGCGTGAGCGCGACCGATCGCTTGTATCTGCTGGAGAACATGCCGACGATGATCGTGTGGGGCGAACGCGACCAGACGATCCCCATGGCGCACGGACGCGAAGCGCACGAGGCAATCCCGCACAGTCGGTTTCGCACGCTTGCCGACGCGGCGCACTTCCCCCACCTGGATGACCCCGACGGCCTCTCGGGGTTGTTGCGGGAGTTCATGCGCTCGACCCGCCCCGGGATGATCGAGGACGGCGATTGGGGCGCGATCCTCTCTCGCCGCTCCCTACCGTCGCGGAGGATGGGGAATGTGGCGTAGGCCGGCTGCCTTGCTGGCTGCTGTGTTCGCGCTGGTGCTCGCGGCAGTCGCGCCGAACGTGGCAGCGGCTGCGGGTTGGTGGACGCCGCCGCAGCACCTGACTTGGTTCTGGCAGCTGCAGGGCAAGATCGACAACAGCCACGCGGTTGCCGCATACGACGTGGACGGCTTTGAAACCGAAGCGTCGGAGGTGGCGGCGCTGCACGCCGAAGGCAAGCGCGTGATCTGTTACATCGACGTGGGCACGGCGGAGAACTTCCGCCCGGACTACAAGGAATTCCCGAAGCCGGTGCTGGGCCGCTCGAACGGCTGGCCGGGCGAGCGCTGGCTCGACATCCGCCAGCTCGGCGTGATCGAGCCGATCATGGAAAAGCGCTTCCAGATGTGCCGCGAAAAGGGCTTCGATGCGGTCGAGCCGGACAACATCGAAGCGTTCTCGAACAAGTCGGGCTTCCCGATCACCGCGGCACAGCAGCTCGAATACGACCTGTGGATCGCAAACGAGGTGCACTCGCTGGGAATGGCGATCTTCCAGAAGAACGACGGCGAGCAGTCCGTGCAGCAGGAGCCCTACTTCGACGGGGCGCTGAACGAGCAGTGCAACCAGTACCGCGAGTGCGCGGACTACCTGCCCTATCTGCAAGCGGGCAAGCCGGTGCTCAACGCGGAGTACTCTCAGAAGAACGCGAAGTTCTGCCCGGCCGACGAAGCTGCGGGGATCATGGGCGCGCGCTTCGCCAAGAGCCTGAACGGCAAGAAGTTCATTCCCTGCCAGCCTTCTTAGGCGTACCTAAGTAGGGCGGCCTAAGTTTGCTAGCGTCTTGCGCGATGGCTACGGCCGTGCCCACGACGCGTGTCTCCCCGGCCGCTCCTCCTCGCAAGCGCGCGACCGAGCGAGTCAGCTTCTACGTCTGGACCCTGGTGGTACTGGCGATCGCGGTCACCGCGGTCGTGCTTGGCTGGCACGCCTCGGGCGGCACGGCGAACCCGACGGACCTTCCCCCCGGCCGCAGCCTCAGCCACACGACGGTCGTGATCAACAGCGCGATCCTCGTGTTCCGCGAGGGTCTTGAGACGATCCTTGTGCTGGCCGCGGTGCTCGCGAGCTTCCTCGGCGCGAACAAGCTCTACCGCCGCCCGGTCGTGACGGGTAGCGGGCTGGCGGTGCTGGCCTCGGTGGGCACGTGGTTCCTGGTCGTGTGGTTCATCGGCCAGTTCCACGGCGGCGAGTTCGACGTACAGGCGGCGACGGGTCTGCCCGCGCTGATCGTGCTGTTGATCGTGATGAACTGGTTCTTCCACAAGGTCTACTGGACCGGCTGGATCTCAAGCCACCACAAGCGCCGGCGCAGCCTGCTCTCGGCGGACCCGGAGACCAACCAGCGCCGCATGCTGCTGGGTCTCGCGCTGCTGGGCTTCACCTCCGTCTACCGCGAGGGATTCGAGATCGTGATCTTCCTGCAGAACCTGCGCGAGCTGTATGGCTCGAGCGTCGTACTGGAGGGCGTGGCGATTGGGCTTCTATTCACGGTTGCGGCGGGGGTGCTGACGTTCGCGCTGCACCAGCGCCTTCCCTACAAGCGTCTGCTGATCATCACGGGCGTGATGTTGCTGTTCGTGCTGATCGTCTCGGTCGGCGAGCAGGTCAACGAGATGCAGCTCGCGGGCTGGATTGGCACGACCGAAATCAGCTGGCTGCACATCCCCGCCTGGATGGGCACGTGGTTCTCGCTGTTTAACAACTGGGAGACCTTCATCGGCCAGTTCCTCGCGCTGCTGCTCGTCGTGGGGTCCTACGTGGCCGCGCAGTATCTGCGCGTGTGGCGCCCACGTAAACGAGGGCTCGCGACGGCGCGCATGCCGGAGGCGCCGCCAGAGCAGCCCGCCGAGCTGGCCTCGGCGCCGAGTGAAGTACTCGGCGTGACGGCTTAGCCTTACGGACGACTGCCGGCGGAAGTGCCGAAGGAGTGGGCGGACGCGCAACGGCGCCCGCCCTCACCTGTCTTTGAACTACGGCGTATGACCGAATTCGGTCGTGACTTTCACGCCTTTGCCGCCGAGGACCGCCGAGAACTTGCCACTCGCTTCGTCTTCCTTACCGCCGAAGACAGCGGCGTTTTCACCGCTGGCAACGCTGAGCGAGGAACCGAACACCGACGAGACGAGGGCCGATGCTTTGTTGTGGTTACCGCCGCCGACGAAGCTCCAGATTTCCAGCGCTTGGTTGCCGACGCCGCCAGCGACCGTGGCCTGATTCGTCGTCGCTTCGTTGGAGATGCCGCCCGCGACGAGCGACTCCTGCCCAGAGGCGGTGTTCTGCTCGCCACCGGTGACCGCTGCATATTTGCCCGAGGCGATGTTTTTCGCTCCGAACACGACGTTTTCCTGACTCGATGCGGTGTTGTCGTTGCCTGCCAGCAGCGCGCCGAAGCTCGTGTAGGAGTGCCCGCTGCCGACGAGGAGGTTGTTCGACCCGGTCTGGGTCCCGGCTGGAGAGTTGTAGCCCACGACGAGGTTGCCGACGCCGTTAAGGATGCCCTGGTTGCCGGCACCGCTTAGCACTTGAACGTTCGCCCCGGAGAACTGGATCGTCGGCTTGCCGCCTACACCCGCGGAGACGAATTTGATGAAGGGCAGGATCGCTTTCAGCGTCGCCTGTTCATCGGCGGTGAAAGGGACTTTGCCTTCGGGACCCTGTTTGCCCTGTTTACCTTCTTTGCCTTCTTTACCCGGAGGCCCTTCTTTGCCGGGCGGTCCTTCTTTACCGGGAGGGCCTTCTTTGCCTTCCGAGCCTTCGCCCGAGCCCCCGAATTCGCTCATCGTGTAGCCGGTCTTGCAGATGCCCGCTTTGGGCGTGATGATCGGCTTACCTTCTTTGGACGGGATGCAGACTTTGACGCCCGCCGCCGTCGCGCTGCTCGCCAGCGTTGCCATCGTCAGCAGCAGTGCCGCCGCAGCGAGCGACGCAGTAAGCAGCACCCGTCGGGTGTGCGTTCCAAGCATTTCGTTCCCCCACGTGGTCGCGTTTCAGGCGCGCCGATCCGCCGCCCCGTGGCGGAAGTCAATCATGCGGGTGACGCGGAGGACCGATGCGTCCCGCTTCGGTCTCGGGAGCCAGGCGCGGTTCTGCTACCTGGCGTTGGCCTTCGACCACTCGGCCTTGTGCGTCTTCTTGGCGGCCTGGTAGTCGGCGAGCGCCTGTATTGAGTCGACGTCGCCGAGCGTGGGGTGCCACGGCACTAGGTCCTTCGCAGCCTTCACGCCGTAGCGCTTCGCGAGAACCGCGCCGAGCGACTTGACCTTCATCTCGCCGAAGCCCGGCAGTGCCTCGATGTTTGCACGCAGAGCAGCAGCGTCCTTCGCGTCGGTCCACACTCGCGCCGCGTCGCCGTCGTATTCGTCGCGGACGTGCACAGCGAGCGCGTGCACGCGCTCAGCCATCGAGCCGGGGAAGCGGTGGATCGCGGGCTTCTCGCGGAAGGCCGGCTCAAGGTCCACGGCGGCGAGCTTCTTCGCGTCGAGGGAGCCAAGTCGCTCGCGCAGCACGAGCGGCCCGACGAATGCCTTTTCCACTTTGACCTGTAGCTGCGTACCAAAAGGGAGCCCAGAACTGGATACGTTGACCGCAGGCGAGCAAGGAGCCGAAGATGAAGACGTTTGACGGGTACGTGCGGGTGTCGCGCGTGATGGGTCGAGAGGGCGACTCGTACATGAGCCCCGCGATCCAAGAGGCGGACGTGCGCCGCTGGGCGCAGGCCAACGGGACGACGATTGCGAGGGTCGTCACCGACGAGGACGTGTCGGGCGGGAAGGCCGTGAAGGACCGTGGCCTTGAGGAACTCATCGACCGCATCGAGAAAGGCGCATCGGCGGGGATCGTCGTCCACCACATCGACCGCTTCGGTCGTGACGCCATCGATGCGGGGGTCGCCATCAAGCGCATCAGGGACGCGGGCGGTCGCTTCATCGCGACGGCCACGGGGACTGACAGCAATGACCCCGACAGCAAGATGACCATCGGCTTCTACTTGATGATGGCCGAGGCCTACCTCGACCGCACGAAGTCGAACTGGGACAGCGTGAAGCGTCGCAACGTCGAGGAGAGGGGACTCCACGTCTGCGCGATCCCTCCGTTCGGCTACCGCCGAGTGGACGAACTCGACTGGCCCGAGCGTCCCGAGGACGGTAGGCTCATCGCAGAGTCCGACGACCCCGACGTGCGCGAGCGCTGGAAACAGCGCGACACCAGGAACCGCGACGCGCGCCTCGTCGTGGAACCGCGAGAGGCCGAGGTCATCCGCACGGTGTTCGCCGAACGTGCGGTCGGCCAGCCGTGGGCGAACATCCACCGCAGGATGCAGGACGCCCTCGGCCGCAAGGTCAGCCGCAACTTCCCCTCGCGTCTCGTCGGCAACCGCGTCTACCTCGGCGAGGCGCACGCCGTCGTCAAAGAGTCGGCGGGGTCCACGAAGAAACAGAAGATCGTCAAGCACGACGCGCACGAGGCAATCGTCACCCCGGAGGTCTTCGCCGCAGCGAACAAGATCGCCAAGCGGTTCCACCCGCTCGACGGCAAACTCATCGATCAGACGCTGCTCGCGGGCATCGTGACCTGCGCGTCGTGCGGCAAGCCGATGGCCGTCAGGGGCAAGACCCGCAAGCGCAAGGGCGAAGACGAGCCGACGCGCATCGCGTTCTACGCCTGCTCGAACGACGAGTGCGAGTCGCGCGCCTCGTCCAACGTCGAGCTCGTGGACGGACACGTCCTCTGGCTGCTCTCGCAGGACGAATCGGGAGCGGCGTCGTCGGCGGGCACCAACGAGCAGCGCTGGCTCGACGCGCGCGATCTCGTGCAGCGCAGCGAAGCCGACCTCGAAGACCTCATCACAGACCGAGGCGACGTGAGCGTCGAGGCCTGGCGGAAGATGATCGTGCAGGCCGAGCAGGACCTCGAACGCGCACGCGCCGACCTCTACTCGCTGGACGACCCCGGCATCGAGGACTCGCCCACAGTGTTCCTCGGAGGGCGGCTGTGGGCGTACCAGCCCTGGGGCGAAGACCTCGAAGCCGACCGCCGCACCCTGCGCCGCTACGTCGGCTCGGTCAAGGTCAAGTCCTGCGGGATGCAGGGTCGTTGGGTGCCGATCTCCGAGCGCGTCGAGGTGACGTGGGCCGACGGGTCCGAGCCGAGGATCGCCGACGTGCCTGAGACGGTCGAGGTGCCCGCCTAGAGATCCCGCAATCTGTGGGATCGGCAGCCGCGTGAGCGTGCGGTCATCGGAGGGCGTCGCTCACGACAGGGCCATGCCCTCCTGAGTTCCCACGCGACCACGCAGGCACGTCCTAGTGTGCCGACGGCGCAGCGTGACTGCTGACATTGGCGGACACGTCCGAGGAGCAGAGGGACGCGCGACGGATCAGACCTGCGCGCGCCGCAGTAGCTTCCACGCCGACGTGTCGAGTCCGGCCGCAATCAACGCGAGGGTGTCGATGGTGATCGAGTGCTCGCCGCGCTCGATGGCTCCGTAGTGCGAGCGGTCCATCCCGACCTCCTGCGCGAACGATTCCTGCGTGAATCCGGCATCGACGCGGGCGGACCTGATGGCCGCTGCGACGGCGGTCGTGGTGTCGGCGGGCACGCGCAGGAGCCTGCACGAGCGCCGCTCGCACATCCACGGGACTTATCCCCACCGGGAATACCCGGTGCGCGCTCATCGTCGCCCCTCGCAGAGGGGGCCCGGCTCCTGCGGAGGGATGATGTGCAGGTGCCGCTTCTGCGTGCGGCGGCGCTTCGCCCCGGCCGATACGAGGAACAGCCGGAGTTCTGCCCGCTCGACAGAGAGGCGGGCGTCTTCGAGCTCCTGCAACGCCTCGCGCTCGGCGGGTTCGAGGTCGTCCATCGGCGACAGCATCAGACACCGATCAGGTCCAACTGCTGCAACTTCAAGAGGGCGGGGGAGGCCCTGACGACGGTGGGGTTCGTCGTCAGGACTCCCGCCCTCTCCAACGAGGTGATCGCGGCGTCGATCTCCTCGCGCGTCCGGTCGATGGCGCGGTACATCGCCGACCGGTCACGATCTCGCGGTCCCTTTTTGATCAGTTGAACGGCCACAAGGTACTCTGCCGACTCCATCGCGACAGCCTCTCTCGATGCTGTGTATACGCGGTGGGGTTATACCCCGTGGAACCATTCGCGTCAATCGACAATTCTGACCCTTGATGCCGAGACCGAAGTCCGCCGCGAACCAGGCCGTCGGCAAGGCGATCCGCAAAGCCCGCGAGCAGGCGGGCCACACGCAGGAATCGTTCGCTGCGGCGGCGGAGATAGATCGCTCGTACTACGGCGCGGTCGAGCGGGGCGAGTTCAACCTCTCGGTGGACACCGTGAAGAAGATCGCGACCGCGCTCGACATGACCGCCGCCGAGCTATTCGAGCGCGCGAAGATCTAGCGGTTCTCGCGCGGGCCTTTGTCCGACTTGCCGACCTTCGTGGTGCCGTCGGCAGGTGGGCGCTGAGGCGCAGGCGCGGGCGATGGCTTCGGATTGTCGCTCACGATTTCTTTCTCCCCTGGGGACCTCCGCCTCCGACGACCGATCGCAAGGTGTCAGGCTTCGGCCGTTTCGGCTCCGGGGGAGGCTGCTTTGGGGGGTCTTTCTTCTCGCTCATTCGCTCTCGCGTAGTTTCCGCAAGGTGTCGGACGGAGGCCGTTTGGGAGGTGGCGGTGGGGGAGGGGGAGGGGGCTTGTCGCTCATACTGCTATTCCAAGCGTAACGGCTTGCGTCAGCAGCCCGAGGACGCCGAGCCCGAGGAGCGTGACCCCCACGGTTGACCACTTCGCCTTCGAGTCACCGGCTTTCCGGTCTGCGAGCGCCATCTTCGAGAGCGTCTGCAACCACGTTTCGCGAAGCTCGTCGGGCGGCGTGATCATCTTCGGTCTGTCGGCATAGCCGTCGATTGCATCCTCGTCCAGGTCTTCAGTTCCGGTCGGGCGGAGGACCCCAACGATTGCCGCCACAGCGGCGAGGCCGAACATCATCGCGGAGCCGATGAAGGCGTCTCGGACGACCGCGTGCGCCCATGCGTGCTCGGTGAAGTGCTGCAAGAGAAGGGGCCGACCGAGGGTCAGGTTAAGCGTCAGCGCGGTGCCGGCGAATCCGGCGATGCTCGCCGCCTTGGTGTCGAGGTGGCGACTGCGGTCGCGCTGCTCGGTCCCTACCTCGCCCAAGACCGCAAGGCACTGCTCCACGGACTCGGGAACCCCGAACGGCTCGACCGCAGCCTCGGTGCTCACGCTCGCTCCAAGCCCTCCGTGAAGTTGGTCAGCATCGACAGGATCGTTTCGGCCTTCCCGACGATGACCCCCGGCTTGATCGGAAGCTGGTTGGCTTCACGTAGAAACCCCTCGATGTCGGTGGGGAACTCGGGGCCGCCCAGCTTGTTGTAGATCACGAGCGCCGCTCTTGTGCGGGAGACGACGCCTGGGATACGGCTCCACGTGCCGGGCTGTCCCGGCCCGATGGGCGGTGGTGGATTCCCGATCTCGATGCGGGCCACTTCTGCGGCCTCACCGACTAGGGACATGATCTTGTCGAGTTGCAGGAGCTGAGGCTCGGTGATGAGAGGTGCTGAGACGACGGGACTCACGGTGGTTCCTTCCTAGAGACTCCAAAGGGGCTTCCACACCACGCTCAAGTATGAGGCGGCGTCCGGACGGAACAAGCTAGAGCCCTGAAAACTCCTCGGCAAAAGCGGCCCGAACCTCCGCGTAGGCATCTTCATCGAGGCTCGCGTGCGACCGCACCTTGTTGAGTACCGTGTACCCGGCGTTAGCGAGGTCGGCGGCGAGGTCACGCTCCATCGCTGCGACCTGATCACGACGGACCTTGTGATCCTCCATGTTGTCGACCTCTTCGAGGATTGGCCCGTGCGACACCATCCGAAAGGTGCAGTCGATGGGATCGATACCCCGATTCGTCAGATGTGTGCGGAGCATGCTGCTCGCGGCGGCGAAGCCCAGATGTTGCCCCATGCGGTTGAACGGCGACTGCGCGTTCGGAGATGAGTTGTCGCCTGTTCGTCCGACGTAGACGAGACTGTCTCCCTCGGGCGTCGTTACCTCCCATGCATAGAGCCAGAATCCCCGGCGGAGCACTGCGCCCTCCAGGCGCACGGTCCAGGTTGATGCAGTCACTTCGCTGTCTGACCCGCGCCTGGAGGATCGTCGCTGACTTTGACCTCTCGCAGCACCTCGCCATCGGGTCCGAGGATCTTCACGATGTGCGTACGAGGCCACACGTTCGGCTTGTGACGGGCCTTCCAGGTTGACCGTGCCTTGGCGATCACCGCATCGGTGAGCTTGCTGAACGCGTATCCGCTGGTGGCGGGGAGCATCACTTCGAGGATCGAGCGTCCTATGACGGCGCGGCGTCCTGGCTCAGTCGGAGACGGCAACTCCACGACGACCTCGATCTCGGGTGCTGCCAGCCTCGCCTCGGCGACGATGGCGTCCAAGTCGTCCGCGAAGTCGCCGACGGCGAAAGGCTTGATCGTGACGATTGCGGGGCCCACGCCTCGGAGTTTGCCTCAGCGCCCAGACCGCGCGCGACTGGACTGCGCTACGCAGGCGCGATGCCGTACCGGAGCACCGCCTGGATCAGCGAGTGGTTGAGCATCGTCTCGACGTCCTCCTCGCCGTCGGCCACGACGACCTTCTTCTTCCAGACGCCCTTCGCGTGCACGCGGTCGGGGTACATCGCCGTCGAGAGCGCGGCGTACTCGGGCGGGAGGTCGTCGCCCTCGGAGTAGAGCGACCGGGCATTCTCGCCTTTGCCCTTGATCACGCTGACGTAGCCGCCCTCGTCGTCGCGCAGGAACTCGCAGAGCGGGCGCTTCGCGCCCCCGGGCGTGATGAAAAAGGTGATCATGTACGGGCGCTCGGCGGCCCAGACCGGCTCGCGCTCGCACCTGCCGATCGCGATCTTGATCGACCCGGCCGAAGTCTTCCCCTCGAAGACCGAAAACGGGTCGTACACGTCGGGCTCCTCCCGATTGGGCCACGGGTAGGTCTGGTCAGCCCAGTCTTCGACGTGCTTCCACGATTGCGGGAGCTCGATGTGGCCGACCTCGGCGGTGGTGGAGACCGCGTCCGGTGCGGTGGTTGGAGCGAGCGCCGCGACGATCGTCGCGATCGCCTCGTCGGACAGCGTGATCGTGATCGGGATATTTACGGGCATCGCTTCCTCGATTCGTCGGTTGCTTGGAACATTAGACTAGCTTACTTGGCGAATTCAGGGTCTACTAGTAGAGATTAGTAGACCACTTGCTAGTCTGCTTGGACAGTAATCGACCGCAACCGGCGGTCGTGTCGGCGGCCCAGGGGCCTGCAACCCCCTTCTCGCCCGACCCGATCTGGCGTCCGTAGTGGGCCGAGCGGGCGTCGATCCCGAAGGGAGACCCACGTGTTCAAGAGGCGCAGCGAGCCGCCCAGCTCGATCATCCACGACGCTCGGGCCGACGGCGAGACGACCACATTCGACTTCGAGGCAGAGTCGGTCGAGGCCCTGGTCGAGCACATCAGGCAGGCGTGCGACCGAGCGGGTCTCGGGCTCACCGAGCGCGAAGGCATCCTCGATCAGGTCGAAGTGCAGGCCCGAGAGGCGGCGGCAGCATGATCGACACGACGCAGGAGCGCGACGACGGCCACGCCGTCGCGCTCTCTGACCACCCTACGCCCGAGCGTGACGTCTCGGGCACCCCGAGCTCCGAGCCGCGTTCTGCGGATCGCCCAGACGGGGGCCAGAACTCGGTACTCCTGACCGCAGATGACGCGCGAGCAGTTCGAGCGGGAGCGACAGATGAGGACGGCGGCGAGGGAGCGCCTGGAGGCCGAGGCGAGGGTCCCGGGCACCTTCATGTATCGCTGGCGGGCCGAGGAACGCGAGCGCAGGAAGGCGGCGAGCCGGTGAGCGTCGAGATCACCGCAGACGAACTCGCG
>DATJOE010000089.1:0-2333 GCA_035507305.1 Solirubrobacteraceae bacterium | reverse complement strand
ACGCTGCGGCCACTGATGCGGCAGCTCGACCCGCTCCAGCGGCGCGTGCTGGTCCTGCGCTGGGGGCTATGGGGTGAGCGATGCCACTCCATCGAAGCGACCGCGCAAACCATTGGCATGAGCCGCGCGCACGTCCGTGAGATCGAACGTCAATCCCTGCGGCAATTGCAGCCGAAAGGGGGTGCTGAAGAGACCCAGCTTTGCGCCGCATAGCCTCGGCGATACGGGAGGCATAGCGACCTGCTGACGCCGAACCATCCGTCCCGCGGCGCCCCGGCCGCGCGGAGCCGTGACCTACCTGTGGGCCAGGCCCGACGGTGGAACCGGATTCTGTGGGTAGAAACGCCGAGGGTCACTCCGACCGCGGCTAACCGTCGCCCGTGGCATCTTTGTAGTCGTTTCAGAAGGAGTTCAACGTGGTCACTTCAGCTTCACCGGTGCCGACAGCGCGGGAGACTCGCGACGCTCTCAAGGAAATCTGCTGCCACGACCATCTGTTGGTCGAGCCGTGGCGATACCAGTTGCAGACGGCGGCGCGAACGGTCGAGCAGCTCTCAGACGCGCAGGGCGACTCCTCGATACTCCGCTCGATCCGGACGCTTGCTGCCACCGCCGCGAGAGAGTCGGCTGTTGCCGCGCGGTTCGACGCCGAGCTCTTGGCGTTCTCGCACGAGCGATTGCGGCTCCTCAGCGCCGAACTCGAGGCGTTGTTCGCCGCCCTTCGGGGCCGGCGCGCGGAGGCTGCCGTGCATCTTGAGAGCGCAACGGACGATCTATTTGACGCGCTCCGGGCTCGCCTGGCTTCGCGGAGCGAGGCAACCGCCGGGGACTCGATGCCTCACCACGACGACTACCTCGCTGATGACGCCGCCTCGGTGATGCGGGCCTATGCCGATCGAGTGGACCGATTGCTCGTGGACCTCCGAGAATCCACGCAGAAAGCGGTCGGCGCTCCGACCGGGGGATTGCTCGCCCCGCGAGATTCATGCGTGTCTCCTCGCCCTGATCCGGACATCGTCCCGGTTGGCCACGACGAGCAGCTCGCAGATGAGCTCTCAGAGGTTGTTGGCCGCGCCGTAGACATTTTCCGAGACCAGCTCGCCCGCCAGGTCGAGGACGCGATTGAGTCGCTGGAGGATCGAATCGACCGGGCCGTGGCGTGCCAGTCGCAGGGAGAGCAAACCGTCCGTAATCGGTCCGACGAGCTGGTGCGAGTTAGTCAGCGCATGGACCAACTAGCCCAAGCACTGGAAGCTCCTCAATGACAGCTAACCGGCACCCGGTGTGCCCGCTCTTTCCCACCTCACCGGAGTAAAATTCACTGTGCGCGATGAGGCTCGCTGACCGCGGCATCGCCGCTGACGGCCTCTGGAGAATCCCAACTCCCTGGAGGTTGTCATGTGGCATGATCGCCGGAAGAAGATTAGAGCGACTGGATTGGAAATCGGCCAGCTTTCCGACGATCGGTTCGGCCGGTTCGCGGAGCGGTTCGTTCGCGTGTTTGGGATGCCGCGGTTCCTCGCCGGCCAGACCGTGGTGATCGTCGCATGGGTGGTGATCAACGCGCTCGGTGGGCTGCCGCACTTCGATCCGTACCCGTTCATCTTCCTGAACCTCATCTTCTCGGCGCTCGCCGCCTATGCTGCGCCGTTCATCCTGCTGGCGGAAAGCCGCCAGGCCGATCGCGACCGAGCGCAGACGCGCGCGGAGGAGCGCCACCACGACGAGCTCGAGAGCCGGCAGCAGGAGTTGCTCGAGCAGGACGCGTCCCAGACTGAGCAGATCGCACGGCTACTCGAGCAAGACACCGCTCAGACCGAGCATCTCGCGCAGCTGCTCGAGCACGTCCACCTGCTGCTCGAGCGAGAAAGCGACCACACCGACCTGATCGCCTCGCTCGCTGCCCAGACCGTCGAGATGGCGCAGGCAAACCATACGCTGATGCGCGAGATCCGCGCCCAAACGGTCCGACGTGGAAGACCAAAAGACGGCCAGCTCTCGAAAGACGAACTGACGCGTGCGATCACCCACGAGATCCACGCACACGGAATCGGGACCGAGCAGCCGAACGCCTAGCGGCCCACACGACCGACCGACTCCGCGGGCGCACGTACTAGGGCGAGCGGATCGCCACGGTCCGGTGTAGACATAGCTGGGCAGCACGAGGACTCAGCGCGTCTTACCGTACGGATTTTGGGGGATGGGGATGTACGTGCCCTCAAGACGGCTCGGCCGGCGTGCACCCGAAACTCTCGAATCAAGGCAGGCCCGGTGCACGTGCGGAGAGCGGCGGCCTGGCGGCCGCACGACAGACCCCGGCCACATAGGCTCAC
>DATJOE010000088.1:0-9466 GCA_035507305.1 Solirubrobacteraceae bacterium | reverse complement strand
AGCCGTAGCTGTGTACATAAAAGAAAGGGGGCCCCTCGATGGTCGCCTTCGTAGTACTCCTGCTATTGCTCGCGATCTTCGGAGGACTTGGATTCGTCGCGCACGTTCTCTGGTACGTGCTGATCATCGCCGTGCTGCTGTGGCTGATCGGCTTCTTTGTCGGCGGCGCGCCGACGGGCGGTGGGCGGCGCTGGTACGGGCGATGGTGAGCCCGCCTGATCCCTAGCACAGGACACCCCAGGACATTCGACCAAGGAGAGCCGTACATGCCGGTGACAAAGAGCAGCAACGGGATCCTCGCCGATGACAAGCGCGAGGAGCGCGAGCGCATCGTCGCGATGCTGCAGAAGGCCTACTGGATGGAGATCGAGACGGTTATGAGCTACATCGCCGGCTCGACCAATCCCGATGGCGTGCGCGCGCAGGAGATCATGGCCTCGCTGCGCGAGGACATACAGGAGGAGCTCGGGCACGCCACACAGTTCGCCACGAGGATTAAGGAGCTTTACGGCGTCGTCCCCGGCTCCCAGCAGTTCACCGCCGAACAGGACTACCTACAGCCGCCCGAGCGCCAGAGCGACATCGTCCACATCATCAAGGGAGTGATCGCCGCCGAGACCGGCGCGATTGACTTCTACAACGAGATCATCGAGGCGACCGAGGAGAGCGACCCCGTCACCAACGACATGGTGATCGCGATCCTCCGCGACGAGGAGGGCCACCGCCGCCTGTTCGAGGGCTTCCTGCGCGAGTACGAGGAGACGACGGAGGCCCAAGTCGCATGAGCGCACTGAGCCTCACCTTCGACGACGGTCCCGAGCCCGTGTGGACCGAGCAGGTCCTGCGTGAGCTCGGCCGCTGCAGGGTGCGGGCGACGTTCTTTCTGATCGGCGAGCGCGTTCTTGAGTACCCGCGGCTGGCCCGCGCGATCGTCTCCGCCGGGCATGAGGCGCAGCTTCACTGTCATCGCCATGTGAGGCACAGTGACCTGAGCGAAGCCGAGCTGATTGAGGACACGCGGCAAGGGCTCGACGCGCTTGTGAGCGCCGGAGTCTCACCGGATCTTTGGCGGGCGCCCTGGGGCGTGCAGACGCCCGCCAGCGAGCGAGTCGCACAGCGCTTCGGCCTGACGCTCGTGCGCTGGTCGATCGACACCCACGATTGGCGCGGCGATACGCCGGCCGAGATGCTCTCGATCGCGCGCCCGGCGCTCGCCCGGGGGGGCGCTGTCCTGATGCACGATGGGCTCGGCCCCGGCGCTCTGCGCGAGGAGTGTGAGAACACGGTGCGGCTGATCGCCCCACTGAGCGAGGTGGCGCGAGAGCTCGGCATCCCGGCAAGGCCGCTTGGCGAGCCGCAAGGCGCTCTGGCGGCATGAGCGATACGGCACGCTTCGACGGCAGTCTCGCCACTGCGGCGCCTGCCGAGAGCCTCACACGCGAGCAGGCGATCGAGCGCATCGCCGGCCGCGCCGTGCGGATCGACCGCGATCCACGCTTTCCGAGCGAGAACTTCGCCGACCTTGCCGCCGCCGGGGTGCTACAAGCCGCCGCCGAACGACCGGGCGAGCTCTCGAGTGAGATCGAGCTGGTGCGTATGGTCGCCGCGGCGGACGCGTCGACCGCGCGCATCCTCGATGGCCACCTCAACGGCGTCGAGCGCTTGGCGCGCCTGGCAGAGTCGCCGCTCGGGCAGATCGAGCTACAGGCGATCCGCGAGGGGAGGCTGCTGCTCGGCGTCTGGGGCGCAGATCCCGCTGCGGGCGAAGGATCGCCGGCGCGCCTTCACCGCCACGGCTCAGAGCTCTGCCTGCGGGGGTTCAAGACGTTCTGCTCAGGAGCCGGCGGCGTGCAGCGGGCGCTCGTGATCGCCCTCGATGAGCATGACCGCCGCCGCTTGATCTACCTAGACACGACCAGCCACGTGCGCGTCGATCGCGGCTGGTATCGAGGCTCGGGCCTTCGCTCCTCAGAGAGTCACCGCGTCGAGTTTCACGACGCGCCCGTGCTCGCGGTCCTCGGCGGCAGCGACGCGCTCTCGGAGGAGCCGTGGTTCTCGCGCGACGGCGTGCGCACCTCGGCCACCTGGGCCGGGCTCGCCGACTGCATCCTCGCCGCAACGCTCACGGCGCTCGATCCCGAGCGCGCAGACGACGTCAGCCGCCGCGCGATCGGCGTAATGGGCGTCGCGCAGGCGAGTATCGACCGCTGGCTTGAGCACGCCGCCGAGCGCCTGGGCCGGCTCGACCCGCTCGGCGTGCGACTGCTCGAGGAGCAGGAGCCCGCCACGCTCTCAGCGCAGTGCCGGATCGCTCTGGCCGCAAGCGCACGCGAGATCTCATCGCTCGCTGCGACGGTGTGCGGCTCGCGCGTGCTCGTCTCCGCTGGCCCGCTCGAGCGTGCACGACGAGACCTCGATCTGTTCCTGCTGCAACATCGCCTCGACCCCAAGCTCGTGAAGCTCGGCTCCCAAGCGCTCGAGGAGCGTTCGCGATGAGCAGCGCGGCCCGCTTCGATGAGATCTACGCGCGAAGCGAGGATCCCTGGGACTACGAGACGAGCGCATATGAGCGCGAGAAGTACGCGGCGACGCTCGCCGCGCTCCCGCAAGGGCCGGTCGCAAGCGCCCTGGAGCTCGGCTGCTCGATCGGCGCGTTCACCCAGCTGCTGGCCGAGCGCTGCGAGCGAGTGCTGGCACTCGACTTTTCAGAGCGCGCGCTCGCACTGGCGCGCAAGCGGCTCTCGGAGACTCGGAACGTCGAGCTGCGCCAAGCGCGCTTTCCAGACGAGGCCCCGGACGAGCGCTTTCGCGTCGTGCTCTGCTCGGAGATCCTCTACTACCTGAAGGCGCCCGCGCTTGCTCAGGCGATCGGCTGGCTCGCAGAGCAGCTGCTGCACGGCTCGAGCGTGCTCGTAGTCAGCTGGCGCGGAGTGGGGCGCGAGGAGCCGTTCCTCGGCGATGAGGTGCACGACCGCCTCGTGTGCGAGCTCGGCCTATGGCACGCCTTCGACGGCCGGCAAGAGGGCTACCGCCTCGACCGCTTCGACCCGCGATGAGCGAGCCGATCGTGATCATCGGCGCGGGCCCGGCAGGTCTCTCCGCCGCCCGTGCCTACCGCGAACACGGCGGCGGCGCTCCCGTGACGATCATTGGGCGCGAGCCGACACCCCCCTACGAACGCCCGCCGCTGACCAAGGACTTCTTGCGCGGAGAGACCGCCGCAGAGGAGCTGCTGCTGGAGCAGGAGAGTTGGTATTCCCGGCACGATGTCGACCTTCGCCTCGGCTGCAGCGCGCAGGCGATCGACAGCGAGCACGGCACGGTCCAGACCGACCAGGGCACGCTGCACGCCCAGGCGATCGTGCTCGCAACCGGCTCAGAGCCGCTGCGCCCACCGATCGAGGGAATCGATCATCCAGACGTGCTGAGCGTGCGCGAGCTCGCCGACAGCCGCCGGATCTCAGGGCAGGTCGGCAACGGCACACACGTGCTCGTGCTCGGGAGCGGCTTCATCGGCTGCGAGCTCGCCGGCTCCCTGACGATGATCGGCGCACGGGTGAGCATGCTCGCGCAGGAAGACGCGCCGCAGCAAGAACGGCTCGGCGCACAGGCAGGCAAGCGCATCGCGCGCTGGCTCGGAGGCCTCGGTGTCGAGCTGATCGCAGGCGCAGAGGCAGAAGAGATCATCGACGGTCACACGATCCAGACCACCGACGGGCGGGGACTGAGTGCCGATCTGATCCTGCTCGGCACCGGCGCAAAGCCGCGCGTCGCGCTCGCCGAAGCGGCCGGAGCGGACGTGGGGGAGGGTGCAGTGCTCGTCGACAGCTGCATGCGGGCCGGCGGGCGGCTGCTCGCCGCCGGCGATGTCGCCTTCGCGCACAACCCCGCCGCCGGGCGGCGTCTGCGCGTCGAACACTGGGGCGACGCGCTCGCGCAAGGCAAGGTTGCCGGCAAGACGCTTGCAGGGATCGAGGAGCCGTGGGCGCAGGTCCCCGGGTTCTGGACGACGATCGGCGAACACACGCTTAAGTACGCCGCGTGGGGGGACGGCTATGACAACTGTGAGCTGGCCGAGCACGGCGACGGCGCCTTCACCGTCTGGTACTCCCGGGAGGGCAAGCTCGCCGGAGTGCTCACGAGCGAGTGCGACCCCGACTACGAACGTGGCCGAGAGCTGATTCATACAGGGGCGAGTGCGCCATGAGCGCACACCTGATCCTCGCCGCTGCCGACCCCTCGCTGCGGGCAGTGGTCGTCGTTCCCGCCCGCAATGAGGAGCAGCGGATCGCCTCATGTTTGCGAGCGCTCGCCCAGCAGCGCGACGTTCAGGCAAGCCACTACGAGGTGATCGTCGTACTCGACGGCTGCACGGACGCCACGCCAGTGCGGCTGCAGGAGATCGCGCTCAGCGAGCCCGAGCTGCGAGTGCATCAGGTGTCGCTCCCCGCCTGGGCAGGCGTGGGTCGCGCTCGCCGGCTCGGCATGGACCTCGCCTGTGGGCGGCTTTTGTCCGTCGGGCGACGCGACGGGCTGATCGCGAGCACCGACGCCGACAGCATCGTCGCCCGGGACTGGCTGCAGGCTCAGCTGCAGCTCGCGGCGCAGGGCGCGCAGGCGATCGGCGGGCTGATCCTGCTCGACAGCGCCGAGGCCGGTGAGCTCGATCCACACGCGCTCGTGGCACGCTCCGACGCGGCGGAACGGCGGATGCAGAGCGTCCGCGCAACCGGTGAAACAGCGCTGGTCGAGCATCATCAGTTCAGCGGCGCCTCGCTCGCCCTCACAGCCGAGGCGTATGAGCGCTGCGGCGGCTTGCCGGTGCGCGCCGCGCTGGAGGACGAGGCGCTCGAGCGCAGCCTGCGCGCTCAGGGCGTAGCGATCCACCGCAGTCGCCGCGTCCGGGTCCGCACCTCCGCGCGCACCGACGGACGCGCGCCGCGAGGCCTTGCCAACGACCTCGCCCGCGCCGACTGGCGCGCCAGGCGCTCCTATCAGGCCGAGCAGTTTCCCCTGGACAGGCTGCTCGCACAGAAGCGCAGCTCAATTGCCCTGCTGCTGCCCGCGCGCGAAGTCGCCGAGACGATCGGCGAGGTGCTTGGCTGCGCCACGGCGCTCAGCGCGGCGGGACTGCTCGATGAGGTGATCGTGATCGATGCCGGCTCACGCGACGGCACGGCTGAGATCGCGAGCTCCGCCGGAGCACGGGTGCTGCAGGAGGACGAGCTGCTCAGCGAGCACGGCCCCGCACAAGGCAAGGGCGATGCGATGTGGCGCGGCCTTCACGTCAGCGAGAGCGAGATCGTCGTGTACGCCGACACCGACACCCAAGGCTTTGACGAGCGGTTCCTGCTCGGCATGATCGGACCGCTGCTCTGCGGGCCGGGGGTGCAGTTCGTCAAGGGTGCGTTTCGCCGCCCGTTTCGCAGCGGCAACCAGGTCCAGGCCGACGGCGGCGGGCGTGTCACCGAGCTGATGGCCCGCCCGCTGCTGAACCTCCATGCGCCTGAGCTGGCCGTCTTCGATCAGCCGCTTGCCGGCGAGACGGCGGCAACGCGAGAGCTGCTCGAACAGCTGCCGTTCGCCGCCGGCTACGGCGTTGAGATCGCGATGCTGATCGACGTCTGGCGCAAAGCCGGCCTGGAGGCGATGGCTCAGGTCGACCTCGGCACCCGTCAGAACCGTCATCAGCCCCTGCGCGATCTCTCTGCAATGGCCTACGCCGTCCTGGTCGCGGCCCAGACCCGCTTTCTCGGGAGCGAGTTCGCAGACTCAAGCGCCTGCGCCTCGATCGTGTTGCCGCCGGTGGTCGATGAGATCGCGATGGAGACGCGCCCGGTCGTCGTAGAGGAGCGCCCGCCGCTCGCTGGCCTCTGGCGCGAGCGCTCACCGGTGCTCGCCACGGGTGGGTAGCCCGCGTTACCAAACGGCAGTCCTCGAGCCGGGACGCGACGGTAATAAAGCGATAAGCAATTTGCTTCGTTCAACTCGGCGGTTGGAATCGCGCCCGCAGTGACAGGCACGGCTACAAGCCGACGTGTTCGAGACCTTCAAGCCAGCCGCGCCGCTCGCTGCCGGCGACGAAATCGACGGGTACTTCCTTGCCGCGGGAGACGCGGTGACAAGGAAAGACGATCGGCATCGGGTTGGCGCCCATCCACATGCCGATCTCACGGGCGTCCATCTCAAGATCCAGCTCGAGGTATGAGCGATGCGAGTCCCATGGGATCGACTGCGTCGAGCCGAGCGCGCCGCCGCCGGCCTCCAGCACGTCGAGATCGACCTCGCACTCGATCGTCTCGCTCTTACCCGCGAGCAACTGCCCCAGCGCGTCCTTGGTCCTTTTGAGATGCCCGCGGGCACCATGTGATCCGCGCGTGCCGCGCGAGCGCTCTCTGAGCTGCTCGTAGTCGCTTTGTCCCTCAAAGGCCAGCCGGACGAGCCCGACCGCGGTCGCGGCAAGCACGATGTCCCCGAGCGGCCCTTCGGCTCGCGCGCTGGCAAGACCGGGTTGTTCGAGCGGCGCTAGCCACGGCGAGCGTCCCTGCCCGGCGATCGCTGCAATGCCGCCGAGCAGTCCATCGCGGTAGCGCGAGCAGTCCGCACATTCCCCTTCAGCGCGCGCGTTCACTCGCTCGACCGCAAAGCCCTCAAGCAGATCGACCAGCTCGATCACTTCCCCCTGCAGATCGAACAGTCGCGCGCACAGTCGGCAGCGGAAGTGCCCATGGGGGTCCGTGTTCGCCTCATAGCGCACAGGTTCGGGCAGGCCGACCGCGCCCACCGCGCCGAGCTCCGTCAGCTCGGTGAGCGTCGCATACACAGTCCCGCGTGCCAGTGAGGGGAGCGCCTGTATGGCGCGGCTGTGCACTTCATCGGCGGAGAGATGCTCACCGAGGGCGTCCTGTACGACGGCGAGGATCACCCGGCGCTGCACGGTGCTGCGCAGTCCGTGCTCACGCAGCACACGCTCCACTTGCTCGCGTTTGCTCGCCACAGCCTCATTCTGGCGCAGTCCGCGGGCGCGCCGGTAGCGCTTGGGCTCCCGGTAGGTTTCCTAGGACCCGTCGTCGTTGTGGTGCCTCAACCGCTCGCGCTTGGTCGCAGCGTGGCGAGCCGACCCGCGAGAAAGAGTCGCTCCGGGTCGGTCTGCGCGAGCTCGATCGCCCGTGTGTAGGCGCGCCGCGCGGCGCGGTCGTTCCCCAAGCGTCGTAGTAGCTCGGCGCGCGTGGAATGAAAGTAGCGATAGTCCTCCAGCGGCAGAGAGTCCAACTCCGCGAGCGCGGCCGCGGGACCGTCGATCTCCGCCATCGCGATCGCGCGGTTCATCTTCACGATTGGCGAGCCCGTCAGCTGCGCGAGCACGCCGTACAGCGCCACGATCTGCTCCCAGTCACGTGGCTCCTCCAGGTGAAGATCGACGATTGCCGCCTGCAGCACATATGGTCCATCGCCACGTAGCGCAACCGCGCGCGCCAGCAATCGTCTTCCTTCCGCTAGTTGTCGCTCATCCCACAGCGAGCGGTCCTGCTCGTCGAGCAGCACAAGCTCGCCGTCTCGTAGGCGGGCTTGCCGGCGAGCATCGTTCAGCAGCATCAGCGCCAGCAGTGCGAGCACCTCGGATTCGTCGGGCATCAATGCCGCGAGAACGCGCCCGAGGCGAATCGCCTCCTCGGTCAGATCCTTGCGCTCGCCACTCCAGCCTTCGTTGAAGATCAGATAGACAACCGCGAGGACGGCGTCAAGCCGCTCCGGCAGCTGGTGGTCGGGAGGCACGGCAAACGGGATCGCCGCGTCGCGTACCTTGTGCTTGGCGCGCGTCAGCCGCTTGCTCATCGTCTCGAACGGAACAAGGAAGGCGCGCGCGATCTCCTCTGTGGACAATCCGCCGAGCGTGCGTAGCGTCAGCGCGACCTGGGCGTCGAGCGCGAGCGCCGGGTGGCAACAGGCGAAGATCAGCTCGAGGCGCTCGTCGGGGAGCGACGAGGTCTCATCCACTGCCTCCTCGGCGCTCATCGCTTCCCCCGCCGTTCCGGCGAGCTCTCGACCGAGCTGCTCGGTCTTGCGCGTGAGGGCCTGCCGGCGCCTGATCCTGTCCACTGCCCGGTTGCGGGCGGTAGCCACGAGCCATCCGGTCGGGTTGGCCGGCTCACCTTCTTTGGGCCAACGGTCCGCAGCGACGGCGAACGCCTCCTGTGCTGCGTCTTCGGCGAGCTCGATGTCGCCGAAGACCCCGACGAGCGTCGCCAGCACCCGGCCCCACTGCTCGCGAAAGACCTCATCGATCGCCACGTCGCTAGTCGGTTTCGAGCACGGGCCGGATCTCGATCACGACGTTCGGTCGCAGATCCTGAAGCTCCTCCACGATCGCGAGCGCCCCGTCGAGATCGGCGGCGTCGACGACGATCAAGCCCGCGAGATACTCCTTGCTCTCGACGAACGGTCCGTCGGTCAGGAGTCTCCTGCCGTCTTGACGCCTCACCGTTGTTGCCGCTCCTATGCCCTGCAGACGGGTCCAACCGGCGACGCTCGGCCGATCGAGCACAGCCGCGATCTTCGGATCGAGGTCTCGTTCGGGCCCGTCGGCGGCGTTTGAGCCATGGATCAGAAGCGCGTACTTCATCTGCACCTCCCAGTGCTTGCGTTACGTGAGCCGACTGCCCGGCTGCGCTCTGAATTACTAGACGAACAGACGAGCGCGCGACGGACACACTTTTTTTCTCCGGCTGCCGTCCGTCTGCCAGCAGCTCGTTCGTCACTTGAGCAGATCCGCCTACTGCGGCGGCACAGCGACGGGAGTTTCATGACGGGTGAGCAGAGAAGATCAACGGCGACCGCGATGGGCAGATCCAAGGGCCGCAGCGGGCTGGGCTGGGTCTTGGCCCTCACTTCGACGGCCTACTTTATGGTCGCGCTCGACGCGCTCGTGGTGGTGACAGCACTGCCACGCATGCAACACGACCTGCACGTGGACTTCTCCTCGATGCAGTGGACCGTCAACTCCTACGGCATCTCGTTCGCCGCCGGAATCGTCACGGCGGCGGCGATCGGCGACCGCTTCGGGCGCCGGCGCGTCTTCAACGTCGGGCTTGCCCTGTTCACGGTGGCCTCGGCGGCCTGCGCGCTGGCGCCGAGCGCGGGCGTGCTGATCGCGGCGCGCACGGTGCAGGGCCTCGGCGGCGCGATCGTGCTCCCGCTCAGCCTGACGATCCTCACGACCGCCTACCCGCTAGAGCGACGAGGAATGATCGTGGGCATCTACGGCGGGCTCGCCGGTCTGGCCGTGGCGATTGGCCCGCTCGTGGGCGGTGCCGTGACGCAGGGCATCGACTGGCAGTGGATCTTCTGGATCAACATCCCGATCGGGCTGATCGCGCTCGGGCTCGCCTCGCGACTGCTCCCCGAGAGCCACGGAACGGCCAAGCGCCTCGACCTCGGGGGAGTCGCGCTCGCCACAACGGGAGTG
>DATJOE010000087.1:0-4135 GCA_035507305.1 Solirubrobacteraceae bacterium | reverse complement strand
ACGAGAACTCATCCGGACGCGCGAGCACTCGTAAGCGATCTAGCCAGCGCACGGGTGCCGGCTCTCGCAACGTGTACTCGGTGCCTCTTCCAGCCCTGCCGAGTCGCGCGCTCATCAGCAACCCACGGGGCAAGCGCAGCTCATTGACATGCCCTTGCACGCGCGCGAGATAGGCGTCGTCGAGCTCACGTTCGAGCATCGCAAACAGCCTCAGGAAACCCTCCGAGGTGACCTCGCCGACGTGCTCGCTCGCAAGCTCGCGAAGGCGCCTGAGATAGTCGACGAACACATCCATAGCGCGGATGGATCTGTTGAGGATCACCTTCGGCGAATCGAACTGACTGATCCCCCAGACGCTCCTCTGCGCCGCGAGTGCCTCGCCGGTGACGTCGTAGAGGCCTCTGGCGATCTCGGGATGAGCGAGGCAGTCAGTGAGGATCTCCTGCCTATAGACGATTTCCTGCGGGTCATCGAGGCTCAACAGCAGCGCACGTTCGACGATCGCGAAGAGGAAACGGTCCTTCGCCGCCATCGCCGAAACGAGGGTGGGAAGCTCGAGGTCGTGCTTGAGCGTCTCGGAGTGCGCGGGCAGTGCGAGCTCGAGGTCGAAGTCCCGCTCACGATGCATCAGGTAGGCCTTCATCGTGCGATCCTCGCTCGCAGCGCGTCGTGGGTGAGACCGTACTTCTCGGCGAGCGCGGCAGCGTAGGCGAGGCCGTCGGCCGGCCGTCTGAGGATCTCGTAGGTACGCAGCGCAGGATTGTCGGGATCGACGGTGCTCACCATGCTGACGGTCGCCTCGCTGAAACTCGAGAGCTCGTCGAGGAACGTCACGTACACCGCGAGCAGACCGAGCGAGACGATGTCGCTCATCACCCTGGCACCGAGAAACAGCGCGTCCTCGACGGTCGTCGAGGTGAAGCTCTCGTTCATGATGATGACGCTGTCGGATGTGGCGTGCTCGAGGATTCGGTGAATCCGCAGGAGCTCGTCCTCGAGCTTTCCTCTGAGCGTGGTGATGTCCTCCTCGCGCTCGAAGTGAGTGAAGATCTGATCGGGCAGGAATAGCTGCGTGGTCCTGCCCGGGACCGGCAACCCGAGGCTCGCAAGGTAGTGAAGCTGTCCGAACATCCTGGCGAACGTCGTCTTGCCGCCCTGGTTGGGGCCGGTGATGACGACCACGCGCTCGGGATCCTGCAGATAGAAGTCGTTGCACACCACCTCTCTGCCCTCGCGCACGAGCTTGTCCGCGAGGACAAGGTCGAACGAGGCCTCGACGTAGGTCTCCTTGGACTCGCTGGACACGCGCGGGCGAGAGAACCTCAACCCGGCTGCCTTCAGGCGCTCGGCGTACTCGAGGTAGGCGAGGTAGAACTGGACCTCGCGGTCGAAGCGATCCAACGTCTCCTCGAGAAAGTCGGTGTGGCGCTCACAGTAGTCGTCGACCTCCGCGAAGAGCTGTGGATGGAGCCGGGCGACCCGGTCGTAGATCAGGGACTCGACCGGGTTCATCTCCACGTCGTCGTGGAAGCTGGCGCGATAGTCCTTAACGGCTCCCTCGCGAAACTTCGCGAAGGTCTCCTCGACCTCAGCGGAGTAGTCGGGCTCCTCGTGATACTCGCTCACGCTCACCCTGCTGCCCAAGATCTGCACGCGGTAGCGAATCGCTGCGAGCTCCCAGTCGAGCGCCCGGGTCTCGGCCTCAAGCTCCACGAAGCGCTCGGAGTGGGTGTAGGCCTCGAGGTACGCATGGAGCGCTCGCACAGCGCGCGCATTGACGTCGGCGCCGCCGAGATCGTGGGCAAAGGCGCGCACGGTCTTGCAATAGACATTGACGGCCTCCATGAACAGGCGCTGCTTTTGGCGCGGGAAGTAGAGCTTTTCGACGAGCGCAAGCCGGCCGTGCATCTCGCGCATCCCCTCGGCGAACGCTCGCACCGCGCCGATGATCGCCTCGCGCTCGAGGTCGCGCAGCACTTCGTGGCGGTAACGGACCGCGGCGACGTCGTGCAGCGCGAGCCAGAAGAGCGGCTCGAGGTGGTAGTTCTCGCGGTCGGCGACCACCGAGGCCACGAGCTGGTCCAGGTTCAGGTCCGCGAAAAAGGGCGGCTGCGCCGCGGGCTCCGCGGTGGCGGCTCCGGATGGCTCAAAGAGGATGCTCTGAAAGGCTTCCATCGAATCGCAACGTCGACAGAAGCCATCAGCCAGAGTGGCGGTTCAGGCGAGCTTCATCGCCTCGTCTGATTTTACCGCGCGAGATCCGCCCCTCGTGCGCTTCGCGGCGGGCGCAACGTGGCGCTCGCGGCCAGCGATAACAGCATCCAGCTGCCCGCATACGCGAAGGCCGCGGCGGGTGAGACGGTCGTATAGAGCACGCCCGCGACCGCTGTGGAGAGCAGGTCGCCGGCCGCCTGCACGACGCCGAGCAGGCCGAAGTCGCTGCCGCGCAGACGATCCGGCAGCAGTTGCGCGACGAGCGCCGACTCCGCGGTCTCCGCGAGCCCTATGTGAGCCAGGCCCTCTTCGCGGCGCGTGCGCGCACTGCGCGGTGCTTCAGCCCGCCAAGCGAGGGGCGAGGATTAACAGCACGACGACCACGACCAGAAGATAGAGCAGGTAGAGCCCGAGTGGCCCCGCCTGAATGTTGCGAACGAGGTCTGCTACACGCAGGAACGGCGCGGTCACTGGCCGGTAGAGCCAGGCGGGGTCGAGGATCCGCGGTTGGGCGCGGCTCATGCTGAGCCGCTCGGGAAAGCGTTCGTCGCCGTGAGCGAGAAGCTGCGTGCGGATGCGGTAGATGACGTTGAAGATCACGCGCACCATGTTCGAGTAGCCGAGCGCGGTGTACTGGGTGCGCCGCCCGGTCGCCACCGCGCCCGAGGCCCAGACGGGGACGACGCGCGCGCGCCGCCGGGGGCTGAGCACGAGCCGGATGACCGCGGCCCCGCACGCGAATCCGATCAACGTCAGCGCTAGCACGGTTGGGCTGATGCTCGAGAACTTCGTGTACCCCGGCTCCACCAGCCAGCCCGGCTCGCTGATGTGAGCGACGGCCGCACCGCCGGCGCCGATTGGAGCGGTCCCCCGCAGCAGCACCTTCACGACCCACGGCGCGGCGACGCCCATTGCGAACGATGCCAGCGCAAGCCCGAGCAGAGCGACGCGCTGATAGCCGCTCTCGTAGGCCGAACGAAGCCTTCCGCTCGGAGCCCGCTCGGCCGTCGGCCTCTCCTCTCGCGGCAGGCCCATGAACGTGAGCCCGATCGCGCGCACGAACGCGAACGCGGCAAGTCCCGCGGTCAGCGCGAGCACCGCACCGGTGAGCGCCATCGCCACCTGCGAGACCGTGCCGGTTACACGAAAGCCCTGCATCAGGCCCTCGAGACCGAGCCACTCGCTTACGAAGCCGCTGAAGGGAGGTAGCGCCGCGAGCGCACCGGCCCCACACAGTGCCGCGATCGTGGCGGCCGGCAGCAGCCGGTAAAGCCCGCCCAGCTTGTCCATGTCGCTCGTCCCCTGAGCGCGCTCGACGCTGGCGACCGAGCCGAACAGGCCGGCCTTGGCGAAGCTGTGGGCGCCGATCTGAAACGTGGCGGCCACGAGTCCGAGCTCCAGCAGTGCTGGACGGTGCTGCGCCTGACCCATCAATGCGATGCCGATGTCGGCGACGATCAGCCCCGAGTTCTCGACCGAGGAGTAGGCGACGAAGCGGCGCAGCTCACGCTGCAGCACGCCGCCGAGGATGCCGATGAGCGCGGTGAGCGCTCCAAGCGCGAGCACGACGACTGCCCACCAGATCGCGGCGTGGCCGAGAAAGCCGAGCCAGAACCGCAACATCGCGTAGAAGGCGACGTTCAGCGCGATTGCGGCCACGAACCCTGAGCTATCGGCGTCGACCTCGCCGTAAGCCGCCGGTACCCATGTCTGCAGTGGCACCAGCGCCGCCTTGGAGGCGAAGCCTACGAGGAAGAGCGCGAAGCACAGACCGCGCACGGTGGCATCGAGTCGGGGTCCGAGGTGCGCGAGCGCCTCGAAGGAGTAGCTCCCGGCCTGGGTACCGAGCAGCACGAGCCCGAGGAGCACCGCAGCTCCGCTCAGCTTCGCGAGCGTGAGTGTGAGCGCGGCGGCGCTCGGC
>DATJOE010000086.1:0-3954 GCA_035507305.1 Solirubrobacteraceae bacterium | reverse complement strand
GCAGGTCCAGGCTCTCATGCGCGACGCGGGGTGGAGTCCGGGGGGCGTGCACCACGTGGGGCTGCACATGCTCGTCGAAGGGCTCGCCTAGCGGCGGCCTAACCCGTCCCTCAACTCATTCACAGAAAAACTCAAAGGATTACGCTTGGTGCGTGCGTTGGACGATCGCCAATCGTCTCGTCGCTGGCGCGGGGCGGCTGCTGCTAGCGCGGGTCGAGGATCACGATGGGGATCTCCCGCCCCTTAGCGTTGCGCTGGAAGAAGTCGTATCCCGGATAGAACGCGACGAACCGCGGCCAGAGGCGGTCGCGCTCCTCGTCGCTTGCAACGCGAGCGCGGACGTTGCGAACTGCTGAGCCGATCTGAATCCTGGTGTCGGGGTTCGCCTTGAGATTGTGAAACCACGCGGGATGCGTGGGCTGGCCAGCTTTGGAGGCCACGACCGCGACGAGGTCGCCATCCTCGTGGTACATCAGCGGCGATGTTCGCTTCAGTCCGCTCTTGGCGCCGACGTGGTCGAGCAGGAGTATGCGCGCTGCGGGCCAGCCCGGGAGATGCCCGCCCAACTTGCCGTTCGAGCGCCGGTAGAGCGCCACATGGATTCGTGTGGAGCGCCGCCCGAGGTAAACACCATGCTTGTTGGCGAACTCCGAAGTCGCCATCGCCAAGCGCGCTCGGAGCGGTATGTACGTGCTCGGGCTCATGCCGCACTGGCGGTCAGCAGCTGGCTCGAGCGATGCCGCGCGAGGTTCATCCGACGCCGAAAAATCGGTGCACTGCCTCGCTCGCGTTGTCCTGAAAGACCTGATTCGCGAGGTCGGGAAAAATGCTCAACTGGTCGATCAAGGCTCCGCTCAGCGTATCCGCGCCGCTCGCGTAGAGACCCCGAGCTCGTAGCTGCGATCCTCAACAGCCGCGACCAGGCGCGCGTGCGCGGCGACGAACGCGCTCCCCTCCGGAGCCGACTTAGGCGGCAGACCACATCGAGATTCGGACGCTCGTTCAGGCCTTCTCCGCGGTGCCGGCACGGCGGCTGAGAACGGTGTCAGGAGATCGGGTGATTAGCGCAGAACAGCCCGTTGGGATCCCAGTGTCGCTTGACCTCCCGCAGGCGCGTACACGTCTGCGGCGCGAAGATAACATCCGCGTCGCAGGGGCGCTCTGCGAAGTTCAGATACCCGCCGTCGCACGCCCAGGGTCGCATGGTGTCGTCGAGGAGGTCGAGGTGCCGGTCGATCGCCTCGCCGAACTCGGGAGTCATCGGCACCCCGACTCCGAGCATCACGAAGGCGGCATCAAGCTTGGAGAGCGCTCCGCCGTCGTGCGCCTCTCGCCCCAGCGCCCCGCCCATTTGGCGGAGCTCTGCGAGCAGCAGCGGGGAGCCCGCCTCGGGACCCGCGACGCCGACGAAGGCGTCGATCGCCTCGTCGGGCAGCTGCTGGATCATTTTGTGGTGACCCAACGCGGGTACGGGATGCTCAGGGTCCATGTGAATCCTGCTGAGCTGCTCCGCCGGGATCTGCGCGAACGTGTCCATGATCGGCTCGCCGATCTCACGTAGCGGAGCGATCATTTTCTCCCCCTCCGCTTGGCTTCCGATACACGCGGCGCCGAGTGTCAGCAGCGGTCGGTCGCGAAGCGGCTCGGGAACGTCGGGGAACGGCGGCGGGCGTAGGAACCGCACGATCGAGGTGACCTCGTCCGGGACGGCGGCCGCCCAGTCGCGGTAGGCGCGAATCGCCTCTGCGCCCAGCTCGGCGGGCAGGATGAGCGCCCCGGCGTAGAGCCCATCGATCGGCAATAGCGCCAGCTCGAGCGCTGTGACGAGCGCGAAGCCGCCACCGCCGCCGCGAAGCGCCCAGAAGAGGTCGGGGTCGTTTTCGGCGTCGACTCGTCTTCGCTCGCCGGCGGCTGTCACGAGCTCGATCGCAAGCACGCGATTGCATGCGAAGCCGTAGCGCCGGCCCAGCCAGCTCAGCCCGCCACCGAGGGTGTAGCCGACCACCCCCACGTCCGGCGCAGAGCCGGGCAACGAGCACATCCCGTCTCGCTGTGCAGCCCTGCCGAGCTCGTGCGCCAAGACCCCGGCCTCGACGCGCGCATGCCCTGCGTCGCGAGCAACTTCGAGCCCTCGCATGCGCTCGGTCTTGATCACGACCGTGTCTTCGAGCTCTCCGAGGGTGGCCGCTGCATGTCCGGTGCTCTGGCCGACCAGCCGCAGGTGACGCTCACTCGCGAAGCGGATCACCTCGACGACATCCTCGACGCTCTCCACAAAGACGACGGCGAGAGGCTGTTGATCGGCGGCGAGGTTCCATGCCCGCCGCGCCTCGTCCCAGTCCGGATCCCTCGCCGTCGCGACGCGGCCCTGGATCGATAGCTCGCGCAAATCACTCATCGCGCTGGGACTCTACATCCAAACACCTGGCCGGTTCCGTCTTCCCGAGCCCGTCGGCGGTGACGCTCGCACCGGCGGCATGACGACCCGCAGGCAGTGGAAGAGCCTGCAGTTCGCTGCGCCTCATGCTCCGGCGCACGAGGAAGCAGCAGTTCGCCGCGGAGCCGGTGGCGCTCCAGGAGTCGTCCCAGAGGAGGTGTCTGATCGCCGGCCCTCGCCTGCATTCGCCACGAGCGGCAGTTGTGGAAAGCGGCGCGATCGTCTGTAACCGGCGTGTAACCGCGTCGTGGCTATCTTTGCGGCGACCCGTCGAGAGCCTTAGCGAGGATCCTCGTACACGCAACGCCCGACCAGGAAGGAGAGGCCAATGAAGGGATCGACCGTCATGCGCACGGCGGCAGTCGGCGCGACCTGTGCGCTCATCGGTGCCGCCGCGGGCATCGCGGGGAGCTCAGCATCCACGCCCCAGAAGGCCAAGGGGCCGGCCGGGTTTGCCAGCGGCAAGTTCAAGCACGGCATCGTCGGCCCGATGATAGGCCCCCGCGGGCCCGCGTTCGCCATGCCCGCAGGCGCGGCGGGCCCGCCGGTCCACTCCGAATCGGTGCTGCCCAACGAAAAAGGCGGCTTCGAAACGGTGACGATGGACCGCGGTAGGTTTTCCTCGTCCTCCGGCGGGCAGCTCACGATCGCCGAGGGGACCAAGAGCGCGACGTACAAGACCGTCACGCTCACGATCCCCAGCGACGCGAAGGTCTACCGCAACGGCGCAACCGCCCAGCTGTCGAACATCAAATCGGGCGACACGGTGACCGTCGTGCAGAGCCCACAGGGCACGGTCGTAAACGCAAACGACGCAGAACACGAACCGAACCAGGTCGTCCACATCGAAGGCCACAAGGTCGCGCCGGGCGAATACCCGCCGCCGCTATTGCGCGGCCCGCGGACCGCCTACAAGATCGCGCCGGGCGAATACCCGCCGCCGCCAGGCGCCCCAGAAGGCTCCTCGACCTCAGAAGGCTCGGAAGGCGGTTCGTCGAGATAGCTTCCCGCCGGAGCCTCACGCGCCCCGGCGGGCTGCTCGCGGCACTGCTCCCTCACGCCGCCCCGCCGTGATGCCGCCTCGGCGGGCCGAAGCAGAAGCGATCTTGCCACCGCAGCTCGTGCTTGCAGACGTACCTTTGCGTGTCTGTTAACCGGAGGCAGTCGGCCGTCGTCGGGCGAGCGCAGTCGAAGGGTGTGCGCCGTGGCTGCGTGGCCACGTTGAAGGCATCGCTGCCTTGCCTGAAGGACGAAGCCTCCGTTCGCCTCTGGCGTGTTAGCATCCCCGGTCGTGATGGCGGCTCGGCCGGACTGCAGGTGCGGCGCAAGGAGGCGGCTGCCGCGGAGTGAGCGACGATGGTCGGGCAGGCACACCGGGATGACACGGTTGGGAGCACACAGCGGCACGACATCGCCGCCGAGGTTGCTCGGTGTGTCCTGGGTCGGCGGCTGATTCTGATTGCTGTGCTCGTGACGCTCGGCCTGGGGACGCAGAGCGCGTCGGCGTACACCCTCGG
>DATJOE010000085.1:0-13901 GCA_035507305.1 Solirubrobacteraceae bacterium | reverse complement strand
ACCCTCGCTCCTACGCGAATCGCGCGGACTGGCAGCTGGGCGAGGAGCGCGGCGTTGCGGAAGTGTTGGTCTCTGAGCGGATCGCCTGGCAGATCGAGCGCCACTTTGGCCGCTACGGGGAGATTCACGATGCTGATGACGTGCCGGGGGCTGCGAAAGGGGACATGCTGTTCTTGACGAGCTACTCCAACCCGCGCGGAGTCGTCTCGTGGGTACTGGGACTAGGCTCGAACGCGACGTTGCAAGGGCCGCCTGAGCTGACCGGGGAGATGGCGCAAAGGCTGAAACTGCTGAAGGATCGCCATGGACGCACGCTTCCGGGAGCCGAGGCGAAGGCGACCCCGGCAAACGTCGCGGCGCCGGTGCGTTCTTCGCGGACCTCGGGCCGCCGTGCGGCGGGGGAGGAGGGCGAGGATGGTCCGGCCCGGCCAGAGGCCGCGATTCGCCCAGAGCGCTTCGCGCGCCTGGTGACGCTGGCGAGCATGCTGATCCAAGCGGGTCGTGCCGGGGAGCGGATCTCGATCGCTGAACTGCGCGAGCGGCTGCAGTTGAGCGAGGAGGAGTTGCAAGAGGACGTCAACGTGCTGAACGTCGTGAACTTCGGCGGTGGCTCGTACGTGCTGTACGCGGAAATCGACGAGCAAGCGGGCGAGATCGAGGTCGACCCTGAGCCTTACAGCGACAACTTCGACCGCCCGGCGCGCCTGCTTCCGGTGGAGGCGAAGGCGCTGGTGGCGGCGATTGACCTGATCGGCGAGCACATCCCGGAGGGCTCGCTGGCGAGCGCGCGCGAGAAGATCGTGGCGGCGCTGGGCGAGGACCCGATGGAGCAGGGCCTGCAGGTGGCGCGGGCGGGCGGAGATGACGCGGAGCTGGCGCGCGAGATCTCAGAGGCGATCGTGGCGAACCGCTTGGTCGAGCTTGAGTACTACAAGGAGAATGAGGACGACCTGGTCAAGCGCACGGTCGAGCCCTACGCGCTGACGAACGGCCGCGAGGGTTGGTACGTAGCCTCATTCGATCCGAAGCGCGACGGCGTGCGCCACTTCCGCTTGGACCGGATTAAGCAGGTGAAGGTGACGGAGAAGACGTTTGAGCCACGACCGGAGGTAGATCCGGCGGCGGAGGTTGATGGCTGGCTACGCACGGGAGAGGTCGAGACGTCGCGCACGGCTCGTGTGTGGGTAGCGCGGGAGCGGGCGCGCTGGGCACGCGAGGCGCGACGGGTGGTAGAGGAGCGCAGCGATGGAGCTGTAGTAGTGGAGTTGAGCTTTGCGGGCGTGGATTGGCTGGTGCGTGAGATCCTCAGGGAAGCGGGCGACGCGGCGGTTCTGGAGCCGGCCGATGCGCGCAAGGCAGTACGCGAGGCGGCCGTGAGCTTGGCGGAAGCCCAGCCGAAGCCGCAGCGCCGTCGGCAGCCGAGCCGCAAGCCAAAGTTGCAGCCCGCATAAAAGCAGTAGGAGGGGGGGTAATAGGCGTCGCATGAACCGGCGCGAGCTGATCAAGATGACGGCGGCGGAGGTGGCGAGCTTCCTGGCGGAAGAGCGCACGGTGACCTGCGCGACGGTCGGCCCACGCGGCTGGCCTCACCTGATGCCGCTTTGGTACGTGCTGAGGGGACACTCGGCGGGCGAACCGGGCCCGCGGATCTGGTCCTGGACCTACGCGGCCTCGCAGAAGGTAAAGAACCTCGAACGCGACCCACGCGCGACGCTTCAGGTCGAGGCGGGCGAGGCGTATCCGGAGCTACGCGGCGTGATGCTCGAGTGCGACGTGGTGATCCATCGCGAGATCGCGGACATCGTCCGCCTGGGGGCGGAGATCATGCTGCGCAACGTGGTGCCGCGCGGCGAGCCGCCGCTGTCGGAGTTGCCGGCGGAGGCGCGCGACGTAGTGGCTGCGCAGGCGGGCAAACGCGTGGGCCTGGAGTTCGTGGAGCTGCGGCGCGCGAGCTGGGATCACCGCAAGCTGGATGGGGTCTACTAAGCGTTCACGCTGGGTCCGCCGCTAGTCTGCTCGGCGATGAATCCACTGAAGGGACTGATCCTCTCGGGTGGCAAGGGCACGCGCTTGCGCCCGATCACCCACACGAGCGCGAAGCAACTTGTGCCGGTGGCGAACAAGCCCGTGCTGTTCTATGGCATCGAAGCGATGGCGCAGGCGGGGATCGAGGAGGTGGGGATCATCATCGCTCCCGAGACCGGGCCGGAGATCGAACAGGTCGCAGGGGATGGCTCGCGGTTCGGCGTGCAGATCACCTACATCCTGCAGGACGAGCCGCTTGGGCTGGCCCACGCAGTGCTGACGGCCGAGCCGTTCCTGGGTGATAACCCGTTTGTGATGTATCTGGGCGACAACCTGCTGCAGGGCGGGATCGCCGACCTGGTAGCGGCGTTCCGCGAGCACGAGCCAGATGCGTTGATCCTGTTGACGCAGGTGCCGGATCCGGAGAACTATGGAGTGGCCGAGCTGGCCCCGGCGCCCTCGGGTGAGACGGGGCGGGTGGTGCGCTTGGTGGAGAAGCCGCCCGAACCAGCGACGGATCTGGCGCTGGTGGGCGTGTACATGTTCACGAGCCAGGTGCACGACGCTGCTCGCGCGATCTCCCCTTCGGCCCGAGGAGAGCTCGAGATCACCGACGCGATCCAGCACTTGGTGGACAACGGCATGCGCGTGGAGCCGCACATCGTGCGGGGCTGGTGGAAGGACACTGGTCGTTTGGAGGACATGCTGGAGGCGAATCGGCTGATCCTTGACAACCTCACGGAGCGGATCGAGGGAGAGCTGATCGACTCCCGCGTAGACGGGCGCGTGGTGATCGAGCCGGGCGCGAGACTGGAGCGCACGACGGTCCGTGGCCCGGCGATCGTGGGAGCGGACGCGCGCCTGACCGACTGCTACGTCGGTCCCTATACGGCGATCGGCGAGCGCTGCGAGGTGCGCAATTCGGAGGTCGAGCATTCGATCCTGCTGGCTGGTTGCGCGGTCTCGGACCTCGACGGTCGCATGGAGTCCTCGCTCTTGGGGCGAAACGTGACGGTGCGTCGCGGCGAGATTCAGCCCCGCGCCTACCGCTTCCTGGTCGGCGACAACTCCGACATCTCGATCCTTTGACCCCCGGCGCGCGATGAGGCTCCTAGTCACCGGCGCGGCAGGGATGCTGGGCCACGACGTGGCGCGGGCGGGCGAGCGCGCGGGGCACGAGCTAGTGCTGCTGGACCTGCCGGAGATTGACATCACCGAGGAGGGCTCGGTCGCAGCAACGCTTGAGCGCCTGAAAGGTGAACCGGGCGGGCTTGACGCGGTCGTGAACTGCGCGGCGTGGACCGACGTGGACGGGGCGGAGAGCAACGAGTTGGGGGCACGCGCGGTGAACGCGCTGGGGGCGGGCGTGCTGGCCCGCGTGGCGGCGAGCTTCGATCTGCCGCTCCTGCACATGTCAACGGACTACGTGTTCGACGGGCTGGCGCCGCTGGACGCGGCGGGGCACCCTCGGCCCTACGTGGAGTCCGATCCCACCGGGCCGCGTTCTGTGTACGGCGCGACGAAGCTCGAGGGCGAGCGCGAGGTGCTGGCTGCCTCGAAGCGGCACACGGTCGTGCGCACGGCCTGGCTGTACGGAGTGGACGGTAAGAACTTCGTCGAGACGATGCTGCGGCTGGCAAGCGAACGTGACGCTGTGCAGGTGGTCACCGACCAAGTGGGCTCGCCTACGTGGGGTGGTCATCTGGCACCGGCCCTGCTCGGCCTGCTGGAGCGTGGCGTCGCGGGGCTCGTGCACATGACGGGTGGAGGCGAGATCTCTTGGAACGGCTTCGCGCAGGAGATCTTCCGCCAGGCGGAGGTGGATTGTCGCGTGGAGCCTGCGACTAGCGAGCAGATGGCCCGCCCCGCCCCGCGCCCGGCCTGGTCGGCGCTGGTCTCAGAACGGGAAGACGTCCTGCCGATGCCACCCTGGCAAGACGGCCTAGCGGGGTACTTGGCGGCCAGGACTGGAATGATGCGGGCATGAGCTGCGAAGCAGCTGTGACGCGAGCGTAGACGGCGAGCGTCTCGATCGAAGACGCCGACAGGATGGAGGCACGAGCTTGAAACTTCTCGTTTGCGGTGGTGCGGGCTTCATTGGCTCGACGTTCGTGCGCCAGCGGCTGCTGGAGCACGGCGACGAAGTGACGGTGCTCGACAAGCTGACCTACGCGGGGCGCGAGGAGAACTTCCACGACTTCGCCGAGAACCCGTCTTTCCGCTTCGAACGCGGCGCTATCGAGGATGCGCCCGCGGTTGCGAAAGCGATTGAGCAAGCAGCTCCGGAGGCGATCGTGAACTTCGCCGCGGAGACCCACGTGGATCGCTCGATCGCGGAGCCTGACGCGTTTGTGAAGACGCACGCGCTCGGTACGTACGTATTGCTGGAGGCCGCGCGAGCTGCCGAACTTCGCTACCTGCAGGTCTCGACGGACGAGGTCTACGGATCGATCGACTCAGGCTCGTTCACGGAGCAGTCGCCGCTGCGCCCGTCCTCGCCCTACTCGGCGACGAAGACCGGAGCAGATCTGCTGGTGCAGAGCTACTTCCACACTTTCGGGCTGCAGGCGGTGATCTGCCGCGGCTCGAACAACTATGGCCCCTATCAGTATCCGGAGAAGCTGATCCCGCTGATGATCCTAAACGCGCTGCACGGTGACGCGCTGCCTGTTTACGGCGACGGGATGCAGGTGCGCAACTGGATTCACGCGACGGACTTCGCGCGCGCAATCGGGCACGTGCTGGAGCACGGTGTGGCGGGGGAGGTCTACAACGCGGGCGGCCCCGACGAGGAGACGAACATCAAGGTGGTCAAACGGATCATCGCCGCGGCCGGGGCTAGCGAGTCGCAGATCGAGCACGTTGCCGACCGCCCAGGTCACGACAAGCGCTACTCGCTTTCCTCGGAGAAGGTGCGCGCGCTGGGTTGGAGCGCCCGCGTGCGCTTCGCGGACGGCCTGGATGAGACGGTCGCCTGGTATCGCGAGAACTCCTGGTGGTGGGAGCCGATCCGCTCAGGCGATTACCGCGCTTACTACGAGCGACAGTACGGCCGCTCGCTGGCCTAAGTCGCCGATCGGGCAGATCAAAGCAGCAGGTTAGGGCCACGACGCGGTCGCCCGCGCTTGGCTAGTGGCCCGCGATGCGGTCCTCACGAGGCTTGCGAGCAGTCCTGAGACGTTTGTCTGTTGAGGCTTTGTCCGTCATACGTGAGAGTGCAGCGCATGCCCACGCCACGCGAGCAGTTCGCCGAGAACCTGCGTCGTGCGCGCGAGCGTTCAGGGCTCTCGCAGGAGGCGCTGGCCGACGAGTGCGATCTGCATCGCACGGAGATCAGCCTGCTCGAGCGCTCCAAGCGATCGCCTCGCTTGGAGACGATCGTGATCCTGGCTAAAGGACTTGGCCTCAGCTCGCCGGGTCAGCTGATCGACGGCATCAGCTGAGCGCGGACGACGTCAGCTGAGCGCGCTCAGCTTCCACTTGCCGCCTTCCTTGATGAGCGATAGAACGCTCTTGCGGCTCTTACCCGAGAAGATGCTCTTGACATGCGCGGTGGCACTCGACCCCGTGGCCTGCATCGCTTCGACGGTCACTTCGAAGGAGTCGATCTCGGCGAGCTGGTCTTTGATCGCCTGCTGACAGCCGCCCGGGGTGGCGTTGAGTTTGGCCACGAGCGACTTGGCTAGGTCGTTCTCGCAGATCTTCTTCTGATCGCCGGCGGTGACGTCAGTCTGGAGGTTTTTAATCGTTTCAGCGGCGTCCTTTGAGTCGCCCTTGAGCCCTGAGGTCGAGACGCTCTTCGCGCAGGCGCTGAGCGCGAGCGCGAGCGTGAGCGCGCAGAGCACGGCGAGCATCCCACGGGGAGACGGCCCCTTGCGGAGGGGTGAGACGGTGGGGAGGGGCATCCGGTGGCAGAGAGTACGCGACGGGCGCGGGGGAAGCTCGCTCCCCCGACCGCGCCGTGCCCCCGCCACGTCTAGCTGTTGTGTTGCTCGTCGTCGCGACGGAAGCCCAGGCGCGCTGAGATGCGATCGGCGGTCGAGACCAGGTGAGGTCCAAGCGCATCGACGAGCTCGCCGATCGTGATCATCGAGCTGGGCACAGCGATGTCGACGGCGGCCACGACCTGCCGCGCCTCGTTGCGCACGGGTGCCGCGATCGAGTAGAGGTCCTTGGCGAGCTCTTCGTCATCGACGGCGAAGTTGGCCTCGAGCACGTCGTCCAGCTCCTCGCGCAGGGCTTTCTTAGAGGTGATCGTGTTCGGTCCGCTCTTGGAGAGCTTGATCTGCGCGAGCAGCTCACGCTGGTCGGCCTCGGGCAGGTTCGCGAGCAGAAGCTTGCCCATCGCGGTGCAATAGGCAGGCAGTCGCGAGCCGGTGCGCAGGTCCAGCCCCGCCTGGTCGTGGCCGCGTCGGAAGCTGCGCGCCCGGTCGACGTAGAGAATTTCGGGGCCGTCGAGCACGGCGAGGCTGACTGTGTAGGAGGTGCGCTGACGCAGCTCTTCCAGGTAGGGCTGTGCGTGCTCGCGAATCCCGGTCGAGTTCAGCGCGGACATGCCTAGGTCGGTGACGCGCAGCCCAAGACGGTACTTGCGAGAGGCGCCTTGCTCGAGGTAGCCGAGCGCGAGCAGCGTGATCACGTAGCGGTGCGTGGTCGAGCGACTCATGCCCAGCTCGTCGGCGATGTCCGCGATGCCGAGCACTGGGCGCTTGGGCGTGAAACAGCTCAAGATCGCGAGGCCTCGCTCGAGCGACTGCGAATAACGGGGCTCGCGCAGGCTGGGAATCGACCACGCAGGCTCTTGCGCGGGCGCTGGTGCTTTTGGAGCTTTTGAACTTGTTCTGGGCATGTGTACTTGTTCCCTGTCCGTTTTGATGGGGGCTAGGGGGCTCTTCCTCGTCCTGGAAAAATCCCTGCTCTCGTCGGGCGCCGCGTCTAGATGCGAGGCTAGACGATGAGAGACAGCCTGGTGTTACTGGATGATAGACCGGTCAATGGTCGCTTATTTCGTACGAGAAGGCAAATGACCTTCCGGATTACGAAAATACGAACAAATGCATCAATTCGAGCTTATGCTCGAACGTCGCTGCGATGACCCAGGAAATGCTTGCTGAGCATCGTTTGCTGGCCTTGATAATTAGAACCCACATCGGTTCCATAGAGCACATCTGGCTCGGCGGCCATGCGCTCAAAGGCGAGCTTGCAGACGGGTTGGCCGTGCTCGACCATGAACGAGACGTCGCGTGCCCGGACCTCGAGCGCGGCGCGGCTGCCGCCGCCCTCACCGGTCCGCGAGTAGCCGAACCCGGGGTCGAAGAATCCGGCGTAGTGCGTGCGCAACTCACCCGCGGTCGGGTCATAGGCGAGCATCTCCGCGGCATAGGAGGGGGGTATGCGAACGCCCTCGGCCGACAGCAGCAGGTAGAAGACCTCGGGCTCGAGCACGATCCGCTGCTTGGTCTCGGGGTGCACGGGCTCCCAGTAGTCGCGCCAGCGCAGCGCGCCCACCTTTGTGAGATCGATCGGCAGGCTGTTCTTCTTCGCGCGGTAACCGACGGTGCTCTCGGGTCCTCCCGAGGCGTCGAGGCTCAGGAACAGCCCGTCCCCCAACGACAGGGCATCGGCCGCGAGCGGTTGCTCGTCGCGATACAGCAGCGGCAGCTGGCCGTGCAGCTCGAGCAGTTGCAGGTCGGTCAGGCGCCCGTCGCCGTCGGCGAGGCGCACCTGGTTCAGCGCCAGCCCGGTCTGCACCCGTATCGCGAAAGTCCGGGGGACCACCTCCAGGTAGAGCTTTCCCCTGTACCCCGCCGCGATCTCGTCGAAGCGGTGGCTGCGGTCAGTGAGCACACGCGTGAACACGTCAAGGCGCCCGGTCGAGCTCTTGGGGTTGGCCTTTGCGCGGACATGCTCGGGTAGACGCAGCTCCTCGATCAGCGGCACAAGGTAGGGGCGGTCGCGCTCGAGCGTTGCGCCGTCGCGCAGGTCGATCCGTTCGAAGGCGAGATCCTCGACCTTTTGCTCGACCGTGGAATCGCTGTCGGGCAGAAAGCTGCAGCGCAGCGCCCAGGCGTGGTCACCAAGGCGCAGATCGATGCTCGCAGGCTGAACCGACTCGGCTGGGACACGCCAATCGCCCGCGACGATCCATTCATCGGCGATCGCCTCACGCAGGCGCTGAGCAGGCAGGACCCCCGCCCCCTGGGCGGGTCCGGCCGTCGTGCTCGTCGCCATGGCGCGGGACCGCTCAATCATCCAGCCAGAGTCTATGGGCGGCCAAGGGCAGACTCCGCGCCGATCTCGCCTTCTATTCGCCGCACGGAGCGCGAAATCAGCGAAATCCAGAGCCAAGTAGGAAACGCGTCTGGCTCGCGCGGATATGTGGAAGTAGCGTGGCCAACGGAACCCGTTGGGGTGAGAGACATTCAAGCCACGATTCCGTCCATCACGCGACAGAAGGGGGCTTGCAGCTTGAGTGCCGTTAACCCTCTCCAATGGCGCTCAAGAAGGAGATCGAGGTGTCACCCCCTCGATACCGGGTCTCCGCGGACGCCGCAGCTTCTCGCCCGGCGGCGGTGTCCGTGAAGGCCCAGTGTCAGGCGCACCTCAGACGCAGCGACGCAGGCGATCCTCGTGCTACACGACCTCGCCGACCACGCCGTCGCCGACTACAGACCACGATGCCCAACTAGACGTTGGGAGGCGTGCTTAGGAAGCGGTAGGAGTTCGCCGGCGCTGCGTGCGAGAAACCTTGCGCTCGGGCCCGTGACCGTCGGAGGGGCGACGATCCGTCGCAACCTCGTGATCGTCGATCGCGCCGTCGTGCAGGCTCGCGCCGTTCGCGACGCCGTCCGCGACGCCGTCGAGCACCTCGTCCACGACGGGCATCTCACCGCGCGGTAGTGAGTCGAGGATGCGCTGGGCCATCCGCTGTTTGCCGGCTAAATGCAACCCCGAGTAATCGCGACCAGGACCGAGAGCTGCGATCCAGGCATCATCGTCGCCCTCGAGGCGTGCGGTCACCTTGGCCGGAGGCGTCGAGCTGGCGCGCAATCGCCCCTCGACGATCTCAAAGCAGTGGACGGCACGCTCCTCGCCGTCGCCGATCACTGCTTCTAGTGTCCCGTTCGGAAGATCGTTCCGTTCTTCCAGCAGCGCGGGCAACTGTCGCAGCACGGCGCCAGCCGGGACGTACTCGCGACTCGGCGGGAGCGGCCACTCGTAGCGCATGCCCCAGCGCGCGAGCGCGGCGGCGATCGGCAGCAGCTCGCTGCCTGCCTCGGTGAGGGCGACTTCGACTCTGGGAGGCATCTCACGGAAGCGCTGACGCGAGATCAGACCAAGCGTGGTCATCTGGCTGAGGTGGTGATCGAGCACGCCGGAGCTTACGCCTGGGAGGCGGGCCCGCAGCACACTCAGGCGCAGCGTTTCATCCGAAAGCGCCAGCACGATCAGCAGCGTCCAGCGATCGCCCATAGCCGCCAAAGCGCGGGCGAGCGGTGTCCATTGTCTATGCCCCCGGACCTGGAGCCGAGCAGACGTTCCGTGCTCCATGCCTAGGAGCGTAGTCCTAGTACTGGATTTACCAGTGGCGTGTAAAAGAACAGGGAACAATCCTGACTTCAACCCCCTGGGGGAAGGCTGAAGTTTCAATTATTCGCTAGTTCGGTTTTCTAAGGTCGGCCTGCCCGTTGTGTTTCCAACTATTGGTAGTTTTTGCACGAACGTTCGCCGGGGCACCGGGGATGCACTGCGAAGAGTGTCGCGCGAGGTAGTTCGCCGGACCGCCGAGCGCTCAGTGACGCTCTCGCAGGGTGGGGAACGGCACCACCTCGCGGATCGACTCGGCTCCCGCGAGGATCATCAGCAACCTGTCCACGCCGATGCCGCCCCCCGCCGTGGGTGCCATGCCGTATTCCAGCGCGCGCACGTAGCCCTCGTCATGCGGGTGGGGCTGATCGCCATCGTCGCCCGGGCGCTCGTTGCGCTGTTTGACGAAGCGATCCCACTGATCTACGGGATCGTTCAGCTCGGTGTCGCCCGAGAGCACCTCCATCCCGCGGATCACGGTGTCGAAGTGCTCGCCGAGGATTGGGTTATCGCTGTGGCGCTTGCACATCGGGAACAGGTCGAGTGGGAAGTCGAAGACGTGGGTTGGCTGTTCCAGATACGGCTCGATGTGCTTGGAGTAGACGGCTTCGACCAGCTTCGCCCAGCTCTTCTCCCGCTCGGCGGGATCATCGTCAAGCGCGGCCAATAGCTGCTCGCGCGTCGCCTCCAGGAAGTCGAGCCCGATTGCCTGTTTGAGCGCGTCGCGCAGCGTGATCCGCGCCCACGGTTTCGCTAGCTCAATCACGCGCCCGTCGTACTGCTCCACCTTTGTAGTGCCGAGGGTCCGCAGGGCGACCTGCTCTGTCACCTCTTCACACCAGACTGCGGTGTCCATGTAGTCGGCGTATGTCTGCATGCACTCGAGGATCGTGAATTCGGGGCTGTGCCGATGGGAGATCCCCTCATTGCGAAACGCGCGACCGAGGTCGTAGACGTTCTCTAGCCCCCCCACCACGCAGCGGTTCATGTACAGCTCGACCGAGATGCGTAGGTGAAGGTCGACGTCGAGCGCGTTGTGATGGGTGGTGAAGGGTCGCGAGGCGGCGCCTCCCGCGAGCGTTTGCAGTATCGGTGACTCGATCTGGGTGAAGCCTTTCTCGCGCAGCACCGCGTGGATCGCCTCGATGGTCTTCGTGCGTTTGAAGAACATCTCGCGGGTCTCTGCGTTCGCGAGCAGGTCGAGCTCCCGGTAGCGATAGCGCGAACCGACGTCCTCCATTCCGTGGTGGCGATCGGGCGGCGGGCGTAGTGCCTTAGCAAGCAGGGTGCTCTGGCTGACGCCGAGCGCGAGCTGCCCGCGCTGAGTCACGTAGAGGTCGCCTTCGACGCTGACGATGTCGCCGATGTCGAGATTCGTGATGCGCTCGTAAGAGTCCTCGCCCAGCGCCTGCAGGCGGGCCACGACCTGCATCGTGCCCGACTGGTCACGGACGTCGAAAAAGGTCGTCTTCGCGTGCCCACGGCGCGCGATCAGGCGCCCGCAGATCCTGTAGCTGAGGCCGGGGTGGGGCCCTGCCTGCATCTCGGCCGGGTTGTGGGCGGCGAGCAGGTCGGCGATCCACGTCCGAGGGACGTCGGTGCGCACGTGCGGATAAGGCTCGATGCCCTCACCGCGCAGGCGCTCCATCTTCGCGCGGCGTTCGTCGGCCCCGACGGCCTCCTCGACTTGCTCCACGCTCACGCCGGCGCTCCGTTCCGGGATGCTCGCTCGGCGGCGCGCGAGCGCTCGATGCGCACGGCCATCTCGCGCACTAGGAAGCTCGCGAGATGCACGGGGTAGGTGCCGCGCGAGAAGCCCGCGTCGAAGCCGAGCTCCTTGGCGAGCTCGTTCGAGACGCGCGAGCCACCGCAGGCGAGGATCGTCCGCCCGCGCCGACCCTCGGCCTCGACGAGCTCTACAAGCTCGGTCAGGTTGTGGATGTGCAGATCCTGCTGGGTGACGGTCTGGGAGACGAGGATCGCGTCGGCGTCGAGCTCGATCGCCTTGGCGAGAAGCACGCTGTTCGCGACCTGGCTGCCGAGGTTATGGGCCTCGAACGCGCGGTACCCTTCCAGGCCGCGGTTGCCGTGAAAGCCCTTCAGGTCGAGCATCGCGTCGATTCCTACGCTGTGCGTGTCCGAGCCCGTGCAGGCCCCGACGACCACGATCGGGCGGCCGATGTGCTCGGCGGCGAACGAGTCGATCTCGTCTTCGCTCATGTACTCCGCGTCGACCTCACCTGCCTTCTGGGAGGTGAAATCGAGTGTCTGCATGAAGTGCCCGTAGACCAGAAAGTGCGTGTAGCCGTCGAGTAGCCGTTGGGCGTGCACCACCTCGGGCCGGTCCAGGCCGAGGCGTGCGGCGAGCTCGAGCGCCGTCTTGCGCGCCGCGCCGCCGTAGGGAACCGGAAGCGTGAAAGCGAGTTGGACGATGCCGTCGCCGAGGTGATCCCCGTAGGGGCGCACCCGGGTCAGATCGACGGTGGGCGCCGCGTCAGGCAACGCCGACTCCTTGCATCAGCTCCAGCGCGGGGTTGTAGTAACGCTCGCCGGTGGCGATGATCCCTTCGATGCCGCGCCCCTCGTCCACGCGGCGGCGCACGTCGCCGAACGTGCCGTTTTCGATGGCGCCGAACATCCCGACGCCGGCGATCCGCTCGAGCAGCTCGTGCGCTTGGCGAAGCACTTCGTGCGCGCGCCTGATGATGATCCCGTCAGGCTTGAACTGGATCTCCTCGCCGAGATCGTGGGCGTAGTTGAACACGTAGTCCACGCACTCCAGTCCGACGACGCGGTCGTGCAAATGCGGAGTAAAGACCCCCTCGGTCGGTACGCCCGCGGTCTGGATGCCTTGGCCGGTGGCGACCGTGATCAGGTTGAACAGCGTGTCGCAGGCGTGGGTGCGGAACAGGTTGCCGTCCATGTGGCGCGTCGGCGGCATGTACTTAATCGGGCAGTTCGGGAACAGCTCGCGCGTCAGCTGAGCCTGTGCCCACTCATACAGCAGCCCGTTCTTTGTCGGGGGGTCGATCTCGAACGCGTCGCCGAGGGCGATCAGCTCGTCGGGCATTCCCGAGTCGTGAGCGAGCTGGTAGTTGATGAACTGCGAGGCGGTGACCGAGGGCGCGGCGCCGACGGCCTCGGCCGTGCGCAGATAGTTGTCCTCGCCGGTGTTGATCACGATCCCGAAGTAGCCCGTGATCGTGCGCGAGACGCGCTGGTCGATCATCGTGCGCACGGGGTTGATGTCGCGGTAGAGGATCCCGTAGAGCGCGTCGTTGACCATGTTGTCCAGGCCCTCCAGTGCGCCGAGCGTCGCGAACTCGGTCATGCAGAGCCCGGAGCAAAAGCTCGAAAGACGGATGTAGCGGCCGTTGTGCTCGCACCACTCGTCCAGCGCCTCACGCAGGATGCGGAAGTTCTCTTGCGTGGCGAACGTGCCGCCGAAGCCCTCGGTCGTCGGCCCGTAGGGCACATGTTCGAGCAGGCTCTGCGCGGTTGAACGCGTCATTGAGACGACGTCGCCGCCGGTCTCGGCTACCGCGAGCGCATGCACGACGTCGTCGTAGACGTTGCCGGTCGCGCTGAGCACGTAGCGCAGCGGCGTCGGTCCGCTGAGGCGCTCGCGCTGCTCGCGACGCGCGTCCATCCGGCGGCGCACCTCCCCCATGCGCCGCGCGCACTCGCGCTCGATGAGCTCCCGCGCCTGCCCGTCCTCGACGGCGGGCAGATCGAGTAGGTCTAGCCGCCCGGCGCCGACCGCCTCGGCGATCTGCTGCGCGTCGTGCCCGGTTTGGATCATCGCGTTGCCGAGCCAGTGCGCGATTCCCCGGTCGAGCCCCCCGCGGTCGTGGACATGCTGGACGAGCACGTTGGGCAACGGCACGTCGAGCTCGGTGATCCCGTCGACGCCAAGGAAGCGCGCTACGGAGCGCTCGACCGAAAGCGTCGTGCGGTTGGCGGTTTCGGCAGCGAGACGGTCGGCGATCGCCGCCGCGGTCTGGCGGCAGGAGTCGACCAAGCCGGGGTCCAAGTCAAGCTTCTCCTTCATTGCGCAGCGAGCCTAACCAGCGTGTCGTGGCTGCTTTGCAACTGCGTGTAAGTGTCGAAAATCGCCGGCCCATGCGCGCCCGTGTGTGGGGCGAATGTCTCTGTTTCAAGTGTTTCCAAGTCACACTTCAACTGAGCCCCCGAGTTTTGGCGCTTTTGTCACCTCTGTGCCGACGAAGTGTCGTTTCACCACGTCGCGTCAGTTGACTTCTCGACCCCTCGGATTAGCCTCGCCGCAC
>DATJOE010000084.1:0-10767 GCA_035507305.1 Solirubrobacteraceae bacterium | reverse complement strand
GCCGCAACCACCTTGCTCGCCTTCGAGACAGACGAAGCTTCGCCAGCGGCATTGTGCGCCGTGACAATCACGCGCAGCGTGGCACCGAGTTGAGCACCTGCGGGCTTGAACGTAGATTCCTCGGCACCGGGGATGTCCGCGCAGGTCGTTTCCTTGCAGGCCTGCCATCTGTAGCTGTAGGAGATCGGGAGGGTCCCCTTCCAGGCGCCGGCGCTGCTTGTCAGCAATGCACCGACCTTGGGGGTACCCGAGATCTTCGGGACCGCTTTCGATGTCGGTGCGAGGCCCGTGACAACAGTGCTCGTGGCACTCGCGTCGCTCGCTTTGCCTGCCGTATTGCTCGCCGTCACGAGCACCCGGAGCTTATGGCCTACATCCGTGCCCGTGAGCTTGTATGAGGCACCGGTTGAGCCTTCGATGCCCGAGCATCCGCTTCCAGTTACTTCGCAGCGCTGCCATTGATACGCGTAGGAGATTTTCGGCGCTCCCGTCCATACGCCCTTTGCAGCCTTCAGCTTCTGCCCTTCTTTGGCATTGCCGGAGATCGTCGGCGGTGTCGTGCTGACAGGAGGGCCCGACCCTGCGGCGAGGCCCTCGGTGGGCGCAATCGCGAGGAGGAGGAGGAGGAGGAGGAGGAGGAGGAGGAGGAGGCGAGCTGCGGGAGGGAACGCAACCATGCGCGTATCCATGCCCGTGCGCGCGCGCACAAGCCATCGTTGCCAGCCCCCCGGAGTCACGTCCTCCAACTTTCTCAGAATCTCAATTGACGATCAAGTATCTGTGGTCTGAACCATGCGCTTTCTGGAGACGTTGCGAGCCCACGTATAGCGATCGCCCAGCTAGAGCTCATATGGCGGAGGGTCGAGCGACGCGTCAATCTCGTGACCATCCCGATCGGCGACCGTCTCGAGCGTCAGGTCATTCGGATGCTCTCGCTCGAGAGCGGCCAAGCTCGTCTCCTGGGCTCGACTCTCCGCCATCGCTTCCCCAAGCCGCTCGATCGCACCAGCATCCATCCCCTGCTCGCCGAGATCCTCACGTGAGACGTAGATGTCGGTCTGCTCCTGCGCTCGCGTCAGCGCGACGTAGGCGCCCTCACGATCGGTCTGCCAGCCGCCGGTGAGTACGAAGGAGCGATCCACCGTGCGGCCCTGCGCCTTATAGAGGTGCTGCGCGTAGGCCAGGCGCAGCCGGCCGAGTTCCTCGGCCTCGAGCCGAACCTCGCGGTCCTGCGCGCCCGCGGTCTGGATCGAGACACGATCGTCGCCCGAGACCTCGATCACATTGCCGAGCGTTCCGTTCTCTACGCGCGGCTGGCCCGGCTGGTAGAGCGCCGCGGTGAAGATGACTTGATCGCCCGCTGCGAACCCATACGGGCGATCCGGAAGGTCGACCGAGCGCGCACCCAGTTCGCCCGCCTCCGCGCGTCGTTCCTGCGCGAGCGCGTTGATCCGGTCGAGCTCGGCGTTCGAGGCGTCGGTGAGCATCACGAGGCGCTCGTCCGGGCGCTCCTGGCGGGTGCGATCCCACACCTCGACCATCCGCTCGGCCGCCTCCTCGCGCGTGTCTGCGACGTGAAGGCGCCCGTGCGCCTGGTAGCTCGCCAATGCACGATGCGCCTCCCCCGCCCTCACCTGCCGCCAGGCCTCGCGCTCCCACGCATGGCGTGCGCGATGGACCTCGCTTACCTCGGCGGTCGGCACCTTGCCCTGCAGCTCGGCGAACATACCGCCGGCGCCGATCGCCGAGAGCTGGGCATGGTCGCCGACCAGCACGAGCTTGCTCTCCGCTCGCGCCGTGACCTCCGCGAGCGCGGTCAGGCGCTTGGTGTCGGTCATTCCCGCCTCGTCCATCACAACCACCGTCTTCGCGTCGAGGTGCACGCCGCCCGACTGAACCTGTGCGAGCAGCGCGTCGGTGTTAATCGAGCGCTCGAGGTTCGCATCGGCACCCAGGCGCTCCGCCGTCGCTCCGGCAACAGCCGTGCCGATCACCTGATGGCCTTCGCGCTGCCATGCGCCGGCCGCCGCGGCGATCACCACTCCCTTTCCGGTGCCGGCCTGGCCGACGAGCACGCTGACGCCGCCCGGTCCGGTGATCGTCCTGAGCGCCTCACGCTGCTCGGCGCTCAGCTGGCCGCGGATCTCGCGCTGCACCTGCAGCCGCGCTTGGCGCAGCGAGGTCTCGCTCACCGGCGCCGCCGCCTCGCTCGACCGCGAGGTGGCGAGCTGCAGCGTCCGCAGCTCGAGCTCACGAAGCTCGCGCGTGGTCCAGCGATCACCCTGCAGCGCGATCAACTCGCCCGAGCGTGTGAGCGCCCGGATCGCCACGTCGGCCTCGCTCGGGTGCGCCTGCCCCGCGATCAGCTCGTACGTCCGGGCACGCATGTCGCGCTCGCTCACCGTCGCGCTGTGCTCGGTGAGCTTTCCGGGCAGTGCTCGCCCGAAGCGCTCGTGTGAGAACGGCTCGCGCTCGCGACCCGTGTAGAGGTTCTGCGCTTGCTCGCGGGAGAGGCCGTGCTCCTCGCCGACCGCCTTCCAGGCTCGATCGACCTCACCCGCCTTCAACTCTGCCTTCGTGCCGCGCGTGGCGACCGTCAGCGAGCCAAGCTCGCCCGCGCGCGGGTCGCGCCCGTAGCGGGTGCGAAAGGCGCGCGCGGCGCGCTCGATCTCAACGCCGCGCATCGACCAGCGCTCTGCCAGGCGCTCGGGCACGCCAGCGACCTCGAAGTAGCGCCCGTCCTTGCCCGTGCCGCCTTCGATCCGAAGGCCGAGATCGCGTAGGCCCTCAGCGAGCTCGGCGCGGTACCACGCGCCGTTGGCGCGAGCCGCGCGGAACAGCTCTCGGGAGTCGACTGCGGCGAAGCGCCCGTCGGAGCGCTCGGCGCCGAGGACGACGACGTGGGAGTGAAGCTGCGGGTCGGGCACGCCGCCTGGCTCCTGGTCGCGCGTGAGCCTGCTCGAGGTGTGTACGAACTCCGCTGCCAGCAGGCTGCTCGCCTTCTCCCAGCGCAGCTCACCCGCTGTACGCGTGCGGACGAGCTCGACCTCGCGCTCGGTGCGCTCGATCGCTCCCGCGACCGCCTTCGAGTGCGCCGCCTCGATCCGGGCTCGCTCATACGGCGGGGAGACCGCCCACAGCGCCGAGACCGACTTCGGCGCGCTGAAGGTCATGTCGATACCCGCGACGCGGCTGCCGTCGCCGCCTGCGCGGCGCAACTCGTGGCCGTCGCGCGGGGAGACGCCGTGCATCAGCGCGGAGAGCTCCTCGCGCGTCACCTCGCGCTCGCGTGAGAGGCCGAGCCCCGCGAGCAAGTCGGGCGAGCCGTGCCAGCGGCTCGGCGCTAGCAGGGCGGGCTCGCCCTCGGCGCTTGCCGTGTAGTAGTCGCCGCGGTCGGAGGGCGAGGTCACGTAGGCGGCGTAGCCGGCCGCGGAGCTGCCGCTGATCTTGTGCGTGGTTTGCATCCCGGCGAACGTACGGCGCTCGCCGGGGGTACTCAAGGGGCTCGAAAACGGAGGAAAGCGAAGCTACTCGGAGGGCATCTCAGCGCACGAAAGATTTAGGTAACGAGTGGGGGCTGGCACGGCAGTGCGTATAGTCTGCTCGGCTTAAGGCTGGGGTTAGCGTGCGCTCGTCTGAGAAAGTCCTGCGCCGTGCCTAACGAGCTGCGTTCACCCCGACGGCATACGCGAACTGTGCGACGACAGACCGATCGCGACGCGGGGCACACGACTCACGGACGAGGCCCACAGATCCTCGCGCTACCAGCTCGGAAGTGCGAGGAGCGGATCGAGGCGCCCTTCCACTACGAGCCAGCGATTGGCGCCGTCCTCAGCGATTTCGGCAACGATACCCGCCACACGAACTTCTCGGCCGTCCGCCATCTGGTGCGCGATCTCTCCGGTGGAGCTTTGACCTTCCTGACCGGCCGCATCACGCCATCGGACGGCAGCCACGCGGTCCGTACCCTCCCGCGTGAGCTTCGCCGCCGTGAGTTCGAGCGGCCAGAGGGCATCACGTATCGGGGTCGAGGGACGAGTCATCGAGTCACGTAGCCTACGCCGCCTGGGCGGGCTTTCCAAGCCTTCTCTCCGTTCCTGCAGACACCGCGATCTTCCCGCCCCGTATGATCGCAGCAGCCTCTCTGCTCGGCTCGAGCGGAGCGTTCAGTCAAGTACTGCGGCTCCAGTGGATTCAGGCCGCTCGCAGCGTTGATCGGCTCTCCCCTCCGATGCGATGCTCGACGAGCAGGTCTGCCGGGACGGTTTCGCGGGCCATCTCAAGCAGGTGATGGTGGTGGGTGAAGAACAGCACTTGGGTCTTCCGTGAGATTTCCGAGAGGATCTCCAGCGCCGCGCGCCCGCTGGTGTCATCGAGCTGCACGAGCAGATCATCGAGGACGAGTGGCATCGGCTCCCCGGTCGCGAAGTGTCGCTCGAGACTGGCTAGCCGCAGTGCAAGGAAAAGCTGGTGCCGCTGTCCGGCACTCATATCCTCGACGTGTACCTCACGCTTGTCGGGCAGCACCCCCATCAGGTAGGGATCGCGCTCAGTAGTGACGGCCGTCAACCCAGCCATGTTGTTTGCACTGAGTGCTGCGAAGAGCTCCCCGGCCCGCTTGAGAAGAGGCCCTTGATGCTCGCGGCGATGATGCTCCATCGCTGTTCGTAGGGCATGCGCAGCGAGCCGCAGCTCGCTGTAGCGCTCAAAGCCCTCTACCACTTCGGCGGCGGCCTGCGATTCGCGCTCTGCCGCGAGCGCCGCTTCCTCGCTTCCCGACTGCTCGAGCTGGCTCCGCAGCCGGCCGATCGTTTGCTCCAGCTCTCCTCGTCGGGCCTCGAGACCGTCCACTTGGGCTTCGGCGTCGGCCTTGCTCGCCGAGAGCGCCTCCGGGGTGACCTCGGCGAGCGTCGCGTCAAGCTCGGCGACGGGCTGACCACCGGCGGCCTCGATCTCGTTGACATCTTTTTCGAGCTGCTCGAGAAGCTCGGCGCGAGTCTCGGCCGTTTCACAGAACGCGGCGATCTCGGTGGCGGAGACGCCGGCTTGCATGGAGAGCAACTCGAGCTTGTCTCGTGCGTCCGCGGCACGGCCCTCGATCGCTTTCAGTCTCTTGGAGAGCTCTCTGGCGCGGGGCTCAAGCTGGGCGCGAGTCGCACGCACTCCGCCGGCTTTTGATGCCTCGGCGTGAAGGACGTCAGCAATCTTGATGGCATCGGTCTCGCCCAGCGCGGGCGCGAGTTCGCTGGCGAGCCTGTGCGCGTCGCACTCGAAATCCTGCTGGTCTTTCTGGATTGTGCAGATCCGTCGCCGGAGTATCACGGCCGCGTCGTGCTTGCTAACCAGCTCGTCGATGCAGGCCAGCTGCGCCTTTGCCTGCGCCGTGGTCGCATCCTCGGCGAGCCCCAGCGCGCCGGTGACGCGCGTCCAGCCGGTGTCCCATCTGATGCGTGCCTCGACCGCCTCGTTGACGTTCTCGCTCGCTGTCTGAAGCTCCTCGAGAAGTCGCATCTGCTCGCGCTCATGCTCCTCGATGTCGCGGTTTGCGACTGTGAGGTCAGTGACAAGCACCCGGGCGGCCCGTATTGTCGCCGTGAGCGTCACCGTCTCCTTCAGGGATCCGTCGCTCGCGCCCACCATCGCCGAGATATGCATCCGCACGGCCTCTTCGCTGCGTTTCAGGACACCTTCCTGTTCGCGGGCGCCGGTAAGGTCCGCGAGAATTTTCTCGCGAGCCGTGATCCAGAGCCGCATCTCCTCCACAGTGCCGGGCTCGCACGACAGCTTCGCCCATACCTGTGCCCATTTTGCTTGCAGGCCAGCGGTTTTGTCCGCGTGCGCTTCATGGTCAAGCCGCAACTGCTCGCCACTGTCTGCGAGCGCGGCGCGCTCACGCTCAAGGTTCTCCCGGGCGGCAGCGGCCTCGCCGTGGTCGGCTCTACTGTCGGCAAGGTCGTCGGCGTCCTGCACCGCAGCGTGAACGGCATCGGCATCCCGTGCCTCAGGTACAGGGCTCTCGATGAGTCTGTTCAGCGCATCGTCACGGACTCGTCGTGCTACTGATACCTCGCTCCGCAGCGGTGCGACTGGCCCGTCCTTGAGCTTGGCGTCGTCTTCGGCGAGCTTACGTCCTCGCTCTCTGAGTTGGGTGTCTCGATCGTCGAGCCGCTCGCCGGCCCGATCGAGTGCGCTGAACTGCCTAGAGAACTGCTCCATCGTGGCAGCGGATGGAACCTTCAGACGCTCCAGCTCCTCAACGGTGCCGTCCCAATGTGTTATCGCAGCATTTCCGCGCTCGGCAGAGGCCCGAAACGCGCTGACCCGTTCGCGACTGTCACGGACGGCAGAGTCGAGATCGCCAGCGTCACCGGCAGCATCCACGATCGCCGAGAGATCGGCGATCGCAGCGGCCGTCATGCCGGCCTTTGCAGGAGCGAAGTCCCGGCGCTTCTCGATCTGTTGTTCGAGCCGGTCGACAGCCCTCGTCGAGTCGGTGTGGACTCGGTCGAGTTCGGGTCGCTGACCGGCATACTCGTCAACGAGCGCGCGCTCCGCGTCGCCGACCCGTAGCGCCGCGACGTCTTCCTCCTCGCTGCCCGGGCGGGCTCGCGCATAGAGGATGCGAATCTCGTGCTCGTGTGCAGCGAGCTCCGCCTCCCGGCGCGGGAGGTCCCTGTTCGCCTTGCCGATCTCGCCTGCCCGCTTGTAAAGGGCGTTGATCGCGTCCTCACGGTCGAGGATCGCACCGGGGTCGGGGTTGTCGCCAAGCTCGAGTTCTACTATCTGTAGCTGCTCGCGCAGATCGCGGGCAACGTCTTGAGCCTCTTTGAGCACGTTGGCGCTGTCGCGTGCTTCCTGCGGGAGCGACGCCGGGACCTCTGCGACGGCAGGCAGCGCCTCCAGACGCCCGAGCGTCAGCCGACGTCGGCCCAACGGAGCTAGACAACGTTCGTAACGCTCGCTGCGGATCACCGTTTCGGTGTGCTGCCGCAGCTCGTCTCTCACCGAGACGAGTTCGTCCTCGGCCGCTCGCAGTTCACGTCCCATCGCGACCCAGGCATCGAGGGTGAGCCGCCCTGCACGGACATCTTTACGTGCCTCGCTGAGTGCTTTGAGCTGCCGGTTGATGGTCCGCTGGCCACCCTTCAGCCAAAGCGCGTCTGCTTCGGCATCGAGATCCGCGAGGACCTTGTGGACCTGGCCGAGACCCAAGGCGGCGCCGAACAGTGCTTCGCCGAGAAGCCCACGCCCCGCGACCAAGTCCTCACTGCCCTTCTCGAGCTTCTCGCAGTCAAGCAGAAACATCGCCCGGAACTCCTCCGGAGGCAGGCCGCCGAGGTATTCGCGTAGCAGCGCCTCGTCCACGACGGCCCCGTCGGACGTCGAGAGTGACTGCGTGTCTTTTTTGCGCCGCTCGACGTGCAGTAGCCGGCCGTCAGATCCTTCCAGGCTCAGTGCAATCTTCAACGCAGGTCCGATGTGGGTGTGGGTGTCACGCGTGCGGCGTGGGATGCCGAACAGCGCGCCGTTGAGCGCCCGCAGCGATGTCGACTTACCGGCGCCGTTGCGCCCCTCGATGATGTGCAAGCCCGGGCCGCCCGCGGGTGCGGGGAACTCGAGACGGGCGTTCGTCAGGTGTCCATAGGGCGCGAGCTCTAGCGCCGTAATCCTCATGTCACCTCACTGCCGACGAGGCGTCCCATCAAGAGTCGCTCGGCACCGGCGGCACGAGCGGCCACCCATTGCGGATCGGTAGGTGTGCGTCCGTCGCCGAGCGTTCCGGCTGGCATCAGTGCCGCGAGTTCGTTGATGGCCGGTATCCGCTCAGAAAGTTGTCCCGCGTCGGCGGCTGCGGCTCGAGCGTCGACAAGCAGTCGCGCGATCGGGTCACGGCGAGCGTTCAGGTCACCCGCCACGACGCCGGGGCGCGTCGCACATCGAACGCCGGCCACCCATATCTCACCGGCGCCAACGTCGAGCGCGAGCGCGCGGACCTCGTCGGTAAGGCGGGCGGCATCGGCCCCGAGAGCACGGTGCGCGTTACACCCTCCCTCGACTACCACCCTGCAGGCAAGGATGCGCCCGTCCGCAGTAGGGAGGACGGCCATGAGCGCCTCGCGCACATGCGCGAGTGCATCGTCGCGCTCGGCCGCACCACTCGCATCGACGTTGAGGTCGACCCATCTCACGACGTCCACCGCGTGCGCCTCGACAGAGGTCACGTGATCACCGTCAGCCTCGACCACCATTACGCCCTTCGGCCCGCACTCGCGCAGCCCGCGACCCTGAGGGCAGCCAGGGAACACGATCCACGGATCTTGCCCGATCACCTCGGCCGTGTGTACGTGTCCGAGCGCCCAGTAGTCGTATCCACGAGCGGCGAGGCTTGCCTTCGAAGACGGCGCGTACGGCGCGTGTCCGTCACGGCCGGTGAGCGCCGTGTGGAGTACCCCGATGTTCAGGAGGCCGTCGATGGACCCTGGATAGGTGGCAGCGAGATCCGTCAGGACCTCTCTGCTCGCGTAGCCCTGACCATGGACAGCGATGCCGAGGTCGGCGAAGATCTCGGTTCCCGGCTTCTTAGTGGGGAGCGTCTTCACGCCGTCGGGGAGCGGCAGGCGACGGGTGATCACGGACTCGGCGTCATGATTGCCGTGCGCGATCACCACCTCGACGTTCGCGCGTCGCAGCCGCGCTAGTTCGGAGCACAGGAAGAGGGCCGTGTTGATGTCTCGGAGGTCTCCGTCGTAGAGGTCACCGGCGACGATCAGCATGTCGGCGTTCTTGTCGATCGCCAGGTCAACGATGTTCGTCAGCGCCCGGCGCGTCGCGAGGTGCACCGCGTCTTGCGGTGCCCCCTCGTACGCCGGCAGTCCTGCGAGCGGGCTGTCGAGATGGATGTCAGCTGTGTGGATGATCAGCGCCATGACGGGTGTCGGAATGCTGAACCCTCCACCGGACGCGATCATTTGGCCTAGACACACCGCGCATCGGCTCACCTACAACATGCCGGCGCCTCCGGGCGCCGACACACGACCAGGCATGGCGTGTGCGATCATCTGAACCGGTGCGCAGGGGTGAGCAGCGGTCTAGGGAGCGGTGTCCTTGCCCGCGACTCGATCGACGCGACGCAGCCCTCGGCATGCGCTCCACGAACTCAGGATCGAGACGGACCCGGCCGATGCAGTCGGTGCCCTCACGGTGACCTGACCGCGTCTCGCCGATCGAGTGCCGCTATTTCCCAAACACGACCCGGACCTAGGCGCGCTTGTCGCCTATATCGTCGCGCGGGCGCGTGACCGCGGGGTCACGCTGAACCAGACGAAGCTCGTAAAGCTGCTGTATCTGATCGACGTCGAACGGGCCGCTTCAGGAAGACCGCTTCTCACCGGACTTCGATGGATCTTTTTCCACTACGGCCCCTATGCTCTGGAGCTTCCGCGGACACTTGAGCCGATGGAGGGCACCGCGCTGATCGTCGACGGCTACAAGGACGCTCGTCTGTACCGTGCCGCGCCAGACGCTCCCGACGGCGAGGACTGGCCTCCGGCCACCCGGCGCCAGGTCGACGAGATCATTCGTCGTTTCGTTGCGCTCGACCTCAACGAGCTGCTCGACTACGTGTACTTTCACACCTCGCCGATGCGCGGCGCGATTCGCGGGCAGGCACTCGATATGAGCCGCGCGCGCAGCGAGCCCGAGCGCCGTGCGGCGCCGCCGCTTTCGCCGCCTGACCTTCCTGCCGACGCGAGCAAGCGACTCGCCAACTGGCGTCAGCGCCGCCGTGAACAAACCCGGCCGGTTGCGGCGGATGCCGGCCGAGCGTTCTTGACTGACCCGCAGGAGGAATGGTTCCAACTTGGGAACGACAGGGGCCGTTTGGTGATCTCTCCGGACGCCGAAGCGGAGCCACCCTGCTGATGGATGGGCTAATCGACCCGTTCTACGAACCCTGCAAGCCAGCGCTTGAGCCTGGGCACATCTGGTGTGATCAGCCGATTTATCTACCGGCCCGCCACGGCCTGAAGATTACGCGAGTTGACCCCTCGGACGACAGCAAGCTCGACTACACGGTTTGCGGGCGCACGGAGGAGATCTTTGAACACCCGCCTGTCGCGAGCCTGAAGATGAAGTCCACCGAAGGTGCCGTGATCGCAAAGACGAAGCGGGACCAACCCATCATCGTGATCGGCGGCATGCACGCGTCCGAGTTGTTGGGCCAAGCGGACCGCACGACACACGCAGAGATCGTGATGGCTGTGCCTGTCTATAAGGCAGAGCAATACACCGACGCGATGCGTCGGCGTATGCAGATCTATGACATCGCGAACGTCTTTTATCTGCCGGCTGCGTCTTCGCTCGGGTTCAAGGAGGGCTTCGCCCGCCTTGATCATCTCCAGGCCGTCCCGCAGGCTCGACTCTCCAAGCACCGAGGACTCAAGCTGAGCGACGATGCGCTCGCTGCACTCATCGAGTGGCTAACGACGCTACTGACTGGCCAAGCGCCCGCGGACTCCATGATCGACGATTACCGAAACATGGTCGTACATTCCAAAAACTGACCGACAAGCGCGCTGTGACCGTGGGCGGTTGCCGGGGGACCGCAGCTGCGTTCACTGCGGTCGTTTTGCTTCACACGCGCGGGGGCGAGAGCAGTCCGCGCCGACACCTTCAGCTCCCCTCCAGCTGCTCAAAGGCGTCGTCCGGAACCTCAATCGACACTTCATAACCCAGCTCAGTCAGCTCCTCAACGAGGATCGCGATGTG
>DATJOE010000083.1:0-42006 GCA_035507305.1 Solirubrobacteraceae bacterium | reverse complement strand
TCCGGCGAGACGTATGACTTTCGTCCCGAGCGAGCGCCAGCGCAGCTATTGATCGGACGCTCGCTGTCAAGTGGGGGCAGCAGTCTCGACCTGTTCGGCAATTGCGTCGTACAGCTGCGCGCGGCTGTGGATGCCAAGCTTGCGGAACACCTTGCGGAGGTGGTAGGCGACTGTGCTCGAGCTGATAAACAGCTGCGCGGCGATCTCCTGGTTTGACTCACCACGGCCGGCCAGATGCGCGACCCGCTCCTCTTGCGGTGTGAGCTCGTCGCGCGTCGCCACGGTCCGCTGGCGGACATGCTCTCCGGTCGCGAGTAGCTCGACGCGCCCGCGCTCGGCGAACGCCTCTGCGCCCATCGAGTCGAACATATCGTGCGCCGTCCGAAGCTGGTCCCGGGCGTCGCGCCGCCGGCGCTGGCGGCGCAGCCACTCACCGTAGAGCAGATGCGCGCGCGCAAGCTCGGGGTCGCTCGAGGAGCGGTCGAGGTGCTCGATTGCTTCGTTGTGATGGTTCTCGGCGCTCCTATCGTCGGCGAGCAGGGCGCGTGACCGGGCGAGCAACCCGAGCGCCAGCTCAGTGCCGCTCGCGAGGGAGCGTTCTGCCAGCCGCTCGAGTGCGGCCGCGTCCACGGCGCGCACGTCGGTGCGCGTGGCGGCCTCGATGAGGTCGGGGAGGATGGAGGTGCCCGCGTAGAAGGGGTCCTCTTCGTACACGGGCCGCAACAACTCGCTGGCCTGAGCGTAGTTGCCGAGCGCGAGCTCGAGCGTCGCGACCTGGACCCGGACCGCGACGACGTGCCCGCCCGCACCTCGCTCGATGGCCTCAGCTGTCGCCGCGGCAGCCACAGTGCGAGTCCGCTCCTCTTCGCCGCGCCAGACGTAGAGCCGTAGTCCGAGGATTCCGGCTGAGCCAAAGGCACCGATGTTCCCCGTCGCGCTCGCGATACTCCGTCCCTCGGCGAGAGCCGCCTCGGCGGCGGAGAATCGGCCGGCGAGCACTTTAGCTTGCGCTTGGCAGCCGAGGGCCGCGAGCAGCGCCATGAGATCGCCGCGCTCACGAGCCAGTTTTAGAGCGCGGCTCGACAGCGCCTGCGCGTGCTCGTCATCTTGCAGCTCCAGCGCGGCCATGAAGCCGAGATTTGAGAATTTCGAAATCTCACGTCCGTCCGCGGCGTCGTCTTCCACGACCCGCCGGATCGCGCGCTGCAATAGGTGCGCACCGGCCTGATAGTCGACGTCGAGGAGCGCGACGCCGTCCAGCAACAGGTCATCGGGTGACTCGGCGGTGCCGGGCGAGCGCCGCATCTCGCGCGCAGCATCGGCGATCGCGCCTGTTCCTGTCTCGCCAGCCTCGCGTCCGGCGATGAGCGAGACTTCAAAGGCCTCCCTGAGCGCTTCACGTGCGCGTGCGACGTCGAGTGCCTTGAAAGCGCGCGCCGCGTCCAGGAGGCTCGCCGGGATGGTGCGGCACTCGCCCCGCGCGAACCGAACGCGGGCCTCGAGGCGCCTCGCCTCCGCCCGATCGAGAGGCCCGGCCAGCGACCGTGTCGCCTTCTCCAGCATGTCGGCGGCGACGGCCGGCGCGCCGGCGGCCAGCTCGGCCTGAGCCGCCTGAAGCATGCGCACAGCGCGGCGCTGCGCGTCGGGGGTGAGATCAGCGGCCCGACGAAGGAAGGCAGCTGTCGCCGCGTAGCCACCGCGGTTGCGGGCTTGATCGGCTGAGCGTTCGAGCTCGACCGCGACCTGCTCGTCGGGCCCCACGGCGGCGGCCGCGAGATGCCATGCGCGTCGATCGGCGTCATGCTCGGGGTCGCTGCTGGCGGCGAGCGCCTCGTGCGCTTGACGCCGTTGGTGCGCCGAGGCGCCCTGGTAGACGGCCGAGCGCATCAGCGGATGGCGGAACGCGACGCGCGGCTCGAATGCGATCAGGCGATCGAGCTCGGGCAGATCCGCAGCCTCGCGGGGGATCCCGAGGCTCTTGGCGGCACGCCACAGCTGTTCGGGGTCGCCAACCTGCTGGGCCGAGGCGAGCACTAGCAGCGTCTGGGTCTCCTGGGGTAGCGTGCGCACGCGGTGCGCGAAGCGCTCCTCCAGCCTCCTGCCCAGCGGCAGCGGCTCAGGCAGAGGCGAGGTGCCCGCGAGCTGCCCCACCGTCAGCTCGGCGGCAAGCTCTACTAGCGCGAGCGGGTTCCCTCCCGTCTCTGCGACGATCCGCTCGCCCGTGCGCTGATCCAAACTCCCGGACGCGACGCAGGCCAGCAGCTCTCGCGCGTCATCATCGGGCAGCCCGCCGACCCGCAGCTCCGTGAGGCCCTCGAACGCAGCCTGCCGCTCGCTCGGCTCGCGCACGCCAAACAGCATCACGATCCGGTCCGCCAGCAGACGACGCGCCACAAAGCCGAGCGACCTCGCCGAGGCCTGATCGAGCCACTGCGCATCATCGACGACGCACAACACCGGCTGCTCCTCAGCAGCATTGGCGAGCAACGTGAGCGCGGCCAGCCCGACGAGGAACAGGTCGGCCGCAGCACCCGTGATGAGCCCGAATGCGGAGCCGAGCGCCTCACGCTGCGGAGCCGGTAGCCGCTCGAGCCCGGGAAGGAACGGGACCAGCAGCTGATGCAAGCCCGCGAACCCCAGCTCCATCTCCGACTCGACGCCGACCACGCTCGCCACCTGCATATCCCCGGCCGATGCGACCGCATACTCGAGCAGGGCGCTCTTGCCGATCCCGGCCTCCCCGCGAACTACAAGGGCACCGCTCAGTCCCTCGCGTACCAGGGCGAGTAACCGATCAAGCTCGCGCCTCTCCCCCTCGCGGTCGAGCAGCATCGTACGGGGATCGTACGCCCCGGACAGCCCGCCAGACCTCTTCCTCCACGGCTGCGGGCGCCATCCAGCGATCGCCGACGCGCTGTCGCAATCCGTGAGATCGCATCCGCAGCGCCGGCAGATCGAATCGAAACCTGGCCGGCGTTCGGGCTAGCGCGCGGCGGCGTAGCTTCCGAGGAAGAGCGCCTCGGCGAGCGCGATGCGTTCGATCTCGCCGGGGTCGACGCTCTCGTTGGGCGCGTGGATCAGGCAGCGCGGCTCCTCGACGCCCAGCAGCATGATCTCGGCCTCGGGAAAGGTCTCGGCGAGGACGTTGCAGAGCGGGATCGAGCCGCCCGCCCCCTCCGTGCTCACCGGCTGACCGAAGGCCTCCTCGAGCGCGTGGTCCATCGTCGCGTAGGCCGGGCCGCCGGTGGTGGCGGAGAACGGCTGGCCCGGGGTTTCGGACTCGATCTCGACCTTCACGTGCCATGGTGCAGCGGCGCGCAGGTGCTTGGCGAGCGCATCCTGCGCGCGCTGTGCGTCGAGTCCGGGCGGCACGCGCAGGCTCACGAGCGCGCGTGCCTGCGCCGGGATCGCCGGCGCCGAGCCGACGACGGGCGGGCAGTCGATCCCGAGCACGGTGACCGCGGGCCGCGCCCACAGCAGATCGGAGACGCGCCCGTCGCCAAGCAGATCAACGCCCTCGAGCACGTGGGCGTCGGTACGGAACTGCTCGCCCGAGTAGTCGACGCCCTGCCAGCGGCCATCTGCCGCGAGGCCCGTGATGGTCGTGTTGCCGCGCGCGTCGCGCAGCGTCGCGAGCATGTCAATCAGCGCGAGCAGCGCGTCCGGCGCGGGTCCGCCGAACATGCCCGAGTGCATCGGGGTCGCGAGCGTGCTGACGGTGACGAGCACTTCCGCATAGCCGCGCAGCGCGGTGGTGAGCGTGGGCACGCCGACGGCGAAGTTGCCGACGTCGGCGACGATGATCGTGTCCGCGCGCAGGAGGTCCGCGTGCGCCGGCACGAAGCGCTCGAGCCCACCGGTCCCCTGCTCCTCGGAGCCCTCCGCGATCAGCTTCACGCCGACGGGAAGGTCGCTTCCGAGCGCACGCAGCGCCGTCAGGTGCGCGACGATGTTGCCCTTGCAGTCGGCCGCGCCACGCCCGTACCAGCGCCCGTCGCGCTCGTGGAGCTCAAACGGCGGCGTCTTCCACGCGTCTCCGGCGGGATCGAGCGGCGGCTGGACGTCGTAGTGGCAGTAGAGCAGGACCGTCGGCGCCCCCTCGGGGGCCGGGCGCTGCCCGAAGACGGCGGGATGGCCGTCCGGGGTTTCCTCGAGTCGCACGTCGTGCAGGCCAGCCTGCGTGAAGCCCTCGATGACGAGCTGCGCGGCCTTCAGGCACTCCTCGGCGGGAAACTGTCGTGGGTCCGCGACCGACCTGCACGCGACGAGCGCCGCGAGGTCATCGTGGGCCCGCGGCATGAGAGCGGCGACGCGGTCGTGCAGCGTGCTGTTCGAGGTGATGGTGGGCATTATCTCTCCCATTCGTGGGCGGGCGTTGGGATCGGTAATGGTTCCGAGCACTCACTGGAGGGCGTCGTCTGCGACGGCATCGCGAAACCCTGCGCGCTACTCCGCCACGGCTACGCCGTGGGCGCGCCCTGGGAGAGTTCGCGGACCTTGAAGTACACGCCGAGGAGGAGCCCTACCGAACCGACGATCATCAAGACGAGGCCGACTGCAGGGAGGACGACGCCGCCGACGATCGCGGTCACGGCGTAGCGCAGGATCGCCCCGATGGCGATTACGAATAGGCTTGAAACGATCGTTGCCATGGGAGCAGCTACTCCCCCTGGCGTCGGCCGAACAGCTGCAGAAAGAACGTGAAGACGTTCAGGATGTCCAGGAAGATGCCGGCGGCAAGCGGCACGGCTTCTTCGACGCCGGTGTGGCGCATGCGGTTGAAGTCGAGCACGGTGTAGCCGCCGAAGATCCCGAGACCCAGCACCGCGTAGATCACGTTCGAGCCGGGCATCGAGGTGAACAGCGAAACGAAGCCGTAGACGATCAGCCCCAACAGCAGCATGAAGAGGATGCGATAGCCGCCCGAGAGGTCCGAGCTGATCGCGTAGCCGACACTGCCGAGCGCGGCGATGAAGAGCGCCGTGGCCGCCGCCGACTGCCACACGACGCCGGGGTCGGCTTCGGCGTACGCACTGAGGCCGCCGCCGAGGCCGAGTCCGAGGAACACGCCCGCGGCGAAGAGGAGCCCCACCGCGAGAGCGCCCGCATCGCGCGCGAAGTTCAGACCCACGATGCAGAGAAAGCCGATGATGAAGCAGACCAGCGACGGACCCCCGGCGAGATGCGCTCCGAGGTAGGCGCCGAGCGTGAGCAGTCCGAGCGTCGCCGCGACGAGGCCCATCACCTGCCCGAAGACGCTCACCTCCCCCACGTCGCTGAGAGATCCGGCCGCGCTGCCGTTACCAAATGTCTCTTGAGATGACATCGATCGCACCCGGCCTCGCGCCTCAGGCCGCGGCGCCCGCGGGCGCGGTGTCCTTGTGGGGGTGGAGCTTGGCCTTGAGAGCTTCGACCTTGGCGTCAACCTCGGCCTTGTGCTTCGCGTGGCGCTGTTCGTGCAGCTCCTTGCGTGCCTTCTTCCTCGCGGCGTGCTGCGCGTCCTCGGCGGCGGCGATCTCGGCTTCGACATGCCCGACTCCGTAACGCGCCACGGTGCCGCTGAGGCGCGCCATCGCGGTGTCGACGACCTCTGAACTTGGCTCGATCGCCTCCGCGAGCAGTGTGGTCCGTCCGACGCGCACCGAGCGCGAGACCTCGCCGAGCACCGAATCGGTGTGTTCTTCGTGATCGACATCGAAGAGCGCGCCGGCGAGCACGCCGATCGACCCGCCGATGAGGATTCCGAACGGGCCGCCGAGGATGCCGATCAGCAGTCCGATGATCCCGCCGGTGGCGGTTCCCTCGACGGGGCTCTCGGCGACTTCGTCCTTGGTCACGAGCCGGCCATCCTCGCCGCGGACCACTACGGCGGCCGCGCGGAGGTCTATCTGTCCCTGCGCGTCGAGTTGCTTGAGGTCGGTGAGCGCCTCATATGCGTCGCTGTCGTGCTCGAAGCTGACAACGACCACGTTGTCGGGACCATCCATTTCGGCTCCTTTCGTTTGAGTCAATCGTCTGCTCCGAGAACGTGTCCGGTACGCCGCGATCCCCAATAACGAGACGACGTGCCAGCGAAAGTCGCCGCTTATGGGCAACGCCCCTCTCGCGCGCGAGGGCCTCTGACCCCAGGGCCGCGCGGCGGCGGAGCTTCGGTCGCTCCCCGGGCGTTCCGCGCCCCACCTTGTACGACCGATCGACGTCGGGGTGGTAGGTCCGCAGCACGCTCCATCGCATCAAGCCCCCTTGGACGGGGCGAGCACCCAGGTGCTCACGAGCGCCAGCGTGAACCCGCGCGCTCGTCACACGCGAGCGACGGCCGACGAATGGCGCGGCGCTGACGAGGTGCCCGCCGCCGCAGCGGGTGTGCGGAGCTCGTGCTCGCGCCTCACTCCAGCGCGGCCGCGAGCCCCAGGAACGCGCTGATCACGACGAAGTAGATCGCCAGCAGCGGCCACAGCCACTTCAGGTACTTGTCGTAGCCGACCTTCGCGAGCGCGACGCCGCCCATCACCACGGCGGTGGTGGGGATCCACAGGTTCATCCAGCCCGACGCGGCGTTCCAGGCGGTGACCGTCAGCGCGCCTGAGACGTGCGCGAAATCGGACAGCGGGGCGAGGATCGGCATCGCCAGCGTCGCGTGGCCGGAGGTCGAGGGAATCAGGAACGCGATCGGCAGGTTGATTATGAATATGAGGACCGCGAAGACGCCCTTCGACGCACCGGAGGCCGCGTGTTCCATCGCGTGCAGCACGGTGGCGGTGATCTTCGTGTTGTTCATGATCACCGAGACGCCTCGCGCCAGCACGATCACGAGCGCCGGATAGAGGAATTCGGAGGCCCCCTTGGTGATCGACCCGCTCAGTTCCTTCTCGCGCAGCCCGGCGAGGACGCCGATGACGATCGCCGCGATCACGAACAGCATCGCGAGTTGCGGGAACCACCAGTCGAGCTGCCACGAGTACGGTTCCGCGCCCGAGCCGGAGAAGATTTCCGCCCACGGCACGACCGCGAAGATCATGAAGCCGAACGTCAGGCCGACCCCCCAGAGGACCAGCTTGTCCTTGCCTCTGAGCTTCGGCGGTTCTGTGGTGGCTTCGTGGACCGCCAGCTCGCGGTCCCCCGGAAGGAAGCCGACGAGCGATGTTTCCGGCTTGGCCTTGACCTTCGCCGCGTAGCGAAGCACGTAGGCGATCGCGATCGCGGTCAGCACGATCCACATCACGAACCGCAGCGGCAGCCCATCGCCGATCGAGACGTTCGCGAACTTCGAGGCGATGCCGACCGAGAACGGGTTCACCGTCGCCCCCATCACGCCCACCCCGGCGCCGACGATGATCGTCCCGACGGCGACCATGCGGTCGTAGCCGAGGGCCAGCAGCAGCGGAATGAGCAGCCCATAGAAGGCCAGCGTTTCTTCAGCGAAGCCCTCGACGGAGCCGAGCAGCGAGAAGACGACCATGATCGACGCGATCAGCAGCCAGCCCTTCTTGCGCGTGCGATAGGCCAGGCGGCCGATGCCCCGGTCGAGCGCGCCGGTCGCGAACATCACGGCGATGAACGCCCCGACCGCGAGCACGAAGAAGAACACTTCGGCGCTCCCGTAGAGCGTCCCTTCCGCTTCCCCCCCCGGCGCGACGTGGTGCGTTTTCGCTTCCTTGATCCCGTAGAGGCCGTTGACGGGCGAGAGGATCAGTTCCCTAGTCCGTCCCCCGAAGGAGAGTCCCGAATGGACGTGGTGGTAGGTGTGGGGAATCGGGGCTTCCTTGGAGTTCAGGCGGTATTCCCCGGAGGGGACGACGAGCGCGATCAGCCATACCCCCACCGCCACGACCGCGAGCACGGTGAGCGCGCTCGGGAAGGACTTCGTCTTCTTCTTCTTCTCGACGGGCGGCTCGGGGGGCGGCGCCCCGTCGGAGGGCGCGGCAGGTTTGACCGCGGGGACCTGCGGAGGCGCAGTCGCGCCGGCCGGCGCCGCAGCTTTGACGACGTGTGGCGTGTTCTCGTTGCTCATCGTTGAGATTCCTTCCGAGTGGGTATTCGCGGAAGACGCAGGCCTCTGCGAGCACTGTCCTTCGGACTCGCACCTGAGGCGGCTGGTAGGGCTGGATAGTGCGGGGCGCCGGATGCGATCGTCATCACTTCTGGCGTCTTTGTCATTGCGCTCTCTGTATGCCGGCGGGAGCGAGCAGAGCATGTATCCGAATCTCGCAAGCGCACCCCCGGTGTCTCGCCGTGCGGGCACTTGGACGCGATCCGTCCGTCAGCCAGCGATCAGGAGCGAGCCGTCCGGTGAACGGACGACAGCGCTCTTTCGACGATCCGCAGCGCCTGCAGACCGACGATGATGCCGAGCGCGATCGCGATGATCGAGATCAGCGCGTCCACGAACGTGGTCGCCCCCGCGACGGTGTCATCGCCGACGAGCTGGGTGACGCCGATGAGTCCCAGGGCGCCGGGGACCAGGAGCCAAAACGCGGGCAGAAAGCTGACAAGCGCGGGCGGCGCCGAGGGAAAGCGCTCGATGAACGTCGCCAGCGACGCGACCACCAAGCCACCGACGAAGCCGCTGAGCAGCGCACCGAAGAGCGCTGCGCCGATCAGCTGTCCCGCCCACGCGGCGTAGAGAACCAGCAGCAACCAGGGCAGCGAGCGCCGAGGTGCGGAGTGCTGCAGCGCCGTGCCCACGCCGAAGACCAGAACGCCCACGAGCGGTGCCCACATGCCCAGCAGGTGGAGCGGTCTGGAAGGCACCTTTGCGGCTGTCACGCCGACGAGCGCGGCGCCGGCGACGATGCCGAGCGCGAGCAGCGCGAGCTGGAGCAGGCCCGCCAGAAAGCGACTCGCGCCAGCGACGACCTCGTTCGATGCCAGGTCGACGGTCGCGGTCGTCAGGAGCGCGCCCGGCAGAAAGAGGACCAACGGTGGGATCAGCGCCTCGAGCGGCTCCGGGCCGTAGCGTCCCGCGACCCCGAATGCGATCGCCGACACCGCGCCCGCAGCCAACACGGGAAGGATCGAGCTCAGACCAGGGACGCGTGAGGCACCCAGGCGCAGGATCGCAACGAGCAGCCCGAGCACCAGGTAGGAGGGCAGCAGTTCGGCCGACGGGCGAATTATCAGCCCAATGCCGAGGGTCACGACGACGTAGGCGAGAGTCCTCACGATCGAGTTGTGGCGCCGCGGCATCTTGCGCACGTTGCTGAGCGCCTCCATCCCTTTATCCGCGGGCAATTCTCCATTCGCCGCGGAGCGGGCGACATTGAGGACCTCGGTGACCTGATCCAAGCGAAGTGCGGTGCCGGCGCCACCCTGGAACTCCGGCGTTGCGAGCGTCGCCGGCTCGCGCGGACCGCCCGCGATCGCCACCGCCGTGGGTAGAACCACGACCCGTGTATGCGGATACCCGTACGCGGTGGCCGCTTCCAGCAGGCGTCGCTCTATGTCGCTGACCGCCTCCCCGGTGGCAACCAGCGAGCTGCCCAGCTCCAACAGGAACGCGAATACCTCATCCGCCGAGGAGGTGTACTGCCGCGAGTCGCCCGCAGAGCCATTCGCTGTACTGCGATCGGCGACTGGCTTGTGCTCAGCGGGGGCCGTAGCGTGTTCGGGCAGGACTCACTCCTCGCGGGTGGGGTGCAGGCAGCGCCGGCGCGGCGAGTCGCGAGATCACGCCGCGGGACACGAATCCAGCCTGCGCTGCGGCGCGCAGAGCCGATAGATCAATCCGCTGCCGACGCCATAAGCGAAGCGGACACCCGCGAGTGCAGCGCATTACAACCGGGCTCGGGATTCCTGCCGTGCAGACTCGCGCGAGCAGGTGGAGCCTCGCCTCTTCGGGAGCGGGGTTCAGCGGTGCCGGATGCGGACGTGGTGTTCGCGGTAACCGCCGGGCGGATCGAAGACGGCGCGTCGGAACGGGTGATCAGCTGCGGCGGGGCGACGCAGCCGGACGGCGGCTGGCGCGCGTGCGGTTCAGCTCGTCAATCAGCGCAGCACCCCTGCAAGAGCCGTTTGGCACCGGCAGCCGTGATGCTGCGAGCTCCCCCCCGCCGGGCCCCGGCACACGATCACGCTGCTCACGCGCCGGGACGCTGCCATGCGCCGCGCTCGGGCGATGTGCGTCGCAGACGGCGTTGTGCTCAAACGTCTCGATCTGGTCGCCCTCGCCATTCGGCTGCGCATCGGATAGCGCTCTCCGGAGCTTCGCGCGGGAGCTCACGTTCAGCTTACGAAAGACCTTGCGCAGGTGATATGCGACGGTGCTCGAGCTGATGAACAGCGTTTCCGCGATCTCCGAATTGGAAGCACCCTCAGCCGCCAGCTTGGCGATTCGTGCCTCCTGTGGCGTCAGCTCATCGCGCGTGGTGTCGTCGCGTTTGCGCGCGCGCTCACCTGTGGCCAGCAGCTCCGCGGCGGCTCGCTCTGCGAAGCCGCGCGCGCCCAGCGATTCGAACAGCCCGTGCGCGAGTCGCAGCTGTGCGCGCGCGTCGCGCCGCCGGCGCTGGCGGCGCAGCCATTCACCGAAGAGCAGATGAGTTCGGCCCAGCTCCGGTCTCGCGCGAGTCCGGGCTAGGCGCTCGAGCGCCTCGCTGTAGAGAGCGTGTGCACCGTCGTCGCTGAGCAGGGCGCGCGAGCGAGCCAGGAGCCCGAGCGCGAGCTCGCTGGCGCTCGCCCGCGCGCGTTCGGAGAGGCAGGTCAACGCCGCCTGCGCGATGTCGGTCCGCTCACAGCGCGTCGCCGCCTCGATCAGATCGGGAAGCACGCGCGTGCCGAGGTACGGCGGATCGTCCTCATAGACGGGGAGCCCCGCCGCGAGCGCGGCCTCGCACTCACCGAGCCCCAGCTCGAGAACGACGAGCGCCGATCGGGCGAAGCTGACGACCTGGCCCTGACCGCGTGCTGTTGCTTCCCCGACCACACGCTCGGCGCTGGCGCGCGTCTTCTCTGCCTCACCGCGCCAGGCCGGAGGGAGCAGATAGTGCGGCGCAGTCGCCCCGAGCACGCCGGGGTTGTCCGTTGCGATCGCGATCTCGCGCGACTCGGCAAGCGCCGCGTCGGCTTGGATGAAGCGACCCGCGTGCGTCTCCACGTTGGCGATCTCAGCGAGGGCCAGCGGAAGCATCGTCAGCGCGCCCGCCGCGCGCGTGAGCTCCACCCACCGGGCGGCGAAGGCACCCCATGACTCCTCATCGAAGAGCTCACCGGCGGCGTAGCAGCCGAGCCCGAGCCAGCGCACACCGTCCTCGACCGCGAGCGCGCTTTGGCGCAGGCCCGCGATCGCCTCCCGCATGAGCGGGACGCTGGCCTCGTAGTCGAGATCTGCACGGGCCGCGAACGCGTCGAGCAGCAGATCGTCGACGCCGGCGGCGCGCTCCGGAGCGCGTGGCAGATCTCGGGCTGCGGCGGCGATCTCCCGCGGTCCGCCGCCCTTGGCGAAGCGCCCGGCCCACTGTGCGGCCTCGAGTGCCTCCAGCAATGTCACGCGCGCGAGCCGAAGGTCGAGCGGCGCCAACTGGGAGGCCGCGGCAAGCAGGGTCGCTGGGGCGTCCACGCCGCGCCCCCGAGCGAACTCGATCGCGCCCTGCGTGCGACGCGCTTCGGCGCGCTGCCGGGCATCGGTCAATTGTCCCGCCGCCTCATCCAGGTTCGCCTGCGCCGCCTCCGGCGCTCCGGCTGCGAGCTTCGCCTGAGCCGTCCTCAGGAGCCGCTCGGCGCGACGGGAGAGATCCGGCGTGAGCTCAGCTGCTCGCGCGAGCAACGCAGCGGTTGCTTCGTACCCACCGCGAGCCCGCGCTCGTTCGGCCGCCCGATCAAGCTCGGCTGCGGTGCCTTCATCCGGGCCGTCCGCCGCCGCCGCGTGATACCACGCCGCGCGCGTGGAATCGCCGGCCGCGTCGCTGACGACGGCCAGCACCTCGTGAGCGTGGCGCCGCTCGGCCCCCGTCGCTCCGCTGTAGATCGCCGAGCGCATCAGCGGATGGCGAAAGCGGACCTCGTCGTCGACGAGGAGGAACTTCCCGGCCCCCAGCTCGACCACCTCGTCGGGGTCGATCCCCGCCTCAGTTGCGGCGCTTCGTAGCAGGGAACGATCGAGCGGGCTCGCCACAGCAGCGAGGAGCAGCAGTGCCTGGACCTCATCGGGCAGCTCGCGCACGCGGCGCAGGAAGCGCTCCTCGAGCCGTGCCCCGACCGGTAGCGGCTCGGGCAGAGCGCACGCACCGACCAACTGGGTGGCCGACAGCTCGCCAGCGAGCTCGACGATGGCGAGCGGGTTGCCCCGCGTCTCGGCGGCGACCCGCTGGGCCACCCTGCCATCCACGCTCTGACCGGCCAGCGTGCGGAGCAGCTCAGCGGTCGCATCGCGCGAGAGACCCGCCAGATCCAGGCCGGGCAATGCGTCCAGCGCAGCGGTCGCGCGCGAGTGGTCGGCGGTCGCGAACAGCATCGCCACGCGATCCGCGTGGAGCCGGCGAGCCACGAACGCCAGCGCCTCCAGAGACTCTCGATCGAGCCACTGGGCGTCGTCGACCACGACCAACAGCGGGCGCTGGGCGGCGGCATCATCGAGCAGATTGAGCACGGCGAGGCCCACGAGAAAGCGGTCGGGCGGGTCGGCCTTCAGCAGCCCAAACGCCGACTGCACAGCCCGGCGCTGCGGAACCGGCAGCCGCTCCAGCCTCGCAAGCAGTGGGATCAGCAACCGATGCAGGCCCGCGAATCCGAGCTGCATCTCGGACTCAACGCCGGTCACGCGCGTCACGGCCAGCTCACCCGCGGAGCTCGCTGCATGATCGAGCAAGGCCGTCTTGCCGACACCGGGCTCGCCACGGATCACCAGCGTTGCGCTGAGTCCTTCGCGAACCGCTCTGAGCATCGAGACGATCGTGCCCAGCTCGTTCTCGCGCTCCAGGAGCGGCGGAGCGTCGGGCTTGCGGCCGCTCACGACCGTGGCGCTCCTCACGCCGGCGACCGACCCGGGCGCGGCGACGTCGTGAGTGTCATGAGGAACTTCGTCGAGACTCATGCGATTGCTGGACATTTGCAGCGCTGCTCGCCGCAGTCCATGCGGATGCGCCGGAAATATCCTTCCGAATCACCGGATGCGTGCTTCCGGCGTTCCCGAGCGACCACTACGGAAATCCCCACCCGATGCGATTTCCGGTCGTCCCTACCCAGACGGAGCGCCTAGATGGCGATGATGCGTCGTGATGGCTGCATCAGTGCTCATCGTCGACGACGATCCCGTATTTCGCGCGCTGGCCAGATCCGTGCTCGCGGACGGCGGCCTGACGGTCGTCGGCGAAGCGGACAGCGTGTCCGCCGCCGTGGCGGCTGCCACGAAGCTCAAGCCCGCGGCGGTGCTCGTGGACGTCGGGCTCCCCGACGGCGATGGATTTGCGCTCGCACGGGAGCTCACCGCTCTGCCCTGGCATCCGCGCGTCGTTCTCACCTCCGTGGACGGTGATGCGGGCAGCGCCGTGGAGGTCGCTCGCAGCGGCGCGGGAGCTTTCGTAGCGAAGGCCGACCTGCCCAACGCACCGCTCGCGAAACTGCTGGGAGCGCCCTAGACGCGGCGGGTCTCGGCGCGCTACGGTTGGCCCATGGTTGCCCCGATGCGAGTCGTTGTCGGCGAGGACGACGTGCTGCTACGCGAGGGGATCGTGCGGCTGCTCGCGGAGTCGGGATTCGAGGTGGTAGCTCAGGCCGGCGACGCGCCCGATCTCCTGCGCAAGGGTCTCGCCCACAGCCCCGCGGTCGTCGTCACTGACATAAACATGCCGCCCGACAGCAGCGACGATGGGCTGCGGGCAGCTCTGGAGATCCGACGCCAACGTCCCGATACCGGACTGCTGCTGCTCTCCCAGTTCTACGACGACAGCTACGCCCTCGAGCTCCTCGGCGATCGAGCAGAGGGCGTCGGCTACCTGCTCAAGGAGCGCGTGGGGGACGTCGAGAGCTTCGTCGCAGCCGTAACGCGCGTCGCCGAGGGAGGCACGGCGCTCGATACCGAGATCGTGGCGCGCATGCTCGGCCGTCGCCAGCGCGACCGGCCGATCGATCGGCTCAGCCCGCGCGAGCGCGAGGTGCTCGCGGCGATGGCGGAAGGCAAGTCCAACCGCGGGATCGCCGAGGCCCTGCTGATCAGCCAGGCGGCTGTAGAGAAGCACATCACGAGCATCTTCCACACGCTCGAGCTCGACCCGGCCCAGAGCGAACACCGCCGGGTGCTCGCGGTGCTCGCCTATCTGCACGATTCGCCGGTCGTCAGTTAGCTTCCTCGAGCGCAGAAGCACCGCTCATCCGAGGCGCAGTGCAGCGCAGCTCATTCCGGAACAATTAACACTATTGAGCCGGTCGCGCACATGACACACGCTGCGTCGCCTCCCACGCCCGAGGAGGCAGCCGACCCGGACCAGGCCCAAGCGTCGTTCGAGCGCTTGGGCGCTCCGCGATTCGAGCTGAGCGGCCCGTCGATGATGCTCACTCAGGCAGGGCGGACCGCGGCGGTCGTCCCCGGCTCTTTGACCCCTCGGGGAACACCATCGGCAGGATGCTGGCGCCAGTCTCCGACCGTGTGGCGCAGCTGCAAGTAGGCGATGCCCTCTGGAAGCAGCGGAATCCAATAGGAGATCGTGCGGAATGCGAGCACCGCCAAGACGGCGAGGCTTCCGTTGACGCCGAACCCGATGAACGCGCCGATCATCCCCCCTTCCACGCCCCCGACTCCACCCGGCAACGGCAGCACATTGGCCAACGTGCCAACGAAGAAGCCCGTTATGAGCACGGCGGCGGGAGGGGACTGACCGAAGGCGCGAAAGCACGCCCACAGCGTGGCGATTTCAAATCCCCACGCGGGCAGGGCCGCGAGCCACGAGCGGTTGCCGCCGCGCACCAGCGCAAACGCGGAGCGCAGGCCGTCCTGCAACGCCCGGGGGACGGCCGCAGCGCGCTTCCACCAGCGTGCAACGCGGCCGTGCGAGTGCTGCTCGCGACCCAGTAAGAAGCGTTCGAGAGGAGCGCCGAGCCACTGCATCGAGACCACGGCTGCGATCACGAGGAGCCCGAACAGCCCCGGGACGAACGTGAGACCGAACGGCGCAGCTCCTCCGAACAGCCCGATCCAGAGGCCGAAGCCACCGATCACGAGTGCGAGCATGTACACCGCGTAGTTGAGGATCTCGAAGCACCACATGTCCTGCGCGACCGTCGCCGAGGCCATCCCCGATTCGCGCAGCGCCCACACGGTCAGTGCGAGTCCACCTGCCCCGGCCGCGGCGAACAGCTTCGTGGCGGCGGCTCCGGCCATCGAGATCTGGTAGCTCGCCGACCATCCGATCCGCTCGTCGTCGGCGAAGAACACGCCGCGGAAGAGGACGATATAGGCGGCCATCGATGCCGCCACGGCGGGTACGGCGACCCCCAGCCACCGTGGATTGCCGCCACGCAGCAGCCGCAGCGTGGGCCCGAGGCCCACGATTTGTGGCACGACGTAGTAGACGAAGCCGAATATGACTGCGCCGACGAGCGCGCTCGTGGCCGCTCGTTTGTGGCGTGCGAGAAAGCGCCGGCTGCTATCCGCCCCGCTCGCTGGCGCCACGGTGCCGGCACCGGCGCCTGGCGCGCGCTGCGGCCCGTCGCCCTGGGATCGCGGCGCTGTTGCGGCGCCACCGCTGGGATCGCGGCTCATTTGGGGAGGCTGAGCCCTGATCGCGACGCGCTCAGACCGACCGTCGCCGTGGGCGAGAACAAGAGGCTATGGCCCAGGCGGACGCTCGCCGTCACCGGGGAGCGAGCGTCCTCCGGCAACGGCCGCGCAGGGCACGACATCAATAACGCTTTCGTATAGGCAGGAGCGCTTCATGGGCGCAGACTGCTCGCGCCCGTGCTGAGCGCCGAGCTCGCGCTGCGCACGTCCGCATTCATCGAGATAGCGACCTACGCAAAGGAGAGTCAATGGGTTTCGATCAATACCACGAGCCGCCCGATGAGTTGCCTGCAGCGACGCGGACCTTCGCGCGCATGTGCTCGTCGTTGACCGAGGAGGCCGAAGCGATCGGGTGGTACCAGCAGCGATTGGCCGTCGAGAGCGATCCGGACGCGCGGGCGATCATGAGCGACGCCCAGGGCGAGGAGTTCAAGCACTTCAGCATGGACCTCGAGTTCCTGTTGCGGCGCACGCCGCACTGGCGCGAGGTTGCGCAGGGGATCCTCTTCCAAGGCGGCGACATCGTCGAGCACGGCGAGGCCGCTGAGGCCGACGCCCTCGACGATCCGCCCGCTCAAGAGCGGACGTAGCGCGTGCACGAGTTGGTGGCGGCCGCTCGCCGGCGGCGGGCCGCTGGCGAGGCGGCCGGTGGGTCGGGCGTCCCCTGGCGGATCGGTGCGCTCTGAACCTGCAGGCCGGTCTCGGCGAGCCAGTTCATCAGCGCGCGGTGCATGGCCTCGGCTCCAACGATCGGCGCCGAGGCCTCGCTCCAGGCCGCAGGTACAACGGCGAACGGGCGCATCTGTGGGCCGCCGAGGCCGCCGTGTGAGCCCATGAACTCCTCGAAGGGCGCCACCTCATCGCTACTCGGGTCGTAGGCACCGTTGACCAGCAGATCTGGGCAGTGCGCGAAGCGGTCGTAACGCCGCAGATGATCAGCGGCGTTCGGTCCGAAGGCGGCGAGCGGATCCTCGCGCTCGCCGCTGCCATCGGCGAGGCACCGCGTACCGCAGCCGCCGATGACGAGCGCTCCACGCGTCCGCGAGCGCACCATCACGAAGCCGATGCCGGGATGCTCGGCGAGCTCGGCGACCAGCCGTGGATGTGCCTCCGATATCCGCTCAAGCGTGAGCCGCTGAGGGCTCGCCGAGAAATACACGAGCCCCAGCGGGCCCGAGACCATCACGACGACATCGCCCTCGCCGGACTGCTCCTGTTTGCTCAGAGCATCGCGGTTGGGTCCGAGCGCAACGGTCCCGTGCATCGTCCGCGCGCGCGTGGCGCGACGCAACAGGCGGCCGCCCGCGCTGTCGTCCTCGCGCGCGTCGGCCAGTACCGCGCCGAGGTTGCCCCACGACTCCGGGACGGCGACGGGCGCGTGCACCCTGCCCGTGGCGAGCGCGCGCTCCACGAGCTCCCCGAGGGTCTGGCCGTAGCGCTGGCGAAACGGGCACCCCTGTGTCTGGCCGTGGTCGGAGAGCGCCACCAGGTGATACGGGCGCGGCGCCTGCGCGATCGCGCGCTCCAGCCGGGCGAGCTGGCGGTCGTGGCGGCGCAGCACCCTGAGCGCGTCGGGCGCGCGGATGCCCGAGTGATGGGCGACCTCGTCGTAGCCGACGAAGGTCGCGTAGCTCACCGGGACGCCCTCCACTATGTCGGCCATCAGCGTCGCCACCGTCACGTCGCGCATGACCACCGCGATCGCCGCGCGCACGAGCGGGTAGATGCCACCGCGCTTTACGTGCTCGGCGCCGCCACGCCGCTGGCGCCGCGCCGCGAGGCGCTCTTCGAGGATGTCGGCCAGGGAGAGCGCGATCGTGCGTATGAAGCCGTAGGGATCGGCGAAGTAGGCAAAATAATCCGCCGAGCGAGACCGCTTGCGGTCGCTGATCATGCTCATCGTGGCCAAACAGCGCGGCGCGTCGCCCGAGAACATGTTGCCGCGACTGGTGCCGCCGGCCCCGAGCAGACCGCCTCCGCTGGAATGGCGGCGCTCCATCTCGGCGGCATCGGGCGGGTGGTTTGACACGAGCGTGCGAGCGGTCTCCTTCTCGTACCAGCGAAACGCCGGCATGTCCGTGTTGCTGCCGAGCAACAGCCCCGCCTGGCTGGCGCCGGTCTGTGAGGAGAGGTCGCATTCCCAGCCCAGAACGCGGTGCGAGCCCTGCTCCAGCCAGCGCGCGAGCGTGGGGGCATAGCCGTCGCGCGCGGCCTCGCGCAGAACCCCCTCGCTCAGCCCGTCGAACTCGAACAGGATGACCCCGGGAACATCGGTCTCGTTGCGCGCTCTTCCGCGCCGCACCCGCCGGCGCACGACGCGCAGGTGATAGGCATCGCCGTCGAAGTCCATCAGCGGGACGAGCAGCATCGCTGCAACGGCGAGCACGGCCGCCGCGAGCACGGCCGCCGCGAAGCTCGGCCACACGTTGTCGACGAGCTTGAACGCCACCATGATCACCACCGCGTTCAGTGCGAGCGTCCCCACGCCGAGCGTGAGCAACGTGAAGGGAAGCGCGAGGCGAGTGAGTGCCGGCCACAGGATCGCGGTCAGCAGCGCGATCGCCGCGGCCGTCAGCACGCCGGCGCCGAAGGAGGGCACCGATATGCCGGCCCCAAGCGCAGAGAGACCCCACAGCAGCAGCCCGTCGACGACGAGCATGATCGCCGCCCGCGCGGCGAAGCCCCGCGCCCGCCGTCTGCTGCTCGCGAGGTGTCCGCGCGCTGAGGGCCGCTCGCTCACGCAGCGCGGTGCGTCGAGGCAGGCAGCTCACGCAGCCGGTGCAGCGCCTCGCGCTCGAGCTGGCGGCAGCGCTCCTCCTTCACGCCGAGACGCTCGCCGATCTCGCGATGACTCTGCGGGCGACCGCCGCCGATGCCGTAGCGCCTGATCAGGACCTGACGGTGGCGCTCGGGCAGCAGCCGCAGCAGCCGCCAGGCGTGCCTGCGCATCTCCTCACGCGCCATGTCGCGTTCTGGATCGACGCCGTGAGGGTCGCCGATCACTTCGCTGAGCGGCCTGGCCTCATCCCCCACCGATTCATCGAGCGACGCGGTCACACGCGCCGCCTGGCGTACCGCGCGCACGTTGGCGACGCTCAATCCGCTGCGCTCGGCGAGCGCCTCGACCGAGGCGAGGCGTACGCCCGCGCGTTCGAGCTCCTGCTCGGCGCGCCGCACGGCGGAGAGCTGCTGCGCCGCGTGAGCGGGGATGCGGATCGTCTGAGCGGCGCCGATCGCGTCGAGCAGCGAGCGTCGGATCCACCACACCGCATATGTCGAGAACTTCAGACCGCGGCGGTGGTCGAATCCCTCGACGGCGCGTATCAGACCGACCGATCCCTCCTGGACGAGATCGGCGAACGGCACGCCGCAGTTGCGGTAGGGCCTCGCGATCGCGTAGACGAGGCCGAGGTTGCGCTCGGTCATCTCCCGCTTCGCCGCCAGATCCCCGGCTTCGATGCGCCTCGCCAGCCGCACCTCCTCGACGGCGCTCAAGGGCGTGCGGCGTCCGTCGGAGGTCGGTCGGATGGGCGAACGAGCCGGCCCAGCGCTCTGCGCCCGCGGCTGGGCGCTCATCTCAGGAGCCCCAGTTCACTCGGCGCCATCAGCGTCGGCGAGCAGCCGGCGGTAGGAGCACCCGTGCGCAGCAGATCTGCGAGCGCGGCGCGCGCCACGACCCTCGCGATGCGCCCTGCGATGCCGGGCGCACGGGCGATCGCCTGGCCCGCCCAAGCGTCGCTGGCGCCATCCGGATTGCGCTCCGCGTCGGCGAGCAGGCTGATCGCTTCGAGCTCCGGAGGTGTGAGACCCGCGGCGGAGAGGTCCCGCGCGCGGGGAAGATCGTCGCCCGCGTGGTGGAGCCAAGCGACGGGCCGAAACGAAGCGGGCACGGCGGCGGCGACGCGCTGGACGTGCTCGAGCAGGCCATGCTGGCCGTGGTGCAGGCTCTGTGCGACCGCACGCGGCCATTGGGCGCGGTGGGTATAGCGCTGGGAGCGCCCGCCGAGGCGCCTCATCTCGCTACGCACGGCGCCTTCCAATCTGGGGTCAACTCTCGTCATGCGACTGCCCGCAGCTGCGGTCGAGTGTTTGCGAGCGCCGGCATCGCCTGCTCCTCGGCCGTGCGGATCAGCTCTGCGAGCGCTGGCGAGGGAGTATCTGCCTGCCAGAGAAGGCGGAAGCCAACCGTGCAGACCGGCGCCAGCGTGCGAGCGGTGATGCCGGGACCCACGGCACACGCGGCCGTGCCGAGCGCGAGCGCTTCGCCGCCCGCGACGTCGGCGAGGAACGCCGGACCCGGGCCGCCGGAGCGCAGCGCCGCGCTCAGGCCGAGCCCGGAGAGCATCTCGGCGACCGCCCTGTCATAGGCGCCGCCGTCGCGATGCCCGGTGACGACGATCTCCTCTCCGCGCAGCTCGTAGGCCTCGAGCGGGCCCTCGCCGGCGAGCTTGTGGCCCTCACCGACGAGCACGGCCCACGGCTCCGTTCCGAGATCAACGCCGCGGAAGTCAGCGGCTCCAAAGACCGAGGGCACCAGCACCGCGTCAAGTCGGCCGTCCCGCAGTTCTCGCGCCAGCGCGCCGCCGTAGGCCTCGAGCACGCTCACCTCGACGGCCGGACGACTGCGGGCGAAGGCATCGAGGAGACTGGAGCTGCCCTGCCAGCGCGGCGCCGTGCAGAGACCGAGCCGCACGTTGCCGAGGACGCCGCTCTGGAGGTCCCCGCCCGTGCAGCGCGCCACCTCGGCGGCGGCCAGCGCGGCGCGTGCGCGGTCCAGGAACAGCTCTCCGGCGGACGTGAGGTCAACGCCGCGCGTGTGACGCTCGAACAGGCGCACACCGAGCTCGCGCTCGAGCCGCCGGATCTGCGTGGAGAGCCCGGGTTGAGCAACCCACAGTCGTTCCGCGGCACGCGTAAAGCTGCGCTCCTCGGCGATGGCGACGAAATAGCGTAGGTGACGAAGCTCCATCGAACGCTCCTTACGCGGCTTGGAAGAGTTGGATGTCGGCGAGCGCGGCGGCCGCCGATGCCTCGGCGTCGAGCGCGGCGAGGTAGGCCGCAAACGCAACTGGGCGGAGCTCGGGCGCGGCTTCTCCCAAGACCTCCCAGCGCGTCCAGACCAGGTCGGCCGCGCCGCGCCAGACCCTCATCGCGCGAGCGTGCAACTGCTTGCCGTAGAACGGGACACCCGGACGGATCAGGAAATTCATGGTGATGCCTCCTTCGAGTCGGATCATGCCGAGCACCGTATGCCCGCACTCGAGTACTCGCATCACCCGCACTGACAGTCTTTTTCGCAGGTGGCCAGCGCCGGATAGCAGTGGGGTGAGGAGGAGCGCGCCTCGAGACCGTCGTCCAGCGTCCTCAGCGGGCGCTAGCCGGACCGGCCGTGCGCCACTGTCCCTACCGGCGGAGTCGGGCTAGCCCTACCCGCGATTGCCCGTGTTTATTGGGCTGGCTATCCGTCCTGAGGATGCGAGCACGCGCCGGAGCGCAATGCCTCGCTCACTCGGAGGATGCCGTTGCCGGCGCGCCCGTAAGCGCGCGGTATGGAGCCCACGCGCGAGCGTTCTGGTCGTGGCGCGCTCATCGCTCCAGGATCGGAGCACCCTCCAATCCCGAAAGGAGCACTAATGCTCACAAGCACCACTGTCGAAGACGACATCCGCTCAGCGCTCGACCTCGACCCCCGCATCCCCGATCCAGGCGAGATCGCGGTGCTGGCCGAAGACGGCGTCGTGACCCTGCGCGGCACCGTCGGCAGCTTCCGCCAGCGCCGCGCCGCCGTCACGGATGCCCGCGAGGCCGACCAGGACTACGACGTTCACGACGAGCTCAAGGTCCACCTGCTCGACGACTGGCAGCGTGAAGACGCGGAAATCCGCGGCATCGCGCTGCAGATCCTCATGTGGGACGTCGAGGTCCCCGAGGAGTCGATCGACGTCAAGGTCGAGGACGGCTGGATCACGCTCAAGGGAACGGTCAATTACCAGTTCCAGAGCGACGACGCCTACGACGACGTGGCCGGCCTCTACGGCGTCTACGGCATCACGAACGAAATCAAGGTCATCAACCCCTGAGCATCGGTGCCTGCGCGGGCGGCCCGCCGCCCGCGCAGGCACCTGCTCCTAAAACAGACGCATCGCACCCTCGCCGCAGGCTCGCTCCCAAGTCCCAGCAGAGCGCGAGACGAGACGCCGCGCCCGAGTCCGCCACCATCTCGTGCAGCTGCCGCACGCGCAGGTCGCATCCAGTTCGCACAATGGGAATCGCTTATTCAGGCGCCATCGATTGTGGCGAGGAAGTCGTAGAAGGCCCCGTCGGTGCGTGCGGTGTCGCCGGTGGCGTCGAGGTCCATGAGCAGGCCGCGGAGGAGACGGCCCGCCAGAGCCTTGCGGTCCTCGAGCAGCCGGCGTGCTCAGCCGCCTGGCAGCACGTGTCTTCGACGTACCTCGTCTGCGCGGGGGACCAGGGTACCCCCGCCGAGCCGCGGCGCGAGTTCCCGGTCGGGTGGGCAGCGTCGTGGAACTCGACGCCGGCCACCACCCCTTCCTCTCCCAGCCGGCCGCCATCCGTGACCTGATCCTCGCGCCCCGACGGCGAGCGCTGGCGCGCAGGCGGTCAACCGGCCGGTGCCTGCTCCGCGCTCGCGCCGGCACCCAGGTCGGCTCGGGCGCTGCTCGCGCGCGCCCCGCCCCTCGAGGACCACCAGTCGCTCAGCACGATCTGGATCGCAGCGGCTGTCGGGATCGCGATCAGCGCACCGAGGATCCCGAGAAGCGAGGCGCCCGCGAGCACGGCGAGGATCGTGACGATCGGATTGACGTGCAGCATTCGGCGGTAGATCAGCGGCTGAATGACGTAGTTCTCAAAGCGCTGCCAGAAGAAGATCGCGACGATCCACACGATCGTTGCGACCGGAAAATGCACGGTGACGGTCGCGACAGCGACGACGATCGAGCCCAGCGTCGCGCCGACGAGCGGGATCAGGTCAAAGAATCCCATCACGAAGCCGAGCGACAACGCATACGGGACGCCGAGAATCGACAGCACGATCCAGGTCACGAGCGTCGCGAGCACACTGATCACGATGTTCCCGAGCATGTACCCCGCCACCGCGCGGTTTATGTCGGTGATCAGGTGCCTGTAGCGTTCTTCGCGGCCTCCGGTCAGCGAGAGGGCCATGTTCACGTATTCACGACCGTGGAGCGTGAGCAGAAACGTGAGTGCGAGTACGGTGATGAGCTGACCGAGGAAGCTCGCGGCCGATACCGTCACCGACTGGAGCGGCCCGGCGAGATGCGCCAGCGTCTGCGGCAGCCGTCGGGCATCCTGCACGAGCTTCGCGCTGATGTGGTAGCGATTGTCATAGTGCCGAAAAGTCGAGTTCGCGCGAAGGTCGCGCGCGTAGCGCGGCGCGTTGTGCGAGAGCTGTCCAATCTCCTTGACGAGGCTCGGCACGACCACGTACCCGATGACGAGCACCGCCGCGATCAGCAGGAGGTAAACGCCGAGGATGATCAGCGACCGATGCGCGCGCGTCCTGCGGTCGATCGCGTCGATGACCGGAAGTATCGCGAGCGCGAGGAACAGGCTGATCGCGGCGAGCCGTACAACGGTTCGCACCCTCCAGACGAGGTAGAGCGCGATAGCGCACCCGATCACGATCAGCAGGATGCGCAGCACTCCTCGTATCGACGGCGCGCGCAGGCGCACGAGTGTCGGCGGCGGCGCTGCGCGATCGCTCGTCGCCGCAGGATGCTGTTCGTCGCCGCTCACTTCTCGCGCCACCAAGCGCCGCCGCTGCTCACAGCCATCCGGCGACGGTCTGGACGAGCACGAAGCCCGAGAGAACGCCGACTACCGCCACGCAAACGGTGGCAAGCGCGCGGAAGCGAGGGCCGTTGGCCGCGTCACCAAGTACCGAACGCCTGTTGGCGAGGATCAGTATGAAGCTCAGCAGCACCGGGGTGATGAAGCCGTTGAGGACCTGTGCATTTACCACGAGTTCCACGGCGTTCCCCGGCAGCAGCGCAATCAGTGCGCCGATCACGAGCTGGGTGCTGTAGAGCCCATAGAACACGGGTGCCTCGCGGAGCTTGCGAGAGAGCGAGCGCTCGACGCCGGCCGTCTCGGCGATCGCGTAGGCGCTCGAGAGCGGCACGATCGTCGCGGCAAGCAGCGAGGCGCCGAGCAGCCCCACCGCGAAGAGCTGTTCGGCCGCTGCGCCCGCGACCGGACGCAGAGCAGCGGCCGCTTCACCGGCAGAGTTCAGTGGCCCGTGACCACCGATCGCGGCAGCCGTCGCGATGATGATGAAGACGGAGACGACGTCGGAGAGGATCGCCCCGTTGACCGTGTCGAAGCGCTCGCCGCGATAGGTGGCCGGAGTTACGCCCTTGTCGACGACTGCCGACGTCAGGTAGAACTGCATGTACGGCGTGATCGTGGTGCCGATGAGGGCGACGGCGAGAAACAGGAAGGCCTTGGAGTGCAGGAAGTGCGGCCACAGCAGATTGCTCACCACCGCGCCCGCGTGCGGGTGACCGAGGACGGCGGAGATCGGATAGGCGATGAACACGAGCCCCATCACGAGAAAGACGCGTTCGGCGCGTGAGTAGTTGCCGAGCACCGTCACCGCCCAGATCGCGACGAGTGCCAGGGGAACGGCTATGTATCGCGATACGCCGAAGATTTCCATCGACGCCCCCACGCCGGCGAACTCACTCACCGTGAGGCCGGCGTTGGCGACGAAGAGAAGCACCATCGCGCTCGCGCCGCTGCGCAGGGAGAACTGCTCGCGGATCAGGGCACCGAGGCCCTGCCCCGTGTAGGCACCGAGCCGCGAGCACATCTCCTGCACGACGACCAGCGCGACCGTTATGAGCACCATCAGGAAGAGCGTGCGGTAGCCGAACTGAGACCCCGCGCTCGCATACGTGAGGATGCCTCCGGCGTCATTGCCCGCGTTCGCCGCGATCAGCCCGGGGCCGAGGACCGCGAGCAGCGCGAGCACCCGCACCACCCAGCGCGGCCGTGTGCGCGCGGCGCGATGGACGGGAGCGTCGATCGCGCTCACGACCGGCGCCCCTGAGGGTCTGCAAGCGATCTCACGCTGGACGCTACCGCGCGAGGGCCTCGGCACTCAGAACATCGACGAGGGCGCGCCATAACCAGCGGTGCTCACCGTGACCGTGGTCGCGCTCACCTCGTCGTTGGGCGAGTGCCCGCCGCCGGTCGGCCAGCGATTCGCTCGAGCCCGTCCCGGCCGGCGCCCGCCGAGCGCTGCCGCCGCACGAGCTCCGCGCCGGCCGAGGAGCCCACACCGGGCGCCGCGCGCGGCCGATAGGACCCAGGGTCCAGCGGGCCGCCGCACACCGGACAGCTGACTTCCGCCTGCAGATAGGAGCGCGGCAGGTAGTTCAGCCCGCGGCAGTGCCCGCAGCTCACATACGGCATGACGGCACCCTGGCGAGCCCGGCGCATCCAACCAAGCCGATCATCGCTGTCGCGCCATAGCCAGCGCTGATGGCGCTCGATCGAGGACGCGCTCGCCGGTGGTGGACGCGCTCGGCCGCCGCGACGAGCAAAGGCACCGTCGCGGCGGCTCGACCCACTGCCAGAGAGGGCGGCGGTTGCGGTGCCACACGCAATGGGGGAGGAGACGCCCGGCTGTGAGCAGCGCGTTCGATCTCGATCGTGGCGCCGCGTGCCTGGCTTGCCAAGACGCGCAGGTCGCCGCCGTCATAAGCGACGTCTATGTGCGCGAGGAGCCCGCGGTCGATCGCCGCGATCGCTCGTCCTCAGCAGCGGTTATCGCCGCGCTGCCCCATCTGTCTAGCAAAGCTGCGAGCGCGCGCCGAGGCTGGACAGAAGCCTGCGGACTTCATGCTCCGCGGGCGTCGTCCACGTCGATTGATTGGGAGAAACACATGTCCGAACCCGCTCAGAGCGTGAAGGAAATCGCCTCGGAGTTGAATGGCCCGCCGGGTCACCGTCCCGTGATCAGCGACATCCTGGCGCCGGTCGCACAGTATTGGTGGGTCGAGCTGCTGCTGGGAGTGCTCTGGCTGATCATCGCCGTGGTCGTGCTGAAGTTCAACCACGCCTCCGTCGTGACGGTCGGCGTGCTGACGGGCATCATGTTTCTGCTCTTCGCGGCCGAGGAGTTCGCGTTCGCCGTCATCGACGACCGCGCGACGCGGTGGCTGTGGGCCCTCTTCGGGGGTCTGCTGACGGTGGCTGGGATCCTCGCGCTGATCCATCCCCAGGCCACGTTCGCGGGATTCGCAGAAATCCTCGGCTTCGTGTTCCTGCTGATCGGGGTGATGTGGACCATTCAGGCGTTCACGGAGCAGCCGTTCAATCCCCTTTGGTGGCTGGGGCTGATCAGCGGCATCCTGATGATCGTGCTCGCGTTCTGGACCACCGGCGAGTTCTTCGTCGAACGGGCGTACACGCTGCTCATCTTCGCGGGCATCTGGGCGCTGATGAAGGGCATCACCGACATCGTGCGTGCGTTCCAGGTCCGCAAGCTTGCGAGCTGACCAACAACCGCCCGCCCCACGCTACCGCGGTGCTCGACCCAGGGCTATCCGCGCGAGTGCGCGGATAGCCTCCGACAGCCCCTCGGGCTCGATGACCGACGGCGAGGCGCCGGGGTGTGCACGCGCGATCAGCACCTTCAGCGCCCGCGGCCAGATGCTGAACTGCAGCGGGGCCGCCAGCTCGACGGCCTCGCCGTCGACACCGGCCGGCAGGCGTCCGTCCGCCAGCACAGTGAACGTTGGCGCCGTCCACGCGCGCAAGCCGCGGGCACGCTCCAGCACGCCGGCCCGCTCAGGGGGCCGCTCGCGCGCGACTACGATGCCGAGCAGACCATCGTCCAGGCGCGGACGCGTGCCGGCGCCCAGGCCGCCCAGCCTGTAGCGGTTGTTCGAGACCAGCACCGTCGCCCGATCTTCGTGGCGCCGACCCTCCGGGTCGGTGAAGCGCAGCGGCTGCGCTCGTGCGTCCGGGCCCACCGCATCGGGGATGGCATCGAGCAGCGTGCGCAGCTTCGCGTCGCGATAGCCGGGTCGCCGCACAGCCTCGCCGTAGATCCCGAGCGAGACGTTGTTGACGAAGACCCTGCCGTTGACCAGCGCCAGGTCGACCACGCGCTCACCGCCGTCGACCAGCGCGTCAAGCGCGCCCACGACATCGTCGCGGTCGACGCCGAGGTCCAGCGCGAAGTGGTTGCGCGTCCCGGCGGGCACGCACGCGTAGGGCAGCGAGCGCTCGGCCGCGATCGCCGCCACGATCGCCTGCGAGCCATCGCCGCCGGCCATCGCGAGTGCGTCGGCGCCCCGCCCCACCGCGTCACGCACGAGCGCCTGCAGGCTCGTGCCGGGCGTGAGCTCCACCGGCTCGATCCCACGCGCCCTCGCCTCGGATGCGAGCGCGAGATGCACGGCCTTCCCGCCCCCTGACCGGGGGTTGTAGAAGAGCACGGCCCGCCGCGGACGCGGACCGCGCGGAAGCGCGATGCGCACTCGAAAGGCGGCGTTCGCCGCACTTAGCGAGAGCGTTGCGGCGAGGACGAGGAGGACCGTGAGGACCCATTCGCGGGATACGAGCAGTGCCACGGCGGCGCCAAGCAGCGCGAGCGCCAGCGCGAGGGCGAGCACGCGTACGGCGCCTCTGTGCACCACTCCGTGAAGGGCCGCGACGAGCGCGCTCAGGAGACAGGCAAGCGCGATCAGACCGTCCGGGAACTGCTTCCAGGCTGCCACCGCGACGAGCCCGAGCGCGACTGCGCCCAGCACGAGCGCCGCGAGCGCGTCGAGCCGCGCGCTCTGCAGCGAGTGCGCTCGGCGTGGTCGTTGCGCCATCACCGTGGCTCGTAGGATTGCCGTTGGTGTCGCTTCTTGCCACGAGCCCCTCGGCTACCCCGCAGCCCCCGCTGCGGGGCTGGCTGGGAGACGCCGAGCGCGTCGATCACGCGGTCTACGCCGCGATCACGCGTACCGACACTCCCAATCTCGACCCTGCGATGGTGCGCCTCACGCAGGCTGCGGACCGCTCGCGGCTGTGGCTTGCGATCGCGGCGGTGCTCGCGAGCACGCGCGGCGCTCGCGGCCGGCGCGCCGCGCTGACAGGGCTCGCGTCGGTCGCCCTCACCTCGGCCGTGGCCAATCTCCTGATCAAGCCGCTCAGCCGTCGTCGACGACCGGTGCGTAGCGAAGTAGACCCCGGCCGCCAGGCGCCGATGCCGCTGAGCAGCGCCTTCCCGTCCGGGCACTCGGCCAGCGCTTTCGCGTTCGCCGGCGGAGTCGGCAGCGTCCTGCCCTTCGACGCGATCCCGATTCGCGCGCTCGCGGCCGTCGTGGCCTACTCCCGTGTGCACACCGGCGTGCACTATCCGGCAGACGCGGTCGCCGGAGCGCTCCTCGGCAGCACGCTCGCGCAGGTCACTGCCCGTACGCTCGAGAGCTGGTCCGCGGGCGCGGCGCGAGAGGTCCCATAGATGCCTCGTCGCCGGGCCGGGTCGCCGTAAAGCGTCCGCACCACCTGCGCCTCGACCGTAAGCTCCTCGCCCGGCCTGAAGGTGACCTCATCGCGCGGGAGCGCCACCGGCCGACTCGACTCGGTCTCATCCGGTCGCCGGCGATCGAGCGCGTGTGCCGCACGCGCGCTCATGAGGAGCCGCCGTGCGAGCGGTTTGCCGCCTCCAGCGCGTCCTTAACTTCGCTCGCCCGCAGCCTCCGCAGCTCGCCTGCGCTCACCGCCAGCTCGAGCCCGGCACCGGCATGGCCGGCGAGCTCATCGCGACGACCGCGGCCCACACCGTCGGGGCGTGCGGGTGCGAACGCCCTGATCGTCGCCCAGTCGATGACACGTCGTGGGCGCGCGCGTGCACGCAGCCGTCGCGGCCCGATGCGTCTGAGAAGCGCCCCCACCCCCACCTCGATGCCCGCCACCTCGATGCGGCCATCCATGTCGACGAGGTAGACGTCGGCCGGCCGGACGAGCTGCATGCCGTTCGTGTCCACCACCTGGCGATCGAGCACGTCGTGGGCGAGCGCTACATCCGCCGGGCGCCGCTCGAGCGTCCGCGCGTAGACCGCCGAGGAGCGCAGGCGCACGGATGCGGGTGCCTCGATGTCGACCCAGCGCATGCCCACGAGCACGTCGTGGCCGCCACTGCGGATGACGATCGCCGTGGCAGGCGGGTAAGCGGTCGCGCGAGTCCAGTGCACGACCACGTCCCGGAGCTTGCCCACGGGCTCGCCGCTTGCGTCCCGGACCGACGAGCCGGCGAGCGCGGCGAGCGATATCAGCGAGCCCTGCAGAGCACGCGCCGAGGCCCGTTCGCGCGTACGCCGGGCGCGGATGTCGTGCAGACCGGTCTTCTCGCCCAGCCCAGGCCGCCATGAGCGTCGGATGAGGCTCATGCGATCACGATAGGTCCCCGGCGCAGAGCGTTTCAGATCATCGACGCACCTCCGCCATACCCAAGAGTGCTTGTCCGTCGCGAGCGCCTGGAGTACGGTCGGCTTATGAGCGCCGACACGGTGAGCTCAGGGGCTGCGCCGGCGAGCAACCCGGCGCGGGCTGGTGCGGGCTTGTCCATGCCCGATCTGAGAGAGGCGATCTTCGGCTCCTTCGACGGGATGACCTCGACGCTCGGCGTCGTCGCGGGGTTGCTGGCGGCAAACGCGAGCGCTCCAAAGATCCTGGCCGGTGCGATTGGCATCGCGGTGGCCGCCACGATCGGAATGGGCGCCGGTCAGTACCTCTCGGACGGCGAGCGCAACCTCCGCAGGGCGGGCGTGATGGCACTCGCCACGCTGATCGGCTCGGTTCTGCCAGCGATACCGTTCATCTTCGGCGACTCCCGGGGGTGTGTGATCGCGTCGATCGCGATCACCTTCGTCGCAGCCGCGATCATCGGCCACTACCGCGGGTACCTGGTCACCTACTCGATCCTCGTCGTCGTCTCGGCACTGACGATCGGCCTGTCGGTCGCTGTGGCGTGAAGTCCCGACTGGGGCTCAGACGCGCGAGTCACGAAGGTCACACGCGTAACGTCTGGGGAGCGGGGGCGGCGCGGCGTATCGGACCGAGCGTGCGACGCAGGAACACGTAGGCGATCGCGCCGCCGATGAGCGGCACGAGCTGTCCGACCGCCTGGTAGAGGAGCACCGCTGCGACCGCGGGGCCGTGGCCGACGCCATAGAGGATGAGCATCCCGACCATTCCGCCGATCGAGCCGAGACCGGCCGGTAACGGGATCGATCCGCCGAGCGCGCCGATTATGTAGGCCATTACGACCACCGCGAAGCCCGGCGCCGGATGGGCGTGGATCGCGATGAACGCGCTCCAGAGCACGAGCACGTCGAATCCCAGGTACGCGATCGCGCCGAGCACGCTCTTTGGGCCGCGACGGTGGAAGAGCAGCCGCTCGGTGTCCTGGACCGCGTCGGCGAGCGTGGTGATGGATAGGGCAAGCTTCGGGTGCTTGGCCTCCGCTCGCGCCGCGTAGCTCGCAGCGCCGCGTGCGATCAGCAACGCGGCGACGACGCCGATCGCCGCGAGTGCCGCGGGGAGCAGCGTCAGCGCGAGGCTGTTTGCGCCCGGGAAGAGCCCGCATGCGAGGCCGAGTCCGAACACGATCAGAGCGAGCGCGTCCACGGCGGTGTTGAGGAAGCTGAGGTTGAACTGGCGCTCGGCTATCAGCTTGGTCGGCATTCCGAAGCGGTGCAGGATCCAGGCTCCCACGCCGACGCTGGTGAGCGAGCCTCCGGGCACCAGCATGCCGCCTCCCAGTTGCGCCCACGCGACACGGGTCGCCATTCGGCGCCCGCGGCCTTCGCGGCTGAGCACGTCTTCGGGGTCGACGATCGCGCGCCACGAGACCACGAATCCCATCTCGGAGAGGATCTCGAGCGCGAACGCCGCGATCACCCATTCCCAGCGCACCCGCTCGAGGCTCTTCAGCGCCTCGTTTATCCCTGGGATCAGCTTGATGACCAGGAATACGACGACGAGATAGCCGAGCAGCTTCAGCGCCTTCTTCTGCAGCCGCCCACGCGCGGCCGCCAGCGCTCCCCAGCTGTGGTGAGAGGGAGCGTGCCGGGAGCCCGCCGGGACTACGGTCGCGCCCATTTCGACACCCCTCACGGCGCACCACAGCCAGGCGTGATCATGCCTTCAGCATTCGTGGTCGCGGGGCGCCGAGCGATGCGAGTTTGGCAGCGAGCGATAGCTCCTGGTTCTGGGACTGAGCGAAGACGATCTCGCCACGACGCGGACGGCATACATCCTCTTTGAATGCGGAGCACCCCTGACGGCGCCGATGCGCGCGCGGACGCCGGTACTCGCGAGGAGCTCCACACCGCAACGGCCACACCTGCTTCTGAGACGAACGAAGGCCACGGACCGCACAGAAGGGGCTTCCTCGCGCGCCACAGACGCGCCGCGGGCTCGCTGCTCCTCGGGGCGGCGTCGGTCGGCTTCCTCTACTACGTCCTGCCGCAGATCGTCAGCCTCGGACCGACCCTGGAACGCCTGCGCGCGGGTAATCCATGGTGGCTCGCGCTCGGCGTTCCGCTCGAGGCGCTCTCGCTGGCGTCCTACATGGCGGTGTTTCGCAGCGTGTTCTCGCGTGGCGCGACCCGCATCGGATGGAGGGCCAGCTACCAGATCACGATGGCCGGCGGCGGCGCGACGAAGCTCTTCGCGGCGGCCGGCAGCGGCGGCATGGCCGTCGCCGTCTGGGCGCTGCGTGCCGCCGGCCTCTCAACCGACACGCTCGCCGAGGAGATGATGTCGTTCGAGTTCATCAACTACGGGGTCTACATGGCTGCGCTCGTGATTGCCGGATTTGGTCTCTGGGCGGGGGCCTTCACCGGCCACGCGCCCTTCGCACTGACCCTCCTGCCCGCGCTCCTGGCGCTTGGCCTGATCGTGCTCGCGCTTTCCATGCGATGGCTCGCCGAGCCCGTAGAAGAGTTCATGCTCCGGCGGGCCGAGCGCTCGCACCGGCGCGTCGCACGCTGGTGGCGGCGCGGCGCCACGGTTCCGCGCACGCTGCGCGAGGGCCTGCGCTGCGCGATGCAGACCGCGCGGGGGCCCGACCGCTCGTGGCTCGCGGCGATCCCGGCGTGGGGCTTCGACATCGCGGTGCTGTGGGCGTCCTTCCGCGCCTTTGGAGACGCTCCACCCGTCGCCGTCCTGATCATGGGCTACTACGTGGGGACGCTCGGCAGCGCGTTGCCCCTGCCCGCTGGAATCGGCGGGGTGGAGGGCGGCATGATCGGCGCCTTTCTGGGATTCGGTGTGAACGGCAGCCTGGCCGTGCTGGCCGTGCTCGCCTACCGGACTATCTCCTACTGGCTGCCGTTTCTGCCCGAGAGCATCGGCTACGTCCAGCTGCGGCACACAGTTGGCCGCTGGCGCGGGCAGGCTGCCAGCCCGCCTGCGCGCCAGCCAGTGGACCCTGGGCGCGGAAACGACGACGGCTCGTCGTAGGGGCGTCCCGATCCCGCCGCGCCCGCGAAGTCGCCGCCTTCTAGCGCTCGCCTCACGCGGCTGCCGGGCGCGCTACCGGCGCAGGCGCGATTCCATAAAGGATTCGTATTGACATGCGTCGATCGCGGCCGAGACTCGACTGGAACCCATCGCAACCGAGCATCGAGTCCAACCACACGCGCGCGTCTTCGCGCTCCGCGTGGACTGAGACAGGAGGCCGCCCTCCGGCGGACGCAGCGTGGCCACGTGATTGGAGCCTGGTTACGCCTGCGCGCGTCGACGCGAGCCGACACAGGGCGTGGCCGCGCATGCTCGGCGCACCCGGCGCGAGCCTGGCGCTGGCCCGCAGAACCAGCTGCATTTACGCAATCCCAACGAAAGGCAACGTACATGTCCGACCAAGATCTGATCAACAACGTCACCGAAGAACTCTTCTGGGACCCAAAGGTCGATAACGCGGCGATCGCGGTGTCGGCCGACGGCGGCGAGATAACGCTGCGCGGGACCGTCGGCAGCCTTCGCGAGAAGCACGAGGCCAAGAAGGCGGCCGCGCGGGTCTACGGGGTGCGCTCGGTGCGCAACGAGCTCGAGGTCCACCTGCTGGATGAGTTCGCGCGCGAGGACGCCGACGTGCGCGGGGACGTGTTACGCGCGCTCGCGCTGGATGTCTTCATCCCCGAAACCGTGGACGCGAAGGTCGACGACGGGTCTGTCACCCTCACGGGTACCGTCGAATGGCAGTTTCAGCGTGAAGACGCAGAGCTCGTCGCGGCGAACGTGCCTGGTGTGATCGACGTCCTCGACGAGATCGCGCTGAGCCCGGCGCCCCAGGCGCAAGCCGTCCAGACCGACATCCGCAAGGCGTTCAAGCGCAACGCGGGGCTCGACGCCGACGAGCTCTCAGTCTCGACCTCGAACGGGACGCTCACCCTCGAAGGTCCCGTTAGCTCGTGGGCCGAGCACGACGAGGCGCTGGCGGCCGCATGGGCCGCCCCGGGCGTGACCGACGTCGACGATCGCATTCTCGTCGAGTACTGACGCCACGCGGCTCAGCGAGCAGCTCGCAGCGGCCGCGCCCGGGCGAGTCGGAATGGCAAAGCACCTCCGGCCCGCTCAGGCGCGTGTCCGGCGAGCGACACCGACATCTGGCAACCGCGAAAGGATTGGAACGATGGCAGTCAAGGTCAACCGGACGGCGTATGAGCACGCACAGCGGCTCATCAAGGAGGGACACTGCGTGCTCGACGGCCGTGGCGAATGGAGCAAGCACCAACCGTCTGCGGCCGCCGAGAACGGCTTCATCGAAGAGCACGGCCTGGACGCGTACGCGCGGTGGCACCTCGGTGTCAACGAGGCCAAGCGCGAGCACACCAAAGAGCGCTACGAGTTCCCCTACGGCGACTTCGAGAACGTCCACCGCTGCGCGCTGCTAGCAGCCGAGTCGCGCGCAGGGCAGTATCGGCACAGCGACATCGAGCTTGCGGCCGCCCATCTGCTCGGCATGCTCGCGCAGGAGCGCAGCTGATGGCGCCGTTCGCACAGACCATCTCGCACGCCGACGCTCGCGACGTGATGCAGGGCGCCGGGTACCCCGCGGAGGTGATCGAGGAAGTCATGGCGCAGCTGCCAGACCCAATCGACCTGGACCGTGACGGGCCCGTCCTCGAACGTTACGGGCTCACCCTCGATCAGCTCTCCGACCGGATGGGCGCGAGCCCCTGATCACGGCGAGCCACGGAGCAGTCCGGGCGCGCGCGTGCAGAGGACCCGGGGCTCAGCCGGAGCTCTCGGGCGGCGGGGGCGCGCGCAGTGATGCCTCCAGCGCGGCTTCCTGCGCGGACGTGAGCGTGCGCCTGACGGTCCCACGTGCGCCCTCACCGATCGCCACGATCAGTTCGTCGACGTCAGCGGCCGTCGCGACCAACACGATCGCGGAGCATCCGCTCGGCAGCGCTCTGCGGAGGCGCTGCACGAATGGCTCCGTCTCGGTCTCGGTCGCGTTCGGCCCGCCCGCCCGCTCGCCGATGCTGCGGTCGGGCAGCAGCGCGGTGGCGACTGCGGGCGATCGCAGCAGGGCTCCCAGTAGCCCAACCGCACGGCTGCAGACTCCCGACGCATGCGTGCAGACGTGATCGCTGTCCGGGTCATCGAGATCGTGCTCGGCGACCGTGGCACGAAGCAGCAGCCGCCCGTCGCGGTGATGCTCGATGAACCCCAGCTCGCGCAGCCACGGCTCCTCGGCGTCTGATCGCTCGAGCGCGCTCGCGAACCTCGCGATCGCCGTGTTCTGGCCATCGAACCACACGAGCGCAGCGTCGAGGCGGGCCGAGGACAGTTCGGCTCGCCGCTGCGACGCGGGGCGATGGACGTCGCCAAGTCCCACTTCGGCTACTTCGGCACACCGGCCGTGGCGGACGTCGTGGTGTCAGGGTGCCGAGCGCCGCTGAGCCGCCCCGCGCTCGAGGCGGGCGAGAAGCGCGGCCACGCGAAGCCAACTCGCGTAGCAGCGCAGCTCGCACCTCGACGCATGCCCTCTCCAGACCGCGCGGCAATCGGCACCCGCAAGGGCGCTAGCTGCTGACGGCTTCCTGCAGCTCGCTCGCGATCTCGTCGGTCGTGGCGTCCAGCGAGCGCTTGACGACCTTCGCGGCGCCCGTGACGGCCTTGTCAAAGCCCTTTTCGATCGTCGGTTCGCCGACGACGATCAGCCCCGCCTCGCTGGCGGCGAGCTCCTGAGCGGCTTCGTTGAGTTCCTTGCGACGCAGCGTCCCTCCACCGAGCGCCTCTGGGATCACCCGCACACGCGGACGATCCACGCGCTTGACGATGTGGGACTTGCCGTTCTCGTTATCGATCACCGCCGCGTCGTACTTTCCGATGATCTCGTCCTTGTGCAGCTGCTCGAGTGCTTCCAGGTCTGTGAGCGCGGCCGGGACGTCCGCGTACACCGCGGTGTAAAGGGCCAGTTCATGGTTGTCGGCCATCATTTCTCCGTGTCTCTCGGGTTGCCCGAGGGTTGATTTCGAGAAAGACGCGGCCCTCAGGTAGACGGAATCCGGGCGCAAACGCCGAAGCGCACGGCGACGGTACCGTCAGGTGGCGCGTCGCGATCAAACCTGGCGCGGAAGGCGGCAGCGACCAAGATGCCCGCTTCGGATTCGCGATAAGCGCCGCGTATGGCGCGCCGGTGAGCGTCCCGCACGAGCACGGCCGCGCCAGGTCCACGCAGCGGCGCGCCGCCTCCGTGGGGAGAATCGCGGTGCTCAGATCTGCGTCGCGGTGGCGTGCGTCTCGGTGCGCCGCGCGTTGACGTCGTCGCCGCTGGCAGCGCGCGGCAGCACCAGCGGCGAGCAGCGTGCGTGACGCTCGAGATAGTCGGAGGTGAACATCCGCCGCGTCGCGCGCCTCGCCCCACGCGTGGCGGTGTGCTCGTCCGCTGGCTGGCGTCGTCTCGGTGTCGCTCACGGCGCAAGCGGCGGTCAGGTGTGCATCGCCGCCGGTCGCCGCGAACCAGGTCCCGCTGACCATACGCGCCTCCTCGGGGTCAGGAAGACCACGAGCGGTGCAACGTCCTGCGGCTCGATCCACGGCACCCCGAGGGGAGTTCTTTGCCCCGGGCTCGCACGCACGTCTACTCGATGTCGACGTTCAAGCGACGCGCCGAAGCGCCGAGGCCGCCGCGCGGCCGCGTCTGCGCGGTCTGCGCGCCAGCGTCCAGCGGGCTCGGCTCAGACCGTCGGCGATCAGCTCGCGAGCACGGGTGAAGTCCGTCGGTAGGCCGGGCGCGGCGGGTGCGGGCAGCACGGTCAGCTCGATGTCGCCTTCATAGCGCGCGATGTCCTCCGCTAGGCGCCGCGCGAGGATGTGCGAGATCGCCAGGAGGCCGGCGGCAAGGGCGCCACGAGGCGCTCCCATCCGCTGCTCGCCGCCGATCGCGGGCAGGACGATCACACGGTCGGCGCCCAGCTCGACAGCGTGCGAGATCGGCGTGTTGTTGATCGCACCACCGTCCATCAGCCGGCGTCCATCCCAGTGCACGCAGGGAAACACTCCCGGGATCGCGGCACTCGCGAGGATCGCCTGGACCGCGGGCCCGCGCGAGAGCCTTACCTCCTCGCCCGTGAGCGAGTCGGCGGCGATCACATGGATCTCGACCGCGGCCTCCTTGAGGTCCTCGAACTCGACGTGAGAGCGCACGAGCCGGCGCAGCGGATCGACGGGCACGATGTGATCACGCTTGCCCAGAAGGCCAAGTCCCGCCGCGAGGGGATTAGCCGGAAGGACCTGCGACCTGTTGAGCGCGGTCCAGATCCCTTGAAGCTTGCGAGCGGTATCCACGGTGGGCGGGCGCGAGGCGATGAACGCGCCGTTAATCGCCCCCACCGATGAACCCACGATCATGTCGGCGCGGATTCCACGCTCATATAGCGCCTCGAGCATCCCCGCCTGACAGGCGCCTAGGCTGGCACCGCCCGAGAGCACGAAGGCGACGCGCATGCTAGGGGCTCCCGATCGCCTCGATGCGAATGCGATCGTCGAGAGGGGTGACTCCCGAGGCCCGCCGGGCGGCAGCGACGGCCTCGGCACGCTCGGCCAGTTGCCAATCGACGCTGCCCCCCAGCCAGACGACGCCCTCTTCGACTTGGGCATCGACCGCCGCGGGGACGCCCACGTCCAGCGTCAGCGCCTGCAGGACATCGCCACGCAGGTCGGCGTCCTCTCGCCTGTGCTTGTCGAGGATCAGCACTTCGAGCTCGTTGCTCACCGAGTTCACGCCGCGGACCCGCTCAGCGTTCTTCTTCGCCGCTCGCTTCTGGCGGAGGCTGCCGACGGCCCGGCGCAGCCTGATCGCACCGCCCTCGGCGCCGACGGCGATCGCGTCGCTGTCGACCTCGGGGTCGCAGAAGAGCTCGTCACTGACGTCTTCGATCAGCTGTCTGTCGGTCACCTGCACGGCTGAAGTTGGATCCCGGGTCGCCGGGGGCCAATACCGAATGCGACCGCAGTCGACCGCCGCCGCTTATGTCGCCGTCTGGCACTGCCGCGGCGGCACTCGCGCGGCTCCGTAACTGCAGCCTATGGCGATTGCCCGTCCGTCTTCTAGGTCGCCGAGTCTCCGCCGCTCACGCTTCTCGACAAATTCAAAGGAGCTGTCGAGATGACTGAACCCGCCACTACTAGTCCACACCCGCTGAACGACGAGGCATCCGCCGCCCGAGTAGCCGATCGTGTCACCCGGCGCGGCCGCGTGTCCTGGTCGACCCACCCTCCCAGTGGCACTGCGCGCGTCGAGAGCCAGAGTCGGGCCTTCGGCGCACTGCCCGTAACGTTGCCCGAAGGTGAACCGGACTCACAGGAGGCGACGCCGGGTGAGCTGCTCGCCATCACACACGCGATGTTCCTCGCCGCGGCTCTTTCTGAGCGGCTGCGCGGGGCCGGCTCGCCGGCGAATGAGATCGTGGTCGAAGCCGCCTGCACCTTTTCCGGCCGACTCCCCGATCGCGAATTGATCGCGGTTGATCTCGACGTGCAAGGTCGGGTTCCCGGGCTCGACGCGACTCACTTTCGCCGCGCGGTCGAGGAGGCAAGACGCGAGTCGCTTCGTTCAGCCGGCGCGCGCGAGGACCTGCCCGGCGAACTGCATCCTCGGTTGGAACCCTAGCCCGCACCAGCAACGGCGACATCGAGCCCGCGGACGCGCATACGCGCGCGACGCTCGACGAGCGGCAGTAGACGATGGCACCGTCGGTTAAGGGCATTTCCCACGACGAGGCTCGCCGCGTGCTGCAACGCGCCGGTTATCCGGCGGACCTCAATGGCCCTCCCGGCGTGGTCGGCCGGACCGAGACCACGGCGCACGACGGGGCCGGGCCTTCGGGACCGGCGTGAGGTAGACGTAGTCGATTGCAGACCAGCGCTCACGAAGCGCGCCCGCGGCACGCATAATCGTCTGCTCGACCTGCGGCACATCCAACTCGTCGGCAAAGGTGACGTCGCCGGAGACGATCAAGCTCGAAGGTCCCACGACGACCGCGAACAGGTCGGGGACGTCGAGCACGTCGGGCTGAGCGCCGATCACTCGCCGCATCTCGCGCACCATGGCGAGCGGGACGCCACGACCCGTGAGAAGCTCTCGATTCGTGTCCAGCAAGAGCGCCGACGCGGCCAGCAGCAGCACGCCGATGAGCGCGCTCGCGACCGTGTCCGGAGTCGGGCTTGCTAGCTGCTGGCTGAGCACCAGGCCGACCACCGCGACGACGCCGCCGATCACTGCCGTGCCTCCGCCGACCACAAGTGCCGTTGCCGCAGGGTCCGTACTCAGGCCGAGGAGGTTTCGCAGCGAGACCCCGCGTGCGGTCGCTTCGCGACGCAGCGGACCCAACGCGACCTCGAACGCGAATGCGTCCAGCACGAGCGTCGTGGCCAACACCGCGTATGCGAGGGCGTAGTTGCCAATCGGCGAGGGATGAAGCGCCGCGCGGAGCGCCGCTCCGAGCCCGAGTACGCCACCCCCGACGAAGCTGCTGAGCGCCGCGAGAAATGACCAAAAGAAGCGCTCCCGCCCATACCCAAGCGGATGGGTGTCATCAGCGGGGCGAGCGCTGCTGAGGACGCCGATGAGCAGGAACACCTGAACCGCGACGTCGGCGGCGGCCGCGAGGGTCTGTGCCACGAGCGCGACCGAGCCGCTCGCCCATGCGGCGACGCCGAGCGCAGCGGTCTCGACGCAGCTCACGGCGAGCGAGACGAAGACGTTGCGGCGCGTCGTTGCGCTGTCGGCCGGCACTCGCACTCCCCTCAATGCCGGGCGCCCAAACGGCAAGCCGCGAGCTCGCCACGGTGCCTGGAGGTGAGCGCTCGCTCAGACCAAGGCCGACGATGGATAGGGCCCACGGGCGGCTATGAGACTCGCCGCAGGCGTGTGGGCTGAGCGGGCCCGAGGCCGTTTGGCGAGGAGCGACCTTCCTTCATGCCGCCCTCGCCCCGCTCCAGCGAGCATGCCTCACCTGGCGAATGTCATCCTCGAGTACGGCGAGCAGAGCGGGGCTGCAGATCTCCATCACGAGGTCCGGATCTGCGGCGAGATGGGCAGCGGGCTGGTGGTTGCAAATCGGACAGTGGACACCCCGCTCGCACTGACATTGGACGAAGACGGTACCGCCAGTGCAGTCGCATTCTTGAAGTGCATTGCAGTTAGAACACATCGCGGACCCTCTTCGTGGTGTCGAATTACGGTGCACAACGACATGCGTCGGCGTCAGACGCGGTGAGGGGGAGTGTCATAAGCAGGTGTTGTGACAACGCGGGCGCGACCTTCGTACGCCCCTTCCTGCGGCGTCCTGAAGGCGCCCGTCGCCCACCCAGCCATCGGCGGTGCGCCTGAACTGACGATGGCGCACTACCAGAGCTACCCGGTCCTGTTCGCGCACCACGAGCTCGGCGCCGGCTCGCTGGTCGCTCAGGCGGTCGGCGACCTGGCAGCGGCGCTCGAAGCGCGGGGACTGACTGTGACCGCCGCGAGGCACCGCGGCGGCCGCCGCGCCTGTCTCCCGCGCCGGCCCGTGCGCTCGCGGTCGTCTTGGCTCCTCATGAGATCGTCTCGGGGATCGGGCGTGCGTGATGCGTGCCGGCATTGCCACGGCGAGCCCGTGCGCTTGGCCTACCCGGGTTCAACCTCGAATTCCTCGCTTGTAGTCGCGGCCACAAAATCCACCTTGGACTCGACCTCCGTATTCGGCTGATGCTCGCAGGCCGAGCAGAACTCGCCCTGCTCACACAGACACGTCGCGAACTCCGCGCCGCCCGTGCAGTCACACGCCTGAAGAGCGTTGCAGTTCGAGCACATCGTGAACCTTCCTTTCGGTGGAGTGCGTAAACAGCTCAAGCACCAGCCTGGACGCGCCGATCGCTCAGACCAATTCCGAAAGCACAACGAGCCATAGGCGCCACTTATGCTCGCGTAGGTGTGGTCGCGGGCCGCCGCGGGGGGGCGAACATAACCATCCGCTGTGCGGCAAGCACGCTGCCAGCGTCCGGCTCGGCAACGGGCCGCCTGACTGACCAGAACGACCGAGCGCGCTCTGGATCGTCGGCAGGGCACTGGATGAGGGCGGCCGACACGTGCTCCACGGGGTCAAGCGGTGAGGCACCGCGATGCCCCGGAGACCGCGTCGCCGGGGACCTCATACGCCGCGCGGAAACAAGTCCGAAAAAAAATTGGACCCCAATTGGACCCCAACTGCCTCTTTGCCGACCAGCGCGATTCCAGAAAAGGTGCGCTTTTGCAGGCAATTCTTGAGGGGTGAGCGAGGGGACTCGAACCCCCGACCGCCTGGACCACAACCAGGAGCTCTACCAGCTGAGCTACGCCCACCAAGCTAGCTGTCGGCAGTCTAGCGGCGCCCTCCTGCCGCCCGGTAACAGCTCTGTAACGTCGTGACCGCGGCCATCTGTATTCTGCACGCGGTGCCACTGGGACTGCGGCGAGCCACCGCCGGCACTCGGCGCCCGGCGATGTGCATGCTCGCGATCGCGTTGGGCTGTCTAGTGCTGCCCGCGATTGCGACCGGCACGATCAAGCGCCACCGCCATTCGCGCGGGCACGTCTCGCAGCGGCGCCGCTCCCTGCGCCGCTGGCGCTGCTCGGGCGCGAACCTCGTGCCGGACATCGGCGACGTCGCTGTCGCAGAGCAGGCCACGCTGTGCCTCGTAAATCGCGAACGCGTGGCGCACGATCTGCCCGCACTCGCCGCGAACGGTCCGCTCGACGCCGTCGCGTCCGCTCATTCGGCGGAAATGGTCAGTCGTGACTACTTCAGCCACCGCACGCCCTCCGGCGCGACCGCCGAGATGCGCATCCTCACGAGCGGCTACGTGCCGCCCAGCTCGCGCGTGGCGATCGGCGAGAACGTCGCGACCGCGGGCGGCGAACTCTCGACCCCTGCGAATGTGGTGGAGAGCTGGATGAACTCGCCGCCCCACCGCGCGAACATCCTCGATCCAAGCTTCCGCGCGAGCGGCGTTGGGATCGCGCTCGGCATGCCGCTGCGCAACGCAGACGGCTGGCAGGGGCCCGGCGCCACGTACACGCAGGACCTCGGCAGCTACAGATAGGCGCGCGACGCTCGGCGCGACCGCGCGCATGCTGACGCGCGACGCTCCGCCGTCGCGCGCGAGGGGACGGCACCGCGCACCGTGCCGGCTAGGGTGGGACGCGAGCATGGCGAGCGTCCCCGGATCGCTCCTCGCACGCGCCCACTCGAGGCCACGTGGGTGGGTGCGCCACTACGCCGGCCTGCTCTCGTTGGACGCCGCCGCGGGCGCCCCGGCGATCCTCGAACGCGACCGTTCGCAGCGCGCTCGCAGGGCGCTCGACACCGTCTCGGACGCCTTCGCGGAGCGCACGCACCACACGCGGCGACGGATGCGCGCGCTGCAGGCGGCTCCACGCGGGAGCCTGCGCTTCCGCGAGGTGCCGGCTCCCCGCGCGCCCGGCCCGCTCGGAGCGCTCGTGCACCCGATCGCGGCGTCCACGTGCGACATCGACTGCCCGATCGCGCTCGGCGCGATGCAGTTCCCCCTCCCGCTGCACCTCGGGCACGAATGCGTCGCGCGCGTGCTCGCGGTCGGTGAGCAGGTGCGCGCGGTGCGACCTGGCGAGCTCGTCGTCGTGCCCTTCCAGATCAACTGCGGCGAGTGCCAGGCGTGCCGCGCCGGGCGCACGGGCAACTGCACGAGCGTGCCGCCCGTCTCGATGTACGGGATGGGCCTGCTCGCCGGGCACT